>CAYMSL010000072.1:3629-8930 GCA_964393095.1 uncultured Oscillospiraceae bacterium | reverse complement strand
AAGCCTTACGCCAAAGACTTTTTGGATTCCCTGCCGCTTGTCGGCGCGCGCGAAAGAAAGGGGAACCATGCCAATGCTCCTCATCAAGAACGCCAACGTACTCGGACACGGACAAATCGAGGATATCCTGATCGGAGACGACGGCCGCTACCTGGAGATCCGGCCCGGCATCGATGCGGCACAGCTGCCGCACGCCGAGGTCATCGACGCGAAGTACATGCTCGTTGCGCCGACGTTTGTCAACACACATATGCATTTCGATAAGGCGTACACGGCGCTGCGCGGCCGTGAAAGCACGGCGGAGACGCTTGAGGACTCCATCCGCATCATGCACGACATTAAGCGCAATTATACCGTAGAAGACGTTAAGGCGCGCGCGGTGCGCGCCATCCGCGAATGCGTGATGTACGGCACGACGAAGCTGCGCACGAACGTCGACATCGACAACATGGCAAATCTCGTCGGCCTCGAGGGCGTGCTGGCCGCCAAGGAAGCGACAAAGGACATCTGCGATTTGCAGGTGGTCGCGTTCCCGCAGGAGGGTGTCTACTGCAACGCCGGCACCGAGCGGCTTATGTGGGAAGCCATGGAGATGGGCGCGGATATCGCGGGCGGCATGCCGGCGGCCGAATGGCTTGACGAGCAGAAGCTTAAGCACGTCGACCTCGTGTTCGAGATCGCCGAAAAGTACGGGTGTCTCATCGACATGCACATCGACCAGTCGAAGGACATGTTCGACCGCACGCTCGAGTATACGGCGTGGCTGACGCTGCAAAAGGGCTGGGGCGGACGCGTGACCGGCGGTCACTGCACGTCGATTACCTACCAGAACCAGTCCCACGCGATCAAGGTGATGAAGCTTCTGCGCACGGCGGACGTTAACATCTGCACGAACACGCAGGTGCTCGCGATCATGGGCATCGACCCCGAACCGCGCACGCGCGGCGTGACCCGCATCCGCGAGATGGTCGACATGGGCATCAACATCGCAACGGCGCAGGACACCATCTGCGACGGGTTCCACCTCTACGGCACGGGCGACCCGCTCGATTACGGCCTTGTCGGCGCATACACGGCGCAGTACAATACGCCTGAGACGGCGCGCATCATGTTTGACATGCTCACAAAGAACAGCGCGCGCATATTCGATCCGAACGGCGCGTACGGCATCGCGGTCGGCAATCCCGCCGATTGCAACATCCTCGATGCGGACAACGTGCAGGAAGCGCTGCGTACGCGCGCGTCGCGTCCGTACGTGATCCGGGGCGGCAAGGTCATCGCCTCGTTTGTCAGAACCGCGACGCTGCTCTAATTCAGCAAGCGAGGGCAAAGCGAAGGCGCCGCGTTAAAAAGCCGGGCGGGATGTGTGTAAGATTGAACACGACGGACCATCATCAAACCGGGAGGCTTGCCATGGCGTCGATTAACGATGAAGTAAAGTCGGTTGAGAAGTCCCTGCGGCTTGTTGACGTGCTTGCGGAGGCAAAACAGCCGCTGACGCTTCAGGAGCTTACGCAGATTACCGGCTTTGCCAAAAGCACCATCCACCGGCTGCTCTCGACACTGCGCACGCACGACATCGTGGAGCAGTCGCCGCTGGACGGGCGTTACCGGCCGGGGCTGCGGCTCTTCGAGCTTGGCTGCGCGGTCAGCAACTCCTGGGATGTGGCGGCGATCGCCAAGCCCTATATGCAGAATATCTCGGTCGAGCTCAACGAGTCGGTATGCCTGGCGCTGCTAAGCCGCGGCGAGGTGCTCATCATGAACTTTCTTGAGTCGACGAGCGCCTTCCACGTGGTGTCGCGGCCCGGCGCGAAGCTGCCCGTGCATTGCACGGTGCAAGGCAAGTCGATGCTGGCCTTCCTGCCGAATGCGCAGATCAGGCACATCATCAAGGAACACGGCATGCAGATTTACACACCGAATACGATTCACACCTACGAGGAGCTTGAGGCGGAGCTTGCCAAAATCCGCCAGTGCGGCTATGCGATCGACAACAGCGAGTTCCACGTAGGCCTGCATTCGATCGCCGCGCCCATATACAACGTCAGCGGCGAGCCATGCTATTCGTTCTCGGTCGTGAGCATGTTTCATTCGATCGAGTCCGCGGAGTTTCAGCGGGCCAAGCAGCTTGTACTCGAGGCCGCGCGGGATATTTCACGCGCGCTCGGCTACCGTGGAGAGAACGTGGCGGAACGCTAGAGCCGCGCCGATTTGGCCATTGTTTTTGCATGCACACAACGTAATAAAGGCCTTCTGCGCGGCTATTACCCGCACAGAAGGCCTTTTGCGTTGGGGGTGCCCGGCGGTGACGGCCAAGCGTGGCTCTGAAAGCTTGGGTAGATAAGTGATGTGGAGGCCGTCTAAGGCCCGTTAAGAACTTGCGGAGTATCCCGGCATATGCGATTATGCAATCTATGGATGCTTACGCCCCAAACAACGCGCGAACGCAGAATCGAAAAAGAATAGGGGAGCCCGCGTAAAACGCAATTCATTCCGTTCAAATGAATACTCTTTCTGGCACCTTTCCCCGCCCGCAGGCATAGTTCATAAATAGCGCAAACCAAATCAAGCGGCTGCGTCCGCCATGATTCGCGCGACGGTGGGGTATCTATGAAGGAGATCGGGCTATACCGCCGCGATAAGGCCGTACAGTACGCACATCGGTGGGCATATGCGCGAAATCCGGCCTACTATGACTTTTCCGACCTCGGCGGCGATTGCACAAACTTTGCTTCACAGGTGCTGTATGCCGGCACCGGGGTGATGAACTTTACGACGGTGACCGGCTGGTACTACATCAGCGCCAACGCCCGCAGCGCTTCCTGGACGGGTGTGCCGTATTTCTATAACTTTCTAATCGGCAATCAAGGCGCCGGTCCCTTTGGCAGCACGGTTGCACTGGACGGCGTGGAGCTTGGCGATTTCATTCAGCTTAGCTTCGACGGCGAGCGCTTTGGGCACACCCTTGTGGTGGTATCCGTAGGAACGGCGGCAAACAACATTCTGGTTTCCACACACACCTACGATGCCTATGGCCGCCCGCTTGGCAGCTACTCCTTTCAAACGATGCGCTGTATTCATATTCTGGGATACCGCAAGGCGTAATGCTGCCGCTTTGCTATGATGCTTGCGCATTGCGCCTTGGTTTTGCCGGGCGCCTGTTTTGCCGCGATTGCGTTTGCCGCCGCCGTGTGGTACGATCTTGGCAAAACACCGGTGAGGGGGCCAACCTTGCAGATGCGGGAAATCTCGATTCGTCCGTGGTCTTTTGAGGACGCACACGCCGTCGAAGCACTCACGCGCGAGGCGTTCTGGAACCGGCACGTACCCGGCTGCAACGAACATTATCTTACGCACCTTTTGCGCGATTCGGAAGCGCTGATACGCGAGCTGTCCTTCGTCGCGCTCGTCAACGGGCAAATCGTCGGCTGCATTCTCTACACGCACGCGCACATCCTCTGCGACGACAAAACGGAGCGCGCCGTCGTGTCCTTCGGGCCGATCTCCGTGCTGCCAATGTACCAATGCCGCGGCATCGGTACGGCGCTGATCGAGCATACCACGCCGATTGCGCATGCGATGGGCTTTCCCGCGATCCTGATCTACGGTGATCCGCGCTACTATGAGCAGTTTGGCTTTGTGCCCGCGGAGGAGTACGGCATCGGCACGGCCGACTCGATGTACGCCGAGGCGCTGCTTGCGTACGAGCTTTTCCGCGGCGCGCTTGCAAACTGTATGGGCCGTTTTTTGGAGCATGAAGTATTCGATCTTGACGAAGCGGCGGCGGAGGCGTTCGAACGGGGATTCCCGCCCAAAGAACGTCGGGACGACCTGCCCTCGCAGCAGCGTTTCCGCTATCTGTCGGGCCGGAGAAGGCCGCGCGGCGGGTCATAAAAACGGCGAGAAGAATTTCTCATAATCCCCGATTTTCAGCCATCATCCACGCTCTGTTCGGCATTCCCGTCGCGTCAAAGGCGCGGCGCTTTTTTGTGGCGCGTGGTTTCGGGAAAAAGCAACATAAAACGCAGGGAAATCTACTTGACAGATAAGCAGGGCTGTTATAAAATAACACGTGAAAGAAATGAAATAACATCTGTTGCGCATTGCGCTTAAAGGAGGGGTAACATGGCAATTCCGGTCATTATGCCGCGGCAGGGACAGTCGGTGGAGAGCTGCATCATCACCGCGTGGAAAAAACACGTGGGCGACGCGGTGCAGGTCGGCGACATCTTGTTTACCTATGAGACGGACAAGTCCACCTTCGAAGAGGCGGCAAAGGCGGATGGCACGCTGCTTGCCGTATTCTTCGCCGAGGACGACGACGTGCCGTGCCTGACAAACGTGGCCGTCATCGGCACGCCGGGCGAATCGTTTGCGGAATTTGCGCCGGACGGCGCGCAGCCGGCGCAAGTCCAGCCCGTCCCCGAAACGAAAGCGACCGAAACCGCCTCCGCACCCGCTCCCGCCGTGCAGAGCGCACAGGCGGCGCGCGAGCATGGCGGCGTTTCCCCGCGCGCACGCGCGGCGGCCGAGACGCTCGGCGTTTCGGCGGCGCAGGCTATGCCCAGCGGACCGCACGGGCGCGTGATTGAGCGCGACGTCGTAGCTTTGGCACGCGAATCCCGCATGGGCGCGGCCCCTGCGGCGGAGCCGGCTTCGAAAGGGCCCTCCGTGCCGGCCGATGCGGCGGTTACCGCGATTCCGGCCGTGGCGCCGGACAACGCGGAGTACGAGGATGTGCGCATGCCGAACCTGCGCCGCGTGATTGCGCGCACGATGTATGAAAGCCTTTCCCAAATGGCGCAGTTGACCCACAACACCTCGTTTGATGCAACGCGGATACTTGCCCTGCGCGAGCAGATCAAATCTGCGCCCGAGGAGATGGCGCTGCCGAAGATTACGATCAACGATATGCTGCTCTTCGCGGTTTCGCGCGTGCTCATGCGGCATGCCGCGCTCAACGCGCATTGCCTTGGAGAGACGGTGCGCTACTTTAAGCATGTCAACCTCGGCATCGCGGTCGATACGCCGCGCGGCCTGCTTGTACCGACGCTCTTTGCGGCGGAAACCAAGTCGCTGGGCCAGATCGCGCTTGAGTCAAAGGCGCTCGCCAAGGCCGCGCAGGAGGGGAGTATCAACCCGGATCTGCTCACGGGCGGCACATTTACGATCAGCAACGTCGGCGTCTACGGCATCGAGAGCTTTACGCCCGTGATCAACCCGCCGCAGGTCGGTCTGCTCGGCATCTGCTGCGTGACCGAGCGCGTGCGCACGGTGGAGGGACAGGTCACCGCCTAC
>CAYMSL010000072.1:0-3619 GCA_964393095.1 uncultured Oscillospiraceae bacterium | reverse complement strand
GCGCCGCGGGTGACGGCGTCTACGGCGCGCTCATTCCCGCCTTTCCCGCCGGCACGACCGTGCGCTATTACGTCGCGGTCGTCGACGCCGTGGGCCGCACGACGGCCGACCCGGCCGGCGCGCCCGCGTCGCGCTTCCTCAAGGATCTGGTTACGGCGCTTGAGCGCTTTGACCTGCTTATGATCGGCTGAGCGGAAGGAGAACGCCTTATGACATATGATTTGATCGTGCTCGGCGGCGGTCCCGCCGGCTACCTTGCAAGCGAGCGCGCGGGCCATGCGGGCCTCACGGTCGCCTGTATCGAGGAGCGCAGCGTCGGCGGCGTGTGCCTCAACGAGGGCTGTATTCCGACAAAGACCTTGCTTTATTCGGCAAAGCTCTTCGACGGCGCGGCGCATGGCGCGGCCTACGGCGTGACGGCCGAGGGGCTTGCCCTCGACCACGCAAAGGTGATCGCGCGCAAGAACAAGGTCGTTAAGACGCTGGTCGCCGGCGTGCAGTCCCAGCTCAAGGCAAGCGGCGTGACGCTCGTCAACGCGCGCGGCGTGATTACCGGACGCGGCGCGGAAGGCTACACCGTCGAAGCCGGCGGCGAGACGCTGATTGGCAAACGGCTTTTGATCGCGACCGGCTCCTCGCCCGCTGTGCCGCCGATTCCGGGGCTTAAGGAGGGGCTTGCCTCCGGCTTTGTCTGCACAAACCGTGAAATTCTCGACCTGAACGAAAAACCGGCGCACCTTGCCGTGATCGGCGGCGGCGTGATCGGTCTCGAGCTTGCAAGCTACTATGCCTCGATCGGCGCAAAGGTAACGGTGATCGAGATGCTCGATCATATCGCGGGCGAGAACGATCAGGAGTTGGTCGCCATTCTGCAAAAGCGGTTCACTAAGCGCGGCGTAACCTTCCTGCTTTCGGCTAAGGTTACCGAGGTCGGCGCTGGCTGCGTGCGCTATGAAAAGGATGGACAGGCGGGGGAAGTCAAGTGCGATCGCGTGCTGCTTTCGATCGGTCGCAGGCCGAACACGCAGGGCATCGGGCTCGAAAGCATCCATGTTTTGACCGAGCGCGGGGCGATCGTAACCGACGAGCACCTCAAGACGAACCAGCCGGACGTCTACGCCGCGGGCGATGTCAACGGGCGCTCGATGCTCGCGCACACGGCCTATCGCGAGGCGGAGGTGGCCGTCAACGTGATGCTGAACAAGCGCGATTCCATGCGCTATCACGCGATTCCCGCCGTCATCTATACGAATCCCGAGCTCGGCGCGGTCGGCGAGACCGAACAGTCCGCCAAGGCAAAAGGGCTGGACGTATCGATCGTGCGCCTGCCCATGCGCTACTCCGGCCGCTACCTTGCCGAAAACGAGGGCGGCGACGGCGTAATGAAGCTTGTGGTAGACAACGCAACACGCACGGTGCTCGGCGCGCAGGCGCTTGCCAACTATGCAAGCGAATTCATCGTCGCGGCGGCGACATTCATCGAGCTTCGGCTCACGCTCGAAGAGATTCAGAAGATCGTCTTTCCACACCCGACGGTCTCCGAGATACTTCGGGAAGCCGCGTTTCAGCTATAAAGAAGGCGCATCGCGCCAGCAGTAAAGAAGGAGATCGTATTCCATGTCCAAGCAACTTCTGATCGACCCGGAAACCATGCGTAAACCCGGCAAACTGACGTTTCCGGCCATACCCGTCAACGAATATCAGCGTACCGTCGCGGATGAAAAGAAACGCTTTTCAAAGCATGAGTTTCTCAACATCTACCGCGACATGTGCTATATCCGCGAGTTTGAGACCATGCTCAACCTCATCAAAACCACAAACGAGTATCATGGCGTGCAGTATAATCACCCCGGCCCGGCGCACCTCGGCATCGGGCAGGAGGCCGCGTATGTCGGCGCGGCGTTTGAACTCACGCTCGACGATTATACCTTCGGTTCGCACCGCAGCCACGGCGAGATTCTCGCCAAGGGCCTGCGCTCAATCGAGATACTCGGCGACGAAGAGCTCATGCGCATCATGGAGGGCTTTTTCGGCGGTCAGACGCTCGCGGTTGTCAAAGACAGCGGCAAGAGCGTGAAAGAGATCGGCGTCAACTTCCTGCTCTACGGTATGATGTGCGAGACGTTTGCGCGCAAGAACGGCTTCAACAAGGGCCTCGGCGGTTCGATGCACGCGTTCTTTACGCCGTTTGGCATCTATCCGAACAACGCCATCGTCGGCGGAAGCGGCAGCATCGCCCCGGGCGCAGCGCTTTATAAGCGCATCAACAAGAAGCCGGGCGTCGTGATTTGCAACATCGGCGACGGCTCCATGGCCTGCGGCCCGGTCTGGGAGGGCATGATGATCTCCGCCATGGACCAGGTGCGTACGCTCTGGGGCGAGGATGGCCAGAGCGTGCCGATCCTCTTCAACATCAACGACAACTTCTACGGCATGGGCGGCCAGACCTGCGGCGAGACGATGGGCTACGACATGGTTGCGCGCGTCGCCGCGGGCGTGCTGCCCTCGGCCATGCACGCCGAACGCGTGGACGGCTACAACCCGCTCGCCGTCATCGACGCCTACCGCCGCAAGCTTCCGCTGGCCAAGAACGACGGCCCCGTGCTGCTTGACGTCGTCACCTATCGCTTCAGCGGCCACAGCCCGTCGGATGCGAGCACGTACCGCACGAAGGAAGAACTTGCGTCCTGGGAAGAGCAGGATTCGATCGTCTCGTTCGGGCGGCAGCTTGTCGAGGCCAAGGTTTGCGCACAGTCCGACCTCGATGCGATCTGGGATAAGGTGCGCGCCGATATGCTGGGCAACCTCAAGCTTGCGATCGACCCCGCGGTTTCTCCGCGCATCGATATCTTTGGCAGCGAGAGCGACTTTATCGCGAACCTCATGCTCTCAAACGGCACCGTGCGTTCGTTCGACGCCGGGCGTAAGCCCGAGGTACTGCTGCCGATCGAGGAATGCCCGCGCGTCCAGCAAATCGCGAAGAAGTCGCGCTTTGCGTTCGAGGCGGACGGCAAGCCGGTAAGCAAGAATCGTCTCTATCAGCTGCGCGACGGCATTGCCGAGCCCATCATCAATAAATTCTACGAGGATGCGACGCTGGTGGCTTTCGGCGAGGATGTGCGCGACTGGGGCGGCGCGTTCGCGGTCTACCGCGGCATGACGGAGGCGCTTCCGTACCACCGTCTGTTCAACACGCCCATCGCGGAGGCGGGCATCGTCGGCGCCGCAATCGGCTACGCCATGAGCGGCGGCAGAGCGGTTGCGGAACTGATGTATTGCGACTTCTTAGGCCGAGCGGGCGACGAAATCTTTAACCAGCTCTGCAAATGGCAGGCCATGAGCGCGGGCGTAATCAAGATGCCGGTGGTGCTGCGCATGAGCGTCGGCTCCAAGTACGGCGCGCAGCACTCGCAGGATTGGTCGGCGCTGCTTGCGCATATTCCGGGTCTCAAGGTCGTTTTCCCGGCGACGCCTTACGACGCAAAGGGGCTTATGCAGTCCGCGCTCAACGGCACGGATCCGGTGGTGTTCCTCGAGAGCCAGCGCATCTACGACGTTGGAGAACTCTTCCACGAGGGCGGCGTGCCGGAGGCCGAGTACGAGATTCCCTTCGGCGAGC
>CAYMSL010000071.1:0-9648 GCA_964393095.1 uncultured Oscillospiraceae bacterium | reverse complement strand
GGTGCGGCAGCATCTGCAGCGCCACGTCCTTAAAGGCCATCGTCGGCCCGTGCCCAAGCTCCGCGATGTGATCGGTTTGGCTCAGGCGCACCAGCGGCGCAACCTCGGGCGCGTCGAAGCTGCGGTAGGCCGCCTCGATCATGCCGCTTAGCAGCGTTTCCTCCATCTCGGGCAGGTAGGCGCGAAGCACCCGCAGGGCGGTTTGGCGATAGCCCGTGCCGTTTCCCGCGTCGAACGCCACGCATGGGTAGCGTTCCGGGACATAGAGTCCCCCGGACGGGCTGATGCCGCGCACGATCGCCTCCGCCGCGGAAACCGCTTCCCCGCCCCTTGTGCTAAGATATCGCATTTGCTTTTCTGATCCTATCTTGTCTCGAGAATATCCGCGCGCAGAAACGCCGGTACGGTATCGGCGCTGCCGTTCATGCTGAGGATGATATTGACGCCGTGTTTATCGGAAAACGCGTGCAGCTCGGCAAAGAGGCCTTCGAGCGTGTCCAGCGAATGATGAACGATGGAAAGAAGCCCGTCGATAAAGACGGTTTCAAGGTCGAAATCGCCCGCGGCGAGGCCGCAGAGAAAACCATAGAGCATCTTGGGCGTCGTGACGCCGTAGTCGGTGGCGTTGATGAAGCGTACCTTCGTGGAGAGGTCGTACATGTAGCTGTTGTCGCTGTCGATAAAGATGACGTTGCCCTTTGCTTTTAAAACGGCGGCGTTCGCCCTGTCGAGCAGCTGCTTTGTCTTACCCGTTCCCTTTTCACCGAAGATGACCCCAATCAAGTTCATCGTCCTCCTGTCGCTTTTTTTTATTATAGACCGGCGCGGCGCCGGTCGGCAAGCCAAACCGGCAAGTTTCAAATTCGCGCCGCAATCCGCGTTGCTTTTTTGCGCGCTTCTGTCGTTTTTAGATAAGAAAGGCGTTTGCGCGGGGTGCGCAAACGCCTTTGCGGCTCGCCGCAAATGGCTACGCGTCCCTGCCGATCAGGCCCCAGAACGACTTGCCGGCATTCCAGGTTTCGCCCGTGAGGTATTCGTAGATCGTGGCCCCGATGTCGGCAAAGCTCGTGCGCGTGCCGAGGTTGACGTTTTGCCTGACCGGCGCGCCGGTAACAAGCAGCGGGATATACTCGCGCGAGTGATCCGTGCTCGCGGTGGTCGGGTCGCAGCCGTGGTCGGCCGAGATCATGAGCACGTCGCCCGCCTTGAGCGCGGAGAGGATGCGAGGCAGCGCCGCGTCGAACGCCTCGAGCGCCGCGGCGTAGCCCTCCACGTCGTTGCGGTGGCCAAAGAGCATGTCGAAGTCGACAAGGTTGCTGAAGATGAAGCTGCCCTCGCCGCTCTCGACAAAGCGGATCGTCGCGGCGGTGCCGTCGTGGTTGTTGCGCGTGTGGTCGGCAATCGTCACGCCGCGGTGGCAGAAGATATCCTCGATCTTGCCGATGCCCACGACGGGCAGGCCGCGCCGATCAAGCGCGTCGAGTATCGTGTCCGAAAAGGGTTCGATCGCGTAGTCGCGCCGGTTTTCCGTGCGCGTATATACGCCGTCTGCGCCGACGAACGGGCGGGCGATCACGCGGCCGACGAGATGGTCGCCCACGAGCAGCTCGCGCGCGATTTCGCAGATGCGGTACTGCTCGGAAAGCGGAATCACGTCCTCGTGCATGGCGATTTGAAACACGCTGTCGGCCGAGGTATAGACGATGGGTTTGCCGGTTTTGACGTGCTCGTCGCCGAGTTCGTTGATGATGACGGTGCCGCTTGCCGGATAGTTTGCGAGCGTACCGCGGCCGATGCGACGCTCGAACTCTTCCATGAGCTGCGCGGGAAAGCCGTTCGGGTAGGTCTGAAACGGCTGCTCGAGCGGCAGGCCCGCGATCTCCCAATGGCCGCAGGTCGTGTCCTTGGCGCACGTCTCTTCGGCGCAGCGGCCGTAGCAGCCCGTGGGCGCGGCGGCAATCGGATCGAGCCGGCTGTCCTCGATCTGCGCGAGGCCAAGGGCCGTCATGTTTGGTAAATCGAGCCTGCCGCGCGCCTTGCGGATGTTGCCGAGCGTGTGCGCGCCCTCGTCGCCAAACGCCGCCGCATCCGGCATCGCGCCGATGCCGACGCTGTCGAGTATGATCAGGATGACGCGCTTTTTATCGTTTTGCTGCATGCTTTTCACCTCACAATGCAGTTTATCCCAAAAAGCGCGCACAGTCAATCGAGGAGCTGCCGAAGGGCGTAGGCGCCGAGCGCAGCAAGCAGCGTCGCGAGCACGGCAAGCAGCGTCATGGTAAACAGGCACCTGAGCACGTGCCCTTGAACGCGCTCCTCCTCGCTTTGCTCGCCGCGCCTTTGCAGCGAGCGAATGGGCTGCATCGCAAACGCCGCGTAGAGCGGCATAAACGCCATGGCCGGGCACAGGCAGAGCCAGAATCCCGCGCCGCGAAGCCCCGCGCTCCAAAGCGCGCCGCCAAAGCCCGCCGTCATGCCCGTCCCGCCCGCATAGCCAAGCACGGCAAGGCACCAAAGCGGAAGCGCGTACGCCGAGAGGCCGCTTAGCAGCATTGCCGCCCCGAAGAGAAGCGGCGGCGCGGCGGCAAACAGCAGCATTGCGCCCATGCCGCCCGGGGCGGCGGGCCACGCCGTTAGGCCTGCGAAAAGCGATACGATCCTCTCGCGATAGAGCGCCTGAAAGAGCGCGTAGCCGCACGCCGCCGCCGGCACGGCAAGCGCCCCGTAGAGCAGCAGCGCGTTGCGGCAGCCGCCAAGCCGCTCGCGCGCCCGCTTAACAAGTTGGAAAAACAAGTCCCGCATACACCACCTTATGCGGGACAAGCGCTTTCGATAACGAGACGAAAAGAACGTTATTTGCGGATGTAGGTCAGCGCGCGCTGCGCCATCATGGCGACAAACTCGAGGTTGCTCGGCTTGCCTTTATAGTCGTTGATCGTGTAGCCGAAGTATTCGTGTATCGTATCGAGGTTGCCGCGCGTCCAGGCGATCTCGATGGCGTTTCGCATCGCGTGCTCGACAAGCGGCGGGCGCGTGTTGTAGAGCTTGGCCACCGTGGGGTAGATGTCGTTTGTGATGCTCAGCTCCACGGGCGATTCGCTTTGGGCATAGATGCGGATCGCGTCGCGCAGGTAGTAGTAGCCCTTGAGGTGCGCCGGCACGCCGATGGCGCGGATACCGGCCGCAATCTGGCTTTCAAGAATATCCACCGCCTCGCCCGACCTCTCGTTGTCCCGCTCGGAAAGGCGCAAAAACTCGAGCACGCGCAGTTGTACGTGCTCGTAGGTAAGCGGCTTTGTAAAGCAGTAAACCACACGGTCTTTGATGAGTTGCAGCAGCCTGTCGTCCGCAAGCGCGGTGATGATAAATACGAGCGGACGGCGATCCTCCCCGAGTTTCGCGGTAAAATCCAGAACGCTGATGCCGTCGAGATCGTGCAAGAAAAGATCGAGAATAAGGAAGTCGACGTCGCGCGCGAGGATTGCGCTGATCGTCTCGCGCCCGGTAAACGCGCTCGGCAGCAGACGGATCAGCTCGAGGTTGCGAAACGCGTCCTCGAGACCCTTGACATCGGCTGTGTTGCTGCTTGCGATCAAAAGACTCTTTTTGCTCATCCCACCCCATCCATTTCCGCGCGCCGCTCACTCTCCCGAAGCTTGGTTCGCGCCTTGCAGAATCTCGTTGCGCATCCATTCGGCATAGATGCAATACCCGCGCGTCGGATCGTTGACAAACACGTGCGTAACGATGCCCACGAGCTTGCCGTCCTGCAACACCGGGCAGCCGCTCATGCCCTGCACGATGCCGCCGGTAAGGGAAAGCAGCTGTTCGTCGGTTACCTCGACGATCATGCCCTTGCCCGCCGCGCTGTTTTGCGCGTTGACGCGGATGATCTCGCACGCAAACGCCTGCGCGCCCTCCTGGGATACGGTCGCGATCATCTCGGCCGAGCCGAGGTGCGCCTCGTAGCTGTAGGCCATCTCAACCTCGGAGAAGGCCTCGTTTACATATGGCATATTCATGCGCCCGAATATGCCGAACTCGCTGTTGACGAGGATTTCCCCGAGCGCCTCGCCGCTTGCGGAAAACACGCCGACGAGCTCGCCGGGGCTGCCCTCGCGTCCCTTCTCGACGCCGACGATGTCGCTTTCGAGTATGCGCCCCTCGCGTACGCTAAGAAGCGACTGCGTGTCGATATCCGACACGGGGTGCCCGAGCGCCGCAAACCAGCCGGTCTCAACGTCGTAGAACGACAGCGTGCCGACGCCCGCCGTACTGTCGCGCACCCAAAGGCCGATGCGGTAGGCGTTTTCCGCCTTGTCGCGCATGAGCGTAACGGTGGTATCGAGCGTCTCCTTGCCGCGTTCAAGGCGCAATCGCACCGTGCCGTCGGACGCGCGGCAGATCGACGCAAGATGGTCGGCGTTTTTTACGCTCTCGTCGTTGGCCGCAAGGATCACGTCGCCCTGGCGGATGCCCGCGGCGCTCGCGGGGCTGATCATGCCTTCCGCCGTATCCACCGCGCCGAGTCCCACGACCAGCACGCCCTGCGTGCGGATCATGATGCCCACCGCCGTGCCGCCCGGCGCAAGATAGGTCGCCGCGCCGCGCACAATCTCGATCGTCTTGACCGGCACAACGCCGAAAAGCCGGTAGGTGACCGTCTCCGCCGCCTCGGAGAGCCGCTCGTCCCCGCTGAGGGAGACCGCGACGGCCTCGTCGCTGACGGTCAAAAAACGCGTTTCGCTCTGGGCAAGAACGGAGGCGCGCGAGGATGCGGAGACATGCAGCGTCTCGGGCAGCGTGCGCACATAGCGCATCGGGGCGGAGTAGTTGAGTACGATCAAAGCCGCGCATACGGCTATTGCGAACACGCGCGGCAGCGCGGATTTGATCCGTCCGTTCAATGCGTCACCTCATTTGCCTTCGCGGCCATTTGCCGGTAAGACTTAGGTTGCGAAGGGAGGTGAAAATTATGCCGTGTGGATTTGTGGCAGTATCGGAAACCTATTCCACCGCGCGCTTTGCCGCGGCGGGCGCCGATTCGATGAGCCTTTGCGCGTGTTCGCGCGCGATTTTGTCGTCCGGCGCGCTGCCCATGATGCGCACAAGTTCGTCGACGCGCTCCGCTTCATCGAGCAAACGCGCAAAGGATCGCGTGCGATCGCCTGTTTCTTCCTTGAATACCAGATATTGCCACGACGCGCTTGCCGCGATCTGCGCAAGGTGCGTGATGCAGAGCACCTGGTGGCCCGCGGCGATCTCGCGCATCTTCACCGCCACCGCCGTGCCGACCTGGCCGCTGATGCCGCTGTCGATCTCATCGAAGACCATCGTCGGGATGCCGTCGAGATCGGCGAGCACGGATTTAAAAGAAAGCATGATGCGCGAAAGCTCGCCCCCGGAGGCCACGCGCGAAAGAGCCTTGACCGGCTCGCCGCGGTTCGTCGAAAGCAGAAACTCGACCTCCTCGGCGCCGTTTGGCGAGGGAATCTCGCCGGAAAGCCGGGTAAACGCCGCTTCGAACGCCGCGTGCGGCATGCCGAGATCCGCAAACTCCGGCAAAAGCCGCGCGGAGAGCCGCTGCGCCGCAGCGCGCCGGATCTGCATAAGCGCCTCCGCGCGCGCGTCATAGTCGCGTTTGGCCGCATCATACGCCTCCTGCAATTGCTCGCGGCGCTCCTCCGCGTTTTCAAGCAGCGAAAGCTCCTCGGCGCTGTGCGCGCGAAACGCGAGCATCTCGGCAATCGTCGCGCCGTATTTGCGCTTGAGCGCCGCGATCAGTTCAAGGCGGTTCTCGATTTCGTCGAGCATGCCGGGTTCGTAGGCAAAGCCCGTGCGAAAATCGCGCACGCCGTAGGAAGCGTCCTCGAGATCATAGTAGAGTGTGTGCAGCTTTTCGGAAAGTTCGGCAAAGTCCGCCCGGTAGCGCGCGATACCGTCGAGCATGCGCAGCGCCACGGATAGCGATTCGAGCGCGCCGGACTCCTCGCCGGAGAGCGCTTCGCCCGCCCCTTCGAGCCCTTCCATGATGGCCTGCGCGTTCTGCAGCAGCCCGCGCTGCTCTTCAAGCCGCTCCTCCTCGCCGTCGACGAGGTTTGCGCCGTCGATCTCCCGAACCTGGTAGGAAAGCAGGTCGCATCTTCTCGCGCGCTCCTGCTCGTTAAACTGCGCCGCGCGCAGCTTCTTTTGCGCGTCGCTCGCGCGGTGGTACGCCTCGGCCACGAGCGCCCTGGCCTCGGCCGCCTCGCGGCCGGCAAAACGATCGAGCAGCACGATGTGCCGCTTTGGATCGAGCAGCGACTGGTGCTCGTGTTGGCCGTGGATGTCCACAAGCGCGTCGCCGATAAGCTTGAGCGTGCCGGCGGAGATCATCGTGCCGTTCGCGCGGCAGACGTTTCTGCCGGTAAGCGTAAACTCGCGATAGAGCGTAAGCTCGCCGTCCTCACAGGAGATGCCCTGCTCGTCGAGCACCGCCTCCGCGGGATCGCCCGATCGCACGGCAAAGAGCGCCTCGACGCTCGCGCGCTCCTCGCCGGACTTGACAAGCTCGCGGCTTGCGCGTTCGCCGAGCACGAAGTTGAGCGCCTCGATGATGATGGATTTTCCGGCGCCGGTTTCGCCGGTCAGCACGGAAAAACCGTCGAAAAACTCGATGGTCTGCCGGTCGATCAGCGCGACGTTCTTGATCGATAACTGCCTGAGCAAGAAAGTCGCCCTCCTATTTCAGCATCTTTTGAAATTTTTTGACGATATCGCTTACGACCTTGACCTCCCGCACCGCGATGAAGATCGTGTTATCCCCCGCGATCGAACCCAGGATATCCGGCCACTTGAGCGAATCGACCGCCTCGCCCGCGGCGGAGGCGCTGCCCGCGATGGTCTTGATGACGATCAGGTTGCCCGCGCTCGTAACCGAGAGCACACAGTTGCTGAAGATGCGGATGAAGCGCTCCTGCAGATCCGCCTCGGCCTTCTCCACGGTCGCGTAGCGGTAGCGGCCCTCGGGCGTGAGCACCTTGATGAGCCGCAGTTCCTTGATGTCGCGCGAGACGGTTGCCTGCGTGACCGAAAAGCCCAGCTCGCGCAGCTTGCCCGCAAGCTCTTCCTGCGTTTCGACGTTCTCGCCCGCAACAAGCTTCGAGATCATCTCATGCCGTTTTGCTTTCATGTCCTTAACCTCAATCGTGTGTCGTGCGCATGCCGCGCCGTTTTTGTCTAGGAAAGTTTTTGTTTGATGAGCGAAAAGACGTCCTGCTCGCCAAAGCGGATGAAGCGCGCGCGCAGATCGCTGCCCGTTACCGATACGCGCCCCCCGGCCGCAAGCTCGTGCATCTTGACGCCGTCCGCCGCGACAAACCCGGGGCTGTGCACGTCGAACGTCCAGAGCGAGTCCGGCGCGGACACGACGGGCCGCATGTAGAGCGTGTGCGAGCACACGGGGGTAACGGCGATGGAGTCGAGGTTCTGCGTGACCACCGGGCCGCCGGCGGAAAGGTTGTAGGCGGTCGAGCCCGTCGGCGTCGAGGCGAGCATGCCGTCGCAGAACACCGAGCCTACGAGCTGATCGTCGCAGCGCACGTCCACAAGCACCGTGCCGGAAAACGAGTGTTTGAACACGAGGATATCGTTGAGACAGTGGGCGCACGGCACGCCCTCGGCGCAGCAGGAGAGCATCATGCGCTCCTCCACGCGGTAGTCGCCGCGCCCGATGCGCGCGATCGCCGAAAGAAAGGCGGACTTTGGAATCTCCGTCAGAAAACCGACGCGCCCGAGGTTGACCCCGAGGATCGGCAGGCCCAGCTCAGCCGCCGCCGCGGCAAAGCGCAGCAGCGACCCGTCGCCGCCGAGGACGACGAGCACGTCCGGCGTTTGTGCCGCATGGCGCAGCTGCTCCGCCCGGTCGAACGCGGCGCACGCATACCCATTCTCGCGGGCCTCGCGCATGAGGTCCTCGCGATGCGCGGCGACGCCTTCTTTTTCGAGGTTAACGGCAAAGCCGAGCTGCATGGCGTATCTCCCGGCGTTTTAAAAATCGATGTGCTCCCAGTATACAGGCATGTTTATAAAAATACAAGTAAAATCGTGAATATTATCTTGCTATATACAGGTATTATGCGCCTCGGTCACCACCGAAACCGTGGTTTCCAGCGTGATACGCGCCCCATCGGACGTTCCGGGTATGCATTTTGCGAGCCAAAGCAGGAATTCGATATTTCCCTTCGGGCCGCGTATCGGTGAATAGGACAGCCCTTCGAGCGAAAAGCCCGCGCCGCGCGCCACGGCGCAGACGCGCTCGATCACCTCGACGTGGGTATCCGCGTCCGAAACGACGCCGTGCCTGCCCACCTTGCCGCGCCCGGCCTCGAATTGCGGCTTGACGAGCGCGACGACGCTCGCGCCTTCCCTGAGGCAGGCAAACAGCGGCGGCAGAATCTTATCGAGCGAGATAAACGACACGTCGATCGAGACAAAGTCGAGCGCGCGTTCAAACCAGGCGGGCTCGATGAAGCGCGCGTTGACGCGCTCGCGCACGACGACGCGCGGGTCGTTGCGCAGCGTCCAGTCGAGCTGGCCGTAGCCAACGTCGATGGCGTAGACGCGCGCGGCCCCGCTTTTGAGCATGCAGTCGGTAAAGCCGCCCGTCGAGGCGCCGATGTCCGCGGCCCAGGCGCCCTCAAGCGAGAGCGGAAATACCGCAAGCGCCTTTTGCAGCTTAAACCCGCCGCGGCTCACGAACGGGCAGGCGCTCTCGCGCACGCTGATCTGCGCGCCTTCGTCCACCGCCTGGCCCGCCTTCGCAGCGCGTTCGCCGCCGACAATAACCTCGCCCGCGAGGATCAGCGCCCGCGCCTGCTCACGGCTTTTTGCCAGCCCGCGCTCAAAGAGCAGCGTATCGAGCCGCGTCTTCATGCCTCGTCCCCCAGCAGGTTTTTAATCAGCGCTTCCTCGGTAAAGCCGCAGCGTACGCGCTGCTGCGAAACGCTCGCGTGGCAGACCGGCTCGTCCGGCGCGCACATGCGCACGACCGTTACCGGCGCGATCCTGGCGGAAATCTGCAATCCCAGGCAGTCGACGCCGTCCTCGAGCACAACCACACGCTCCGCTTCACCCCTGATGCGCGCGAGCAGCGCTTCATCAAGGGGCTTAATGGTGCGGGCGTTGACAAGCCCGGCGCCAAGCCTGCGCGCAACGGGCAGCGCGAGGGCGACCATGCTGCCCGTGGCGACAATCGTGCGCCGCGCGATGGGCTCGAGCACCTCCCAAACGCCCCTTTCGACGGGGGCGGACGAAACCGCCTGCATGAGGCACCCGCGGTTGTAGCGGATGGCCGCCGGCTCCCCGCGCCCGATCGCGTAGGAAAGCATGTGCACAAGCTCCTGCTGCGTTGCCGGCGAATAGATCGTCATATTCGGCATGGTGCTTAGAAACGCCGCGTCGTAAAGGCCCTGGTGCGTCTCGCCGTCCTCGCCGACCAGCCCCGCGCGGTCGATCGCAAACACGACGGGCAGCTTTTGCAGGCAGACGTCGTGCAGCACCTGATCGTACGAGCGCTGCAAAAACGTCGAGTAAAGCGCCACGACCGGGCGCATGCCGCACGCGGCCATGCCCGCCGCCATCGTCACCGCTTGCTCCTCGGCGATGCCC
>CAYMSL010000070.1:0-10034 GCA_964393095.1 uncultured Oscillospiraceae bacterium | reverse complement strand
GGATACGGAGATCTTCTACGACACGGGCCGGGGAGCCTGCGGGGCCGACTGCAAGGCCGGCTGCGACTGCGGCAAGTACCTGGAAATCTGGAACAACGTGTTCATGGAATATAACAAGACCGCGGACGGCGCCTTCGAGCCGCTCGCGCAGAAGAACGTGGACACCGGCATGGGACTCGACCGCACGGTCGCGACATTGCAGGGCGTGCCGAGCGTGTACGATACCGACGCGTTCTCGGGCATCATCGCTTGCATCTCCGCGCTCTCGGGCAAGCGCTATACCGAAAACGCCGAGACGACGCGGATGTTTCGCATCGTAGCCGACCATATCCGCTGCGCGGTGTTCATGCTCGGCGACCAGCGCGGCATCGTTCCGGGCAACGTCGATCAGGGCTATATCCTGCGCCGGCTCATCCGCCGCGCAATCCGCTTCTCCATGCAGCTTGGCGTGCCCGAGGGGAGCCTGAGCCGCATTGCCGAAGCCGTGCTCGAACAATACGGCGACTTCTACCCCGAGCTGCCCGACAACCGCGCGCGCATCCTCGACGAGCTCAACGCCGAGGAGCAGCGTTTCGCGCACGCGCTCAAAAAAGGCATCAAGGAATTCGAGCGGCTCTTGCCGACGATCTCCGGCTCGCGCATCGACGGCGTTTCAGCCTTTCACCTCTACGATACCTACGGCTTCCCGATCGAGTTTACGCAGGAGCTTGCGGCGGAGCATGATCTGACGGTCGACCTCGACGGCTTTGCCGCGGCGTTCAAGGCGCATCAGGAGCTTTCCCACGCGGGCGCGGAACAGCGCTTTCAGGGCGGGCTTGCCGACCACTCCGAGGAGACTGCGCGCCTGCACACCGCCACGCACCTCTTGCAGGCGGCGCTGCGCGCCGTGCTCAACGACGAGAGCATTGCCCAGAAGGGCAGCAACATCACCGCCGAACGGCTGCGCTTCGACTTCAGCTTCCCGCGCCGGGTCACGCCCGAGGAGCTCAAGGCTGTGGAGGACTTCGTCAACGACGCCATCGCGCGGGATATCCTGGTCACCTGCGAGGAGACGACCATCGCCGAGGCGCAGCAAAGCGGCGCGATCGGCCTCTTTGAGAGCAAGTACGGCTCGAAGGTCAAGGTCTATACGGTTGCGGGGGTCAGCCGCGAGATCTGCGGCGGGCCGCACGCCGGGCACACCGGGGAGCTTGGCCATTTTACAATCAAGAAGGAGGAGGCGTCGAGCGCGGGCGTTCGGCGCATCAAAGCGGTTTTGACGCATGAGTGAGTGGTACGCGTACGACTGGGAATTGCAGGGCCTGCCGGCAAAGTTCCGCGTGGATTTAGCCTACGCGGAGGAGTTCGACGCGCTCGGCGATTTTACGACGCTGCTCTACCTCACCTGTTACTCAAAAAACCCGAGCGCAACCGATTTTACCGCGCGCGAGCGGCGCATCCTCAAGAGCGTGTGTAAGGATGCCCTCAAAATCCTCGGCAGCCAGAGCGTGTTCGTGGGCTCGATCGACGTCGGCGCGCAGCGGCGCTACTACTTCTACACCGCCGACGCGCGGCTGCTTGTGCCGATGCTTGCGCTCTGCGCCGACGAGACGGCGCTCAAACTCGAATGCCTCAAGGCCGACGAGCCGAACCGCCAGACCTACTACCGCCTGCTCGTGCCGGACGCGGCCAAGCGCCAGAGCGTTGACAACGAGCGCTACATTCGGGCGCTGCGCGAGCGCGGGGACGATAACGCCGCCTACCGCCGCGTCAATCTGCACTTCTACCTGCCGAGCGCTTTCGCGCGCACGCTGTTTGCCGAAAGCGCGCGCACGCAGGGTTTCGCCATCGGCGCGGACGACTACATACCCGAGCAGGAGCCGCCCTACTACCTTGCCCTGCACGCGGTGAGCCCGCTTGAAAAGCAGGCGCTCACAGTGCTGACCACGAATGCCATCAGCGCCGCCGAACCCTACGGCGGTCTGCTCGAACACCTTGACGCCGCGTTTATTCCGAAGCGCGGCCTGCTCGGATGAATCGATCGGATCAAATGTGAAACGGGAGCCGCGCGGCTCCCGTTTTTGTTGCTCGCTGTTTGCGGGGGCGCTGCTGCGGAAAGGAACGCCCGCATTCCGGGGGCGCTGCCCCGCACCTCTGCCAAGGGCAAGGCCCTTTGGAAGCCCGCGGGTTATTTGGATGCGCATTGAAACTATGGGGTCCAGGGGCTCTGCCCCTGGCGGAGCCCTTGAAATAAGAAGCCTAAAGATTCTACCCGCTTTCCGTTACTCCACGCGCACAAGGTGCTCGAACACATACTGATCCAGCGCTCGGTTCTCGTGTCCGCCGTGCTCGGCGACGACACGGCCGCCCATGGCAAGGTAGAAGCGCACGGCGTTTGCATTGTGCATGTTGCAGCCGTTGTAGAAGCGATCCGCGCCGAGCGAGCGGCAGTATGCGCGGACGCGCTCAATCGCGCGTATGCCGATGCCGCGCCGCTGAAACGCGCGAAGCAGGTAGAGCATGTTGATGCAGACCGAGCCCTCGGGCATAGTCGCCTCGAGCGGCCTGCCGCAGCAGCGGTAGCCGGCAAGCGCGTCTTCGATTTTAATGAGATACACGCGCTGCTCCGCATCGGCAATCATGCCGCGGAACCGCTCCTCCGATGCGGTAAGGTCGAACCCGTCGATCCACGCGTCGGGGTAGATGCCGCGATACGTCTCCTCGCGCGTTTCCAGCCGCACGTAGGCGAGCGCCGGCGCGTCGGTTGGCGCGGCAAGCCGGAACAGTACGGACTCGTCCATGCGGCATCCCTTCCTTAGTAATGAAATATATCGGTCAAACCAGCGGCTATTTCCCCACGCAGAAGCGCGCGAAGATGCGCTCGATGACCTCGGCGTCCGCGTCCGTACCCGTGATCAGGCCAAGCTGGTGCAGGGCGTTGCGCATGTCGGTCGCGGCGCAGTCAAGCTCGGATGCGTTTTGCGCATCGCGCAGCGCGTCGCGCGCCTGTTCGAGCGCACGGATGTGCCGCTCGTTTGTGATATACGCGCCATCCGCGCGTTCCGGCGCCGCCAAGGCAAGCAGGGCGCCGACCAGCGCGGAGAGTCCCTCTCCCGTGCGCGCGCTCACACAAAGATGCGGCTGCTCGAGCCGCGCCCGCTGCGGCAGGTCGCATTTGTTGATTGCGAGCAGACGGGTTTGGCCCGCCGTCTCGCTTAGCAGCTCCCAATCGTCCCGCGTAAGCGGCATGGAGCCGTCAAGTATAACGAGGGAAACGTCCGCCATGCGCAGCGCCTCACGCGCGCGGGAAACGCCGATGCGCTCTACCTCATTTTCCGCCTCGCGGATGCCCGCCGTATCGACGAGCCGCACGGGCACGCCGTTTAGCGCGCAGCGCGCGTCGATGAGGTCGCGCGTGGTGCCTGCCTCCGCGGTGACAATCGCACGCTCCTCGCCAAGCAGCGCGTTCAGCAGCGACGACTTGCCTACGTTCGGCCTGCCCACAATCGCCACGCGCAGCCCGTCGCGCAGCACGCGCCCGCGGCGGGATTCGGCGATCAACAGCTCCACGCGCCCGAGCGCTTCGGCAAGCGAACCCGGCATTGCCGCAAGCACGTCCGCCTCCGTTTCATCCGGGTAATCGAGCGCGGCGTCAACGGAGGAAAGCGCGTCGAGCAGCAGCGCTTCAAGCGAGTCAATCTCGCGCTTGACGCTGCCGTGCAGTTGCAGCAACGCCGCCTTGAGACTCTGCTCGGCTTCGGCGTTGATCACGTCCATCACGGCCTCGGCGGCCGAAAGATCCATCCTGCCGTTGAGAAAGGCGCGCTTGGTAAACTCGCCCGCCTGCGCCGCCCGAAAGCCGAGCCTGCTTAGCGCGCCGAGCGCGCGCTGCACCGTGCGCATGCCGCCGTGGCAATGAATTTCAAACGTGTCCTCGCCCGTATAGGTGTTCGGCCCCGGCAAAAAGGCGCACATACAGTCGTCGAGCAGCTCCCCGTCTTCATAGAGACAGGCGTGCACAAGCCGCCGCGGCATCTTCGTCGCATCGCGGTCAAACAGCGCCGCCGTTTTTCGCGCCTCCGGTCCGGACACGCGCAGCACGGCGATCGCGCCGCCGATGGCGGACGAGGGTGCGAATATGGTGTCTTCCATGCGATCTCCAATCCCAGGCCAGGGGCAACACCCCTGGACCTCCGCAGTTCACCGCACATCCGGCTAACTTAGGAAATTCCCAAGGGGTTTTCCCTTGAACCGTTTGCGGGGCGCGGTCTTGCTGCAAGGGGCTGCGTCGGGGGCAGCGCCCCCGAACCCCCTCCCCTATGTTACACATCCAACGAACCTACAGGACTCTCCGAGGGGTTTCCCTTGGGCAGGGTACGGGGCGGAGCCTTGCAAACCAACCAGAGCGAGGCAGCGCATCCGCTGGCAACACAGGACAAAGACGCCGCCCGAACCGGGCGGCGTCAACGCATTTGCCTTACTTCTCCGGCGTGATGATCACGCGGCGGTTCGGCTCCTCGCCCTCGCTGTGGGTGCTTACACCCGAGAAGCCCTGCAGCGCGCTGTGGAGGATGCGCCGCTCGTAGGGATTCATGGGCTCCATCGCGACCGGACGGCCCGTTTGGCGTACGCGCACGGCGTTGCGGTGCGCGAGCCGCCGCAGCGTCTCCTCGCGGCGGGAGCGGTAGCCCTCGGTGTCGAGCGTGATGCGCAGGTACCCTTCCTCCTTGCGGCCGCGGTTGGCCACAAGCGAGGCAAGATATTGCAGCGCGTCAAGCGTTTCGCCGCGGCGGCCGATGAGCAGCCCCATCGTCTCCGCGTCGATGCAAAGGCGCAGCCCGCCGTCCACCTCGGCGGCCAGCACGCGCCCCGATACCTGCATGCGCTCGAGCAGTCCGCTTAAAAACACCGCGCAGGGCGTGTTCTTTGCAAGCTCCTCGCTGTAATCGTAATGCTCCTCGGCGACGGGCTCCGGCGCTCGCTCGCCGTAGCCGCCGGAACGGGGGGCGCGCTCCGCGCCGCTTCGTCCCTGTCCGCCGCGTTCCTGTCCGCTTCGCCCTTGTCCGCCGCGGCCCTGTCCGCCGCGCCCGCGCTCGTCACGCGGCCGCCGCTCAAGGCGGGCCTGCGACTCCTGCTCGCGCCGATAAACCTGCTCCATCTCCATCACGAGCGGTACTTCGCGCTCCGTCAAACGCACGACGGCCATCTTGGCGCCGATGCCGAAGAGCCCCTTGCTCTCGGACTGGAGCGTTTCGATCTCCACCTCGTCGATGGTAACGCCCATCTCGTTGAGCCCGAGGAAGATCGCCTCATCGACGCTGCGGCCGGAAAACTCCATGCTCCTCATGACTTTTTCGCCTCCTCAAGCGCCGCCTTCTGCTTGGCGAACGAGCGGTTGATGATCAGGGACGTAACGAGCGCAAAGATGTTCGCCACCGTCCAATACATGGCAAAGCTCGTGTTATACGAAAGGCAGAACACAACCGACATAATCGGCATGAGCCACTGCATCATGGCGTTCGTGTTGCCGGCCGCGTCGTTTTTCGGTTGCTGGCGCTGCATGACCCAGCTTGAGAGGAATGTCGTCACGCCCGCGAGTATCGGGAAGATAAACCAGCCGTTGTTCCGCCCGGCGTAGAGGTTGACGCAGGGCGCGACCAGCTCGTTGTAACGCGCGGCCAGCTCGTCGGTAAGCGTCGCGATGCTGTAGCCGCCGCTGCCGTCGCTGACAAAAAAGCCGAGGTCAAGAAACTTCTGCAGCGCTTGCGCGTTCTCCTTAAAATAGAGAAGCCTTGGCAGCTTGGCGTTGGCGTTGCTGAAAAACTCCGCCGCGGTCTGAATGACCGGCTTAAAACCGTTATCCGGCATCCAGAGGTTGTTGACCCAGAAAAACTTAAAGCTCTTGAAGAGTTCAAGCCCCTTTTCCTCGTTGCCCTCGAGCGTGATGAGGAGCTTGACCATCATCTCGTTGCCCCACTGGCGGAACGCCGCGATGAAGATGAAAAACAGCGGCATCGTAATCAGCATCGGCAGGCAGCCGCCGAACATGCTCACGCCGTTTTCGCGCATGAGCTTTTGCTGCTCGGAATTGAGCTTCTGCGGGTCTTTTTCGTACTTCTTGCGCAGCTTGTCGAGCTGCGGCTGAACCGCCTGCATCTTCAGCGACGACTTGCGCGAGCGGATGTCGCCAAATACCGTCAGGCAGCGGATGATCAGCGTCGCGATGACAATCGTAAGCACGAGGCTTTGGTTCGTAAGCGTTTCGTAGAGCCATCGCATGCCGAGAAACGCCCATTGTGTCAGGAAGAAATCGCCTTGCAAGGGGTTGCCCTCCTCTCATCGTCCGGAAAAGCGGCCGGGTTGGCCGGAGATCGTAAGGCGCTAACGAACGGGATCGTAGCCGCCTTTGCAGAACGGGTTGCAGCGCAGAACGCGCCAAAACGCCATAAGACCGCCCCTGCATACGCCGTATTTTTCGATGGCTTCGATCGCGTATTGGGAGCAGGTGGGCCAGAAGCGGCAGCTTGGCCGCAGCCCGGGCGAGATATAGCGTTGATAGCCCCGAATACAGGCAAGAAAAAACCGTTTCATTGCTTTGCGTTCTTTGCGGCCGGTACGGCCGCCGCTTTGAGCAGGCCCGCGCGCTCAAGCTGCGCGCGCATCGCTTCGCCGATGTCGGGGAACGCCGCTTCCACGACCGCCTCGCGCGCGACGAAGATCAGGTTAATGCCGCCGCGTATCGAAGGAATCAGCGGGGTTACCGCCTCGCGCATGCGGCG
The DNA here is from genome assembly GCA_964393095.1 of uncultured Oscillospiraceae bacterium. GTDB lineage: Bacteria > Bacillota > Clostridia > Christensenellales > CAG-138 > UBA7703. Next base: position 3,276 of record CAYMSL010000070.1, on the reverse strand, counting down.
TTTGACACGGTTTCGCGCGACGCTGTTGCCGATTTTCTTGCTCACCGAGAAGCCGATCTTCGGCTCGGGGCTGCGATTTTTCGCATAGACAAGCATAAGGAGCCTGCCTGCGCAGGTCTTGCCGGCGCGATACGTGTAGCGAAACTCCTTCTTGCGCCGCAGGGAATCGCTGCGCTTCACGGTGCCGTCCTCCGCATATAAAACATGCGGCAAGCAAATGCCTGCCGCAAGCGCTTGTGCGTCCGTCTCCGGTTAAAAGCCAATGCCCCTCTTACGCGCTCAGAACTTTGCGGCCTTTGGCGCGCCGGCGCTTGAGGACATTACGGCCGTCCGCAGTCTTCATGCGCTTACGGAATCCATGCACTTTGCTGCGCTGCCGTTTCTTGGGCTGGTAAGTCCTTACCACTCCGAATCCACCTCGTTTCGTCGTCAATCACGCAGGCTGCCCTGCCAAGGGTTACGCACGCGGACGTGCGCCCGCATGATATGAACCTTATGTATTATAGAGGAAGCCCGCCGCCCGTGTCAAGCGCCAGTTTGGCGGCGGAAGGCGGTTTAGGCGCGGCGGCTCAGCCGCGCATCTTCGCAAACACGAGCCGGCCCGCCGAGGTCTGCAATGCGCTTGTGACCACAAGCTCCGCCGTCTCGCCGATGTGCCTGCGCCCGTTTTCAACGATCACCATCGTGCCGTCCGCAAGGTAGCCCACGCCCTGCCCCGCTTCCTTGCCCTCTTTGACAATCTGCAGCAAAAGCTCCTCGCCCGGCAGCAGCACGGAGCGCACGGCCTGCGCGAGTTCGTTGACGTTGAGCACCGGCGTGTTCTGCACGGCGGCGACCTTGTTGAGGTTGTAGTCGTTCGTCACAAGCACGCCGTCGATATCCGCCGCGAGGCGCAGGAGCTTAAGATCGACCTCGTCTACGTCGTCGTAGTCGCGCTCCTCTACCAGCACGCGCTGCTCAAGCTCGCACTGCATCGTGTGCAGAATGTCGAGCCCGCGCCGCCCGCGGCCGCGCTTGATGGCGTCCCCGCTGTCGGCAATGTGCCGCAATTCCCGCAGCACAAACGCCGGCACGACAATGCGCCCCTCGAGAAAACCGGTCTTTGAGATATCGTAGATGCGCCCGTCGATGATCGCGCTCGTGTCGAGCACCTTCGGCCGCGCGCCGTCCGGCGAGATCGCCTTGCCGAGGCGCGAGCGGCGGCCGCCCGTACCCTCCATAAGCTCCGCGCGCCGCGTCACCCCGATGCGCCCGCCATAATAGCCGCAGACGAAGTAGAGCAGCAGCGTAATCACATCCTGCAGCACGGGGATGTTGAGCGTCTGCACGATGAGGCTGAGCAGGAACGCGAACAAAAGCCCGATCATGATGCCGAGTACGCCAAAGAGGATGTCCAGCGCGGGCATCTCGGTAAGCCGGTTTTCGATGCGCCTAAAGCATCCGTGTACGCCGTCGATGATCCTGGGGGAGATGATATAAAAGATGATTCCGAATGATAGGCCCACGATCGCATAGATGCCGACGAGTACGGATGGTATGGTGGTATAGCGCATGGCGTATTCATAGCCGGGATATTTGATGTTGTAGAGCACCAAGGCGGCCGCACCGACCCCTGCGCCGATGCCGATGAATGCAAGCAAGACCCTCAATATCTTACGCATGCCGTAACTGGCGTTTCCCCCTTTCGGTTATCCCCCCACAAGGGGCAGGAATTCGCTCTCCTCCTTTCCGCTCGACGCAGCAAGCTCCGCAATGAGCACCTGCCTTGCCGTGAGATACATCTTGCGCTCGCCCGCCGAAAGGCCTTTTTCTTTGTCGCGCCGAATCAGGCACTTGACAACGTCCGCAACCCCGAATATATCCCCGACGCGGAGCTTGTTGAGGTTGTCGCGATAGCGCTGGTTCCAGTTGTCGCTCTCGTCCGAGCAGCCGTCCTCCTTGAGAAACTCGACCACCTTCTCGCATTCGCAGGCATCGGTGAGCGAGCGCAGGCCCACGGTTTCCGCCGTGCCGACCGGTACCATCGCCGTCATGCGCCCCATGACAAAGCGCAGCATATAATACTTCGCCGTCTCGCCAAGGACGCTTTGCTCTTCGATGGATTCCACCATCCCGACGCCATGCATGGGATAGCAGACGAGGTCGCCTACCTGAAACAAGGATATCTGCTCCTTTCCAACGGACTACAGTGTATATTATATCGTCAAAGCCGCACCGCTGTCAATAAAAAGCTTGATAATACCACAATGCATACCTGCTGTCAACCATAAAATGTTTGCCGAATGTGGGTGGATTTCAGCACAATGATGAAAATGTCTTGCGCGGCGGGCATGGGCGGGCGAAAAACAGATCGGGCGAAAACCGTATGCGGCCTTCGCCCATGGATCAATGTGAATACCGGCCAAAGCGGCGGGCGCCGCCATCGACCGTCTGAAAGCCGGGGCGGCCCGCAGCGGCGCCTTTCGGCTGCACGGCATCCGGCCCGTTGGAACGATTCCCCCGTGTTCTTTGCCGCCCGGCGCGAAAAACATGAAAGGCAGAAGCGCTTCCAGCGCTGGCGCCGCGTTTTTTGCGGCTTTACAGCAGCGTCTGCTGCTCCGCAAAGCTCATCTCGAGCAGGCGCTTGCTCACGCGCTGCTCGAACATTGTGCTCATGGGCGCGCGGTCGTGTATGATCTTGACCGCCTGCGCGAACATCGGCGCGGCGGAGATGAAGCGCAGCTTGGTCGAAAGCTCCGTATACGGGCAATCGAGCGTATCGGTGGCCACGAGGAACTCGATGGGGCTTTCGTTGATTTTACGGATGCCGTCCTCGCCGAGAACGTTGTGCGAGAGCGCCGCGAACACGCGTTTTGCGCCCTTGTCCATGAGCGCGTAGCTCACGTCCACGAGCGTGCCGCCGGAGATTGAAAAGTCGTCGATGATGAGGCAGGTCTTGTCCTTTACGTCGCCGATGATCTCGAGCACCTTGGCGCTCTCGTCGTGCCCGTAGCGCATCTTGTCGCCGATGGCGACGCTGCTGTTGAGCTCCGTAGCAAACTCGCGCGCGCGCTTGGCCGAGCCGGCGTCCGGCGAGACGACCACGAGATCCCCGCCCACGATGCCCTGCCGGCGCACGTACTCGCAGAGCAGCTGCTTTGCGTAGAGGTGGTCGACGGGCTTTTTGAAGAAGCCCTGCACCTGCGGCGCGTGCAGATCCATCGTGATGATGCGGTCCACACCCGCGACCTCCATGCAATCCGCACAGACGCGCGCGCGGATGGAGACGCGCGGTTC
>CAYMSL010000069.1:0-10253 GCA_964393095.1 uncultured Oscillospiraceae bacterium | reverse complement strand
GAGATTCAGGAGTACGTCAAGACGCATACCGCGCCGTATAAATATCCGCGCATCGTGGAGTTTCGGACAGAGCTCCCCAAGACGATCAGCGGCAAGATCATCCGCAGGGAGCTGTAAAATATACCGCGTCCCGCGCCGCCCGGCTGTCCCGCCGGACGGCGCGAAAGCGGACGCGGCCGGCGCGCGGCCGGAAATATACGGCAAAATTCATCAAAAAGCAGCTTGACAACCGCATATTATATATGATAGTCTGAATGAAAATTTTCAAAGGCGACGACGGAGAGGGCGCGGCTTAGTAAGCTTTTCTAGAGACCCGGCGGCTGGTGGAAGCCGGGAGAGCGGCGGCAGGCGTTTGTAGCTCCCGAGCCGGAGGGAAGAAAACCCGCACGAAAGCGGGCGAGTAGAACCTTCCCGTGGCTGCGGCGTTACGGCAGAGGGCTTGATGGAGCCCGGTAAGCGGTATCGGCGGCGACGCCGGTGCAATTTGAGTGGTACCGCGGGTGACAGCGATCTGTCTGCTCGTCTCAAAGATGATTGTTTTCATTCGATCATCTGAGGGACGATTTTTTTGTCCCTCATTAGGAGGCAAAAAAATGGAGAGCACGACCGGGCTGGACTATCAACTGCAGGAGATGGCGCTGCGCATCCGCGAGCTGCGCGGCGTGATGGGGCTGTCGACCAAGGAGATGGCGTTGCGTACCGGCGTATCGGAGGCGGAGTACGTTGCCTGCGAGCGCGGCGCGCACGACCTGAGCTTCGCGTTCATCTACCGCTGCGCGATGGCGTTCAACGTCAACGTCACGGACATCATCGAGGGCACGAGCCCGACGCTGCGCGGCTACACCGTAACGAGGGCGGGCGAGGGCGCGCGCATCGAGCAGGCGCACGGCATGGTATACTACAACCTCGCCGCGCCGTTTAAAAACCGCATCTCGGAGCCGCTGTACGTCGAGTGCGCGTACACCGAGGAGGCGGAGCGCAGCGATATCGAGCTGACGACGCACGAGGGGCAGGAGTGCGACCTCGTCATAAGCGGCACGATGAAGCTTAAAATCGGCGCGCACACCGAGATTCTGCACGAGGGCGACTGCGCCTACTACGACAGCTCGATCCCGCACGGCATGATCGCCATCGGCGGCAAAACCTGCCGGTTTTACGCGATTGTGCTCAACCCCTCGGCCTACAAGGGCGAGACGGGCGAGGCCGAGCAGAAGAACCCCGGCGAGCCGGAGATTGCGCCCGAGGCGGGCAAAAAAAGGATCTACCACCGCTTCATCCACCCGGTCAAGGACGAAAGCGGCGCGCTTACCGCGTTGAACTTTGAAAACGAGGAGAAGTTCAACTTCGCGTTCGACATCGTGGACGGCTTGGCCGCGGAGTACCCGGACAAGCTCGCCATGCTGCACATCGACCGGGACGGAGCGGAGCGGCGGTTTACATTTTCCGACATGAAGCGCGCGTCCGCGCAGTGCGCCAACTACTTCCGCTCGCTCGGCATCCAAAAGGGCGACCGCGTGATGCTCGTGCTCAAGCGCCGTTACCAGTTCTGGTTCGCGCTGCTGGGGCTGCACAAGATCGGCGCGATCGGCATCCCGGCCACCTACCTGCTCTCGGAGCACGACTACGTCTACCGCTTCGGCAAGGCGGGCGTGTCGGCCATTTTGTGCACGGCGGACGGCGACGCGGCGCAGAACGTCGAGCTGGCCCAAAAGTGCTGCCCGACGCTCGCAACGAAGATTCTCGTGGGCGGCAAGCGCGACGGCTGGCACGACTTCGACGAGGAGTTCCCGCGCTTTTCCGGGCGGTTTCCCCGCGCGGAGGACGCGCCGTGCGGCTCGGACCTGATGCTGATGTTCTTTACGTCCGGCACCACGGGCCAGCCCAAGCTCGCGGCGCACAACTATAAGTACCCGCTCGGGCACTTTATCACCGCCAAATACTGGCAGTGCGCGGACCCCGACGGATTGCACCTGACGATCTCGGACACGGGCTGGGCCAAGGCCATGTGGGGCAAGCTCTACGGCCAATGGCTGTGCGAGGCGGCGGTGTTCGTCTACGACTTCGACCGTTTCGAGGCTTCGGACATCCTGCCGATGTTCGCTAAATATAACATCACGTCGTTCTGCGCGCCGCCGACGATGTACCGCATGCTGATCAAGGAGGACCTCGCGCGCTACGACCTGTCCTCGATCCGCCACGCGACGATCGCGGGTGAGGCGCTCAACCCCGAGGTGTTCCGGCAGATGGAGAAGTCCACGGGGCTGCAGCTGATGGAGGGCTTCGGCCAGTCCGAGACGACGCTCGTCATCGGCAACCTGCGCGGCGGCACGCACAAGGTGGGCTCCATGGGCAAGCCGGTGCCGCTGTACGACGTGGACCTCGTCGACCCGGACGACAACCCCGTCGAGACTGGCGCAAACGGCGAGATCGTGATCCGCACGGCAAACGGCGACCCCTGCGGGCTGTTCGCCGAGTACTATAACGACGAGGACGCCACGCGCGAGGCCAAGCACGACGGCCTGTACCACACGGGAGACCTTGCGTACCGCGACGAGGACGGCTACTATTGGTACGTGGGCCGCAAGGACGATTTGATCAAGTCGTCGGGCTACCGGATCGGGCCGTTCGAGATCGAGAACGTGATCATGGAGTTGCCGTACGTGCTCGAGTGCGGCGTCACCGGCGCCCCGGACGAGCTGCGCGGCACGGTGATCAAGGCGAGCATCGTGCTCACCGCGGGCAAGAAGGGCACCGAGGCGCTCAAAAAGGAGATTCAGGAGTACGTCAAGACGCATACGGCGCCGTATAAATATCCGCGCATCGTGGAGTTTCTCGACGTGCTGCCCAAGACGACGAGCGGAAAGATCATCCGGAGGCTCTTGTAGAGGAGGAAGGAAAAGGCGTTGCAGGCAAAGCGCGTGACCATTTTGACCGGCCACTACGGCAGCGGGAAGACGAGCATCGCGGTCAACCTCGCGATGCGTCTTGCCGCCGAGGGGAAGCGGGTCACAATCTGCGACCTCGATATCGTCAACCCGTATTTCCGCACCGCCGACCACCGCGCGCGGCTGACCGAACGCGGAATCGAACTGATCGGCTCGCGCTTTGCGGGCAGCAACCTTGACCTGCCCGCGCTGCCCGCGGAGCTGTACGCGGCGGTCGAGGACCGCGCAAAGTACGCCGTGCTGGACGTGGGCGGCGACGACCGCGGCGCGGTCGCGCTGGGGCGGTACGCGCCGGCGATGTTGGCCGAGGACGACTACGACATGCTGTTCGTGGTCAACTTCTTCCGGCCGCTGACGAAAACGCCGGAGGCGGCGCTCGCGGTGCTTGCCGAGATCGAGACGGCCTGCGGCATGCTCTGCACGGGGCTTATCAATAACTCTAACCTCGGCCGCGCGACAGCCGCGCGCAATATATTGGAAACCGCCGCTCGTATGGATGCGCTGTCGCAGCGTTCCGGCCTGCCGGTGCGGGCGACGGCAGCGGACGGCCGGCTCTGTGAAGAGCTGGTCGGCAAAATCGAGAACCTGTTTTGTATGGACTTAACCGGACGGAACCGATAAAGGAAGGGTAAAAGGGACATGGCAAAGCTGACGTTTGAAACGGATCTGTGCAAGGGCTGCGGCCTGTGCGTGGACGCCTGCCCGCAGCGGATCCTCAAAATCGACCGGGAACAGATCAACCGCAAGGGGCATTCGCCCGCGTCCGTCACGGACGAGACAAAGTGCACGGGCTGCGCTTCCTGCGCCGTGATGTGCCCGGACTGCGTGATCACGGTGGAAAGGTAGGCGAAAAAGCATGGCGGAAAAAGTTTTGATGAAGGGCAACGAGGCCATCGCGGAGGCGGCTATTAGGGCCGGCTGCCGCCATTATTTCGGCTATCCGATCACGCCGCAGACGGAGATTGCGGCCTACATGGCCAGGCGCATGCCGAAGGAGGGCGGCGTGTTTTTGCAGGCGGAGAGCGAGATCGCCGCGATCAACATGGTTTACGGCGTGTCGGCCGCGGGCAAGCGCGCGATGACCTCCTCGTCGAGCCCCGGCATCTCGCTCAAGAGCGAGGGCCTCTCGTACCTGGCGGGCAGCGACCTGCCGGCGTTCATTGTCAACGTGCAGCGCGGCGGGCCGGGCCTCGGCGGCATACAGCCCTCGCAGGCCGACTATTTTCAGGCCACGCGCGGCGGCGGCCATGGCGACTATCACATGCTCGTGCTCGCGCCCGCGTCCGTGCAGGAGATGGCGAGCCTGACGGTGCTGGGCTTCGACCTGGCCGACAAGTACCGCATGCCGGCCATGATATTGGCTGACGGCACGATCGGACAGATGATGGAGCCGGTCGAGCTCGAAATAGGCGAGCAGAAGCAATACGACAAGCCCTGGGCGCTGACGGGCACGAGGATGCAGCGGAAGCACAACGTCGTCAGCTCCCTGTGCCTTAGGCCCGAGGAGCTCGAGCGCATGAACTTTGCCAGGTTTGAGCGGTACCGTGCGATCGAGGAGACGGAGCCGATGTGCGAGCGGTATCGCATGGACGACGCCGAGGTCTGCGTCGTGGCGTACGGCATCGCGTCGCGCGTGTCGAAAAACGCGGTCAACGCCGCGCGGCAAAAAGGCGTCAAGGCCGGCCTGATACGGCCGATCACGCTGTGGCCGTTCCCGAAAAAGGCGCTGGCGGACGCGGCGAAGCGCGTAAACGCGTTTCTTTCGGTCGAGCTGTCGATGGGGCAGATGATCGAGGATATCGAGCTTTCCATCCGCTGCGCGCGGCCGGTCGCGCTGGTCAACCGCGTCGGCGGCATGATCCCCACGCCCGAGCAGGTGCTCTTCGAAATTGAACGGATTGCGGGAGGCGAAAAACAATGATTGTTTCGACCAGACCCCACGCGCTTTTGCCCGTCCCGACGCATTATTGCCCGGGCTGCACGCACGGCATCATCCACAGGCTCGTGGCGGAGGCCATCGACAGGCTGGGTGTGGAGGGCCGGACGATCGGCGTGGCGCCCGTGGGCTGCGCGGTGCTGGCCTACGACTACTTTGCGTGCGACATGATCGAGGCCGCGCACGGCCGCGCGCCGGCGGTGGCGACGGGATTGAAGCGCGCCGATCCCGGGAACATCGTGTTTACGTATCAGGGCGACGGCGACCTGGCGTCGATCGGCACGGCCGAGATCGTGCACGCCGCCGCGCGCAACGAGAACATCACGGTGATATTCGTCAACAACGCGATCTACGGCATGACCGGCGGCCAGATGGCGCCGACGTCGCTGCCGGGGCAGGTCACGCAGACCTCGCCGTACGGGCGCGACGTAACCCAGTGCGGCTACCCGATCAAGGTCTGCGAGATGCTTGGCCAGCTCGACGGGCCGGAGTTTTTGACCCGCGTTGCGGTCAACAGCGTCAAAAGCGTGCGCGCCGCGGGCAAGGCCATCGAGAAGGCGTTCCGCAACCAGCTCGAGGGAAAGGGTTTCTCGCTTGTCGAGGTGCTCTCCGCCTGCCCGACCAACTGGGGCATGACGCCGCAGAAGGCGCTAGGTTGGATCGACGAGCGCATGATCCCGTACTACCCGCTCGGCGTGTACAAGGACCGCGGCGCGAAGGAGGCGTAAGAATATGGAGACTTTGCGCGTATTGATCGCGGGCTTCGGCGGGCAGGGCGTGCTGTTTGCGGGCAAATACCTGGCCTATCTCGGCCTTCTCGACGGGCGGCAGGTGAGTTGGCTGCCCTCCTACGGGCCGGAGATGCGCGGCGGCACGGCCAACTGCAGCGTGATATTGAGCGACGAGCCGGTCGGCTCGCCGATCGTGTCCGAGCCGGACTGCCTGATCGCGATGAACCTGCCGTCGTTCCAGAAGTACCAGCCGCAGGTGCGAACGGGCGGCGCGATCATCCTCGACTCGACGCTGATTGCGGAGACGCCCTCGCGCGCGGACATTTCGGCGTTTGCCGTGCCGGCCACGCAATTGGCTGCGGACACGGGGCTTTCGGGCCTTTCCAACATGATCCTCGTGGGCAAGTTTTTGCGCGAGTGCATGGCCGCGTCCGACGAGCTGATCGAGGCGGCGCTGCTTAAAACCGTACCGTCGCGCAAGGCCGACCTGTTGGACAATAACCGCCGCGCGCTGGCGCTAGGCCGCGCGCTGGAGGGCTGAGAGAATGCGCATCGCCTGTATCCAGATGGATATGCTGCCCGGCGAGCCGGATCGAAACTTTATGCACGCGGAGGAACTGATCCGCGGCGCCGCGCGGACGGAGCGTCCGGACGTCGTCGTGCTGCCGGAGACGTGGAACACGGGCTTTGCGCCGGACAAAATCGCCGCCTCTTTGGCGGACGACGACGGTGCGCGCACAAAGCGCGTGTTCTCGGCGCTCTCCAAGGAACTCAACCTGAACATCGTCGCGGGCAGCGTGGCCAACCGCAGGGGCGGCAAATTGTACAACACCGCGTATGTGTTCGACCGCACGGGGAACTGCGTCGCGGAATACGATAAGACGCACCTGTTCTCGCCGATGGGCGAGGACATGGCGTTTGCAAAGGGCAAAACGCTTGCGCGCTTTGGGCTCGACGGCGCGCAATGCGCTGTGATTATCTGCTACGACCTGCGCTTTCCGGAGCTCGTCCGCACGCTCGCGCTGCCGGGGCTGGACGTACTGTTCGTCGTGTCCCAGTGGCCGCAATCGCGCGTTTCCCATCTTGCCGTGCTTGCTGAGACGCGCGCGATCGAGAACCAGATGTTCCTTGCGCTGTGCAACTCCTGCGGCGAGGCGTACGGCACGCGCTTTGGCGGCCGGTCCGCCCTTATCGACCCGTGGGGGGAGACGCTCGCGCAGGCGGAGAGCGCGGAGGAAACGATCGCCGCCGCCGCCGACCTGTCCGCTTTGGATAAAATCCGCGGCTCGATCCCGGTGTTTTCGGACCGGCGGCCGGAGCTGTACGGCTGCGGCCGGTAACAAGTTTTATTTTAGTAATAGAAGCAGAGGTGGAACCGCATGAATTACGAATTCCCGATCACAAGGACCGCGCACCCCAAACAAAAGCCCGACCAGGAAAACCTGGTGTTCGGCCAGCACTTCTCCGACCACATGTTCGTGATGGACTACGACGAGGGCCAGGGCTGGCACGACGGGCGCATCATCCCCTACGGCAAGATCGAGCTTGAACCGGCGTCGTGCGTGCTGCACTACGCGCAGATGATGTTCGAGGGGCTCAAAGCGTACATGACGGCCGACGGACACGTGCAGCTGTTCCGCCCGCGCATGAACGCAAAGCGCATGAACCGCACGAACGAGCGCATGTGCATCCCGCCGATGGACGAGGAGCTGTTCATCTCGGCGATCAAGGCGCTCGTGATCGCGGACCTCGACTGGGTGCCGAGCAGGCCGTTCACGTCGCTGTACGTGCGGCCGTTCATCCTCTCGGACGAGGTGTCGTTCAGCGTGCTGCCCGCCAGGCACTACCGCTTCATGATCATCCTCTGCCCGTCCGGCCCGTACTACGCGGCGAACATGGGGAAGCTGACGCCCACGCGCATCTACGTTGAGGACGAGTTCATCCGTTCGGCGCAGGGCGGCACGGGCTACGCCAAGGTCGGCGGCAACTACGCCGGCGGCATGAGGGCTTCCCAGAAGGCACTTGCCTACAACTGCAAGGATGTGCTGTGGCTCGACGCGCACGACCGCAAGTACGTCGAGGAGATCGGCACCTCCAACGCGTTCTTTGTCGTTGGCGGCGAGGTGCTCACCGCGCCGCTCGGCGGCACGATACTGCCCGGCATCACGCGCGACTCGGTCATCACGCTCCTTACCGAGTGGGGCGTGCCGATCACGGAGCGCAGAATCGCGCTGACCGAGCTGTTCGAGGCCGCGGACAACGGCACGCTTACCGAGGTGTTCGCGACGGGCACCGCCGCGGTGATCTCGCCCATCGGCACGCTATGCAGCCAGGGCAAGGATTACACGATCAACGGCAACCAGGTGGGCGCTTTGTCGCAGAAGCTGTACGATACATTGACCGGCATACAGACCGGCGCGCTGCCCGATACGCACGGCTGGACCGAGCGCATCATATAAAAAAGCGTTTCCGCTTACGGCTGGAGTCCGCCCCGTCTGCAGCGCTTTGCGGGCGGGGCGGACCAAGAATTTTTCCAGCAAAAAATAAAACCCGCTTGTTGACTTTCCCGTTTGGACATGGTAAAGTGGACGCCATAATATAAAAACGCGGTGACGGAAACCAGTACCCGTTCAAACGCTTCAAAGCTAGAGAGCTGCCGGTCGGTGCAAGGCGGCGGAAGCGGGGGCGGCGAATTCCTTCCTGAGCGGCTTGCTGAACCTATATAGTAGGCAACGACGGGCGCGCCCGATACAGCGCAGGGGGATATGATCGTATCCCGATGAGGCCGCTTTTTAAAAAAAACGGGCGGCAAATAGAGGTGGTACCACGGCGACAACCGTCCTCTGCTTAGTTTGGCAGGGGGCGTTTTTTTGTTGGCGGAAAACAGAAGGCGGGAGGAAACGGGACGGATGAGGACATTGATGCTCGGCAACGGCGCGGTCGCGCGCGGGCTGTACGAGGCCGGCTGCGCGGTCGTTTCGAGCTATCCCGGCACGCCCAGCACGGAGATTACGGAGTACGCGGCAAAGTATCCGGAGATTTACGCGGAGTGGGCGCCGAACGAGAAGGTGGCGCTCGAGACCGCGTTCGGCGCGATGCTCGCCGGCAGGCGCAGCTTTTGCGGCATGAAGCACGTCGGCCTGAACGTGGCCGCGGACCCGCTGTTCACGCTCTCGTACACCGGGGTCAACGCGGGGCTTGTCGTCGGCGTGGCGGACGATCCGGGCATGCACAGCTCGCAGAACGAGCAGGACTCGCGCCACTACGCGATAGCCGCCAAGCTCCCCATGCTCGAGCCCGCCGATTCCGCCGAGGCCTTGTCGTTTACGAAGCTCGCCTTCGACCTCTCCGAGCGGTTCGACACGCCGGTCATGCTGCGCATGTGCACGCGCGTGTCGCATTCGCAGAGCATCGTAGAGACGGCGGAGCGCATCGAGCCGCCCGCGCGGCCGTATGTGAAGGACCCGGGAAAGTACATCATGATGCCCGGCAACGCTCAAAAACGGCATCCCGTGGTCGAGGCGCGGCTCAGCGCGCTCGCGGAGTACGCCGAAATCAGCCCGGTCAACGTCTGGGAGCGCGGGCGTGACAGGAGCCTCGGCATCGTCACGTCCGGCGCCGCCTACCAGTACGTCAGGGAGGTCTGCGGCAACAAGCACAGCGTACTCAAGCTCGGCCTCGTCCATCCGCTGCCTCAAAAGCTGCTGCGTGACTTTGCCGCCTCCGTGGGCCGGGTTATCGTCGTCGAGGAGCTCGACGGCGTGATCGAGACGCACTGCAAGGCGCTCGGCATCGCGGTCGTCGGCAAGGAGCTGTTTCCGCCCGTCGGAGAGCTGTCGCAGCGCGTCGTGGCCGAAAAGCTCGGCTATCCAACCAAAACCGGCGTCCGGCTTGCCGAGCCGCTGCCGCCGCGGCCGCCCGTCATGTGCGCGGGCTGCCCGCACAGGGGGCTGTTCTACGCGCTGAAAAAGCGCAACCTGACCGTGATGGGCGACATCGGCTGCTACACGCTCGGCGCGGTGCCGCCGCTCTCGGCCATGGACGCCTGCGTGTGCATGGGCGCGTCGGTCTCCGGCCTGCACGGCTTCCTCAAGGGGGACGGGAGCGCCGCGGGCAGGGCCGTGGCGGTGATCGGCGACTCGACGTTTCTGCACTCCGGCGTCACGGGCCTCGTCAACATCGCGTACAACGGCTCGCCGGGCGTCGTGATCATACTCGACAACTCCATCACCGGCATGACCGGCCACCAGCAGAACCCCGCCACGGGCTATAACCTGCACGGCGAGCCCGCCGCGAAGGTGGACCTCGAGGCGCTGTGCCGCGCGGTCGGTATCCCCCGCGTGCGCGTGGTCGACCCGTACGACCTGGCCGCCTGCGACGCAGCGCTCGGCGAGGAGCTTTCCCGCGGAGAGGCGTCGGTCATCATCGCAAGAAGGCCCTGCGCGCTGCTCAAGTCCGTCAGGCACGCGCCGCCGTACGCGGTCGACGCGATTAAGTGCAAAAGCTGCGGGCTGTGCCTGCGCCTCGGCTGTCCCGCGATCAGCCGCGGGGAGGACGGCAAGGCCGCCGTAGACGAAACGCTGTGCACCGGCTGCGGCGTGTGCGCCCAGCTCTGCCGCTTCGGCGCGCGCGGGCAAAAGG
>CAYMSL010000068.1:0-10273 GCA_964393095.1 uncultured Oscillospiraceae bacterium | reverse complement strand
AGCAGCGTGCGCCGGATCAGCTCGTTGATGTCGAATACCTCGGGCCGCAGCGCCGTCTTGCCGGACTCGATGCGCGCAAGGTCGAGCAGGTCGTTGACCATCGTCGCCATGCGCAGCGTCTCGGAGAGCACGACGCCGATATACTTCTCGTGTTCCTCGGGCGGAATCGTGCCGTCCTGCATGGCCTCGAGGAACCCCTTCATGCTCGTCAGCGGCGACCTGAGCTCGTGGCTGACGTTTGCCACAAAGCTGCGGCGCGTCGCCTGGAGGTTCTTAAGCTGATCCGCCATCGCGTTAAAGCTGATGGCGAGCTGCGTCGCCTCCTCGGTGCTGCTGATCGGGATGCGCGCGTTGTAGTCGCCCTTCGAATAGCTCTGCACGATCTCGTTGATCTCCATAAAGGGCCTTGTGAGCCTTGTCGTGGTATAGTAGACCGCGATCACGGAGATCAGCACCGCGATGAGCGAAACCATGATGACCTCGACGTAGGCCGTGTTGACCGCGCCGCGCGCCTCGGAGATATCCACGAAGAAGCGCACCACGTGCGTGGTTTCGCCCTCCCTCGTAACCGGCATCGTGCCAACGAGCATCTGAAAATCGTCGTGCTCCTGCGAAAAGCGCACGCTGCTGCCGTCCATATCGGAGACGGCGTCGAGCATGCGCAAGATCTCTCCCTGCGTATAGCGCCGCCCCATGACGGCGCTCCACCTGTTGTCCGAGGCGTATTGCGCCATCGACCCGTCGACGGAGATGATCTGGATCAGCCCTCCGTAATGCCGCGCGATCAGCTTGAGCTCCGAGATGGCCGAGTTCTCGCCGACGGCGGTGCGCGTGGTGTTAAAGTACAGTTCCGCAATGACCGCGATCTCGTTGGCGATCGACTGCTTCTCGCTGCGCATGATAAATCCCGACATCAGCGCCCCGATCACGACGCCCGAAAGCAGCAATAGCCCGAGCGTTACCGTCATATAGGTCGCCAGCATGCGGGAAAAGAGCGTTCTGAGAAAGTCCTTGCGCATGTTGCCCAATCATTTCTGCTCGAATTTGTACCCAACGCCCCAGACGGTTCGAAGCTCCCACTCGTGATTCTCGCCGAGCTTTTCGCGGATGCGCTTGACGTGCACGTCCACCGTGCGCGAATCCCCAAAAAAGTCGAACCCCCAAACCTGCTCGAGCAACTGCTCGCGCGTAAAGACCTTGCCGTTGTGGGAGGCGAGGAAATACAAGAGTTCTATCTCCTTCGGCGGCATCTCGAGCTGGCGCCCGTCGAGCGTCACGGCATAGTTTTCGAGCGATACGACAAGCCCCGGCAGCGAGATCGTACGCTCCGGCTCCGCGGGCGCGCTGCGCCTTAGCACCGCCTTGATGCGCGCGATGAGCTCTTTGGCGTCAAAGGGTTTGGCGATGTAGTCGTCCGCGCCAAGCTCGAGGCCCTGCACACGATCGCCCGTATCGCCCTTGGCCGTGAGCATGATCACGGGCGTTTCGCTCTCCATGCGGATGTCGTGAAGCACCGCCCAGCCGTCCCGCCCGGGCAGCATGATGTCGAGTATCACAAGCGAAGGCTTGGTTTCGTGAAACGCCGGCATGGCGGAAGTCCCGTCCGCGCAGGTATACACCTGAAAACCCGCCTTCTTGAGATACAGCTCTATGATGGCCAAAATATTCCGGTCGTCGTCGATGACGAGGATGGTATTATTCTCCACCCGAGCACCTCCAAAGTGAGTTGGATCCATATATGGATTTCAATTTGGAAACAGTATAACAGGAATATGCCGCATTGTCCAACGAAGCGACAAAATGTCACATCAACGCCACGCCCGCTACACAGGGAAAAACGCCGCCGCCGGAGGAAAATACCGCATACATAGCGGCGGTTTGTCACGTTGCGCCGCACCCGCTTCCGGCGGCCGGTTTCGAAATTTCCAGATGTTTTCAGACCGCATCGCGGCCTACGCCTTGAGCGTGACCACCGTTACCCCCGCGTCGCCCTCGCCGTACGCGCCCACGCGGAACGTCTTAACCCGCGGGTGTGCGCGCAGGTACGCCTGCACGCCCGTGCGCAGCGCGCCCGTGCCCTTGCCGTGGATCACGACGAACTCGTTGATCCCCGTGATGGCCGCGTTGTCGATGAAGCGGTCGATCTCCATCGACGCCTCGTCGACGTTCATGCCGCGCAGATCGAGCCTGAGCGCGCTGCCGCGATCCTCGGCGATCACCGCCCGCGCGGAGGCGTGTTCGGGCTTTTTCTTCTCCTCGATGAGCCGCAGATCGCCAAGCGCCACGCTCATCTTGATCACGCCCGCCTGCACCAGCACCTCGCCCCTGGCGTTCGCGCCCTTGAGCACGGTCGCCTCCTGCCCGAGCGCGATCAAGCGCACGCGCTGGCCCGGCTCCACCGCGGCCGGCGCTTCTCCCTCGCTTTCGCGGCGCGCCGCCTGCTCATAGAGGCGCTCCTCGGCTTCGCGCATCGCGTCGCGCGAGTGCTGCACGGCGCGCTCGAGCTGCTTTGCGTCGACGTGCTCCGTGGCGCGAAGCTGCGCGATGAGCTGCTCCATCTCGCGGCGCGTCTGCTGCACCATCGCGCGCGCGTCCTCCCTGGCCTTTTGGCGCAGCGCCGTCTTTTCCTCCGCAAGGCGCTGCCTCTGCGTTTCAAGCTCCGTGCGCAGACGCGCCGCTTCGGCCCGCTCGCGCATGGCCGCGTCGCGTTCGTCGGCGGCACTCCGCCGCGCCTGCTCGGCCTCGGAGAGCACGGCCTCGAACGCCACGTCCTTCTTCTCGAGAAACGTTTCCGCGCGCGAAATGACCGCGTCGTCCAAGCCGAGCCGGCGCGAGATCTCAAACGCGTTCGACCTGCCCGGTATGCCGATGAAGAGCCGGTACGTCGGGCACAGCCGGTCGACGTCGAACTCCATCGAGGCGTTTTGCATGCCCGCGTGCGTCAGCGCGAACGCCTTGATCTCGCTGTAATGCGTGGTGGCGACGACGAGCGCGCTCGCCTCGTAGAGATGCTCGAGTATCGCCTGCGCGAGCGCCGCGCCCTCGACGGGGTCGGTGCCCGCGCCAAGCTCGTCGAGCAGCACGAGCGAGCGCGCGTCCGCGTTCTTTAAGATGCGCACGGTGTTCGTCATGTGCGACGAGAAGGTTGAAAGCGACTGCTCGATCGACTGCTCGTCGCCGATGTCCGCAAACACGTCCATAAATACGGACATCTCGCTGCCAGGCTCCGCGGGCAGAAACATGCCCGCCATCGCCATCAGCGCGAACAGGCCGACGGTCTTTAGGGTCACGGTTTTGCCGCCCGTGTTGGGGCCGGTGATAATCAGCGTGCGAAACGTTTCGCCAAGCCAGATATCGACGGGCACCACGCTTTCGCGCGGGATCAGCGGATGCCGCCCGCGCAGGATGCGCACGCGCCCCTCTTCGTTGAGCTTCGGCCGCTCGGCGCGCAGGTCGCGCGCCAGTATGGCCTTGGCAAAGATCACGTCGAGCGCGCCCATCATGTTGATGCCGGCATGAATTTCATCCGCAAACGGCGCGATCATCGCGGTCAGCCCCGAGAGGATGCGCTCGATCTCGTTTTTCTCCTCGGCGAGCAGCTTTTTATAGTCGTTGCCAAGCTCGACAACCGCCGACGGCTCGATAAACAGCGTCGCGCCGCTGCCGCTCTGGTCGTGAATCAGCCCCGGCACCTGCGCGCGGTACTCCGCCTTGACGGGAAGCGCGTAGCGGCCGTTGCGGATTGTGACGATCGGCTCCTGCAGGTAGCGCTGCATCGAGGCGCCTTTGATCATGCTGTTGAGCTTTTCGCGCACGCGCTCGTTGACGATGCGCATCTGGCGGCGGATGCGGGCAAGCTCCAGCGAGGCGTTGTCGGAGAGTTCGTCCTCCGAAAGGATGCAGCGCGCGATCTCCTCCTCGATGGAGCGGTGCGAGGCGAGGCGGTTGGCCATGTTGCACAAGAGGCCCTCCGCGTCGCCGGCCTGCAGCACCTCTTTTGCCTCACGCGAGGCGCGCAGAGCCTGCGCGATGGCCAGAAGTTCGTGTGCGGAGAGAAACAGCGCCGCGCGCATGCGCCCCACGAGCTCGCGCACGTCCGGAAACGCGGTGATCGGCGTGCGTCCCGTGCGCGTATAGATCGACTCGGCCTCGGCCGTTTGTTCGAGCAGCGTCTCGGCGTCGGAAAGCGCCGTCGCGGGCCGCAGACGGTCGACGTACTCCCACCCCACCTCGCAGGCAAGGTGCTGCTTGAGCAGCGCCAGTATCTTGTCAAATTCGAGCGAATGAATCGCTTTTTCGTTAATCATACGGATTTCCTTATCCCGATGTTTGTTGTAAACGGCTTCTTTCGAACGGCAAAAGCGCGTACGCGCCATCCCGCGTTGGCCAGCAGCGCATACCGCGGCGGTAAACCCCGCCTTGCGCCGCGCCCGCATCGATGCCCGCGCGAAAAGCCGCCGCGGCCAAACCGACCGCCGCAAACCATGAAGCAGCCCGATGCCTTCATTTTACACGACGGCGCGGGTTTTTACCATCGTACGATAGACGCGCGTTAACGCCGCGGCACGCCGCGCCGCGAACGGAACAAGCCACAGATCGGTTCAGCGCAGGGTTTTCAAAAACGCCGCGATGCGCTCCATCGCCTGCTCGATATCGCTCATCGAGGTGGCGTAGCAACAGCGGATGAAGCCCTCGCCCGCCGCGCCGAACGCGTTGCCCGGCACCGTGACGACCTTCGCCTGCTCGAGCAGCCCGTCGCAGAACTGTTCGCTGTTAAGCCCCGTCGCGCGGATCGACGGAAACACATAGAACGCGCCCTCCGGCTCGCTGCAGGTCAGCCCCAGCGCGTTGAACGCGTCGATGATATAGCGGCGGCGCACGGCGTATTCCTCGATCATCGCCCGCGTGTCGGCAAAGTCGTCCTCAAAGCCCTGCTCGAGCGCGGCGATGCCCGCCCACTGCGCGGGCGTCGGGGCGCAGAGCATCGTGAGCTGATGCACCTTGCGCATGGCGGCGATCAGGTCCGTCTGCCCGGCAGCGTAGCCGAGCCGCCAGCCCGTCATCGAAAACGCCTTTGAAAAGCCGTTGAGCAAAATCGTGCGATCGCGCATGCCCGGCAGGGCCGCGAACGAAGCATGCCTCTTGCCGTTAAAGGTCAGTTCGGAATAAATCTCGTCCGTAATCACGATGACGTCGGTATCGCGCACAACGTCGGCGATCGCCTCGAGATCGGACTGCTCCATGATCGCGCCCGTAGGGTTGCTCGGGAACGCGAGCAGAACCGCCTTGGTCTTCGGCGTAATCGCCGCCTTGAGCGCCTCGGGGCGCAGGCGGAAGCGATCCTCCTGCTTTGTTACGACCGTTACCGGCACGCCGCCCGCAAGCTCGACGGCCGGGCGGTAGGAGACGTAGATCGGCTCGTGCACGATCACCTCGTCGCCGGGGTCGATGATGGCGCGCATCGCAAGGTCGATGGCCTGGCTTGCGCCGACCGTGATGAGCACGTTATCGATCGACTCATACCCCGCCACCGCATAGCGGTCGGCAAGATAGCGCAGGATGAGCTCCCTCAGGTGCGGATCGCCAGAGTTGGAGGTATATTTGACGCGCCCCTCTAGCAGCCTTTCGGCAACGTACGCGCGGATACGCGCGGGCGTGGGAAAGTCCGGCTCGCCGACGCCGAGGCTGATGTAGCGCTCGTCCAGCAAATCGAAATACTTGCGAATGCCGGACGGCGGGATGCGCTGCACACAGGCCGAAATTTTGGAACGATTATCCATAATAACCCATCCTGTTCTTGTAGCCTAGAATTGTTTTACATCATACCATGCGCCCTTCGGCGCGTCAAACGATTATATATAAAACCAAATATAAAATACCGCCGGCGCGCCGCAAACGTTTTATGCCCATCCTTTGCACGCAGGACAAAGGCCGATGTCGAAACACCGGCCCTTCGTTGTGCAAGCGTGTTTATCTCTTCGAGCTGCTCATGCCGCTCATGCTGCTCATGCCGCTCGAACCGCTCATCGAGCTCTGCGCGTAAGCGATCATACGCTTTACCATTTCGCCGCCGATAGAGCCCGCGTCACGCGAGGTCAAATCGCCATTGTAACCCTGCTTGAGTTCGATGTTGAGCGAATTGGCAACCTCGGTCTTGAGACTGTTGAGCTTTGTTTTGCTTTCCGGGATCAAAGAACCGTTTCTGGCCACTTCGATATACTCCTTTCATTGGGTTTGATGCGTCACATGCGCTTTAATGCATGTTCTTTTCCGCATAGGCAATCATGCGCTTGACCATTTCGCCGCCGATCGAGCCCGCCTCGCGAGAGGTCAGGTCGCCGTTGTAACCCTGCTTGAGGTTGACGTTGAGCGAGTTCGCAACTTCGGACTTGAAGCTGTCGAGCTTGGTCTTGGATTCGGGAATCAGTGCTCCATTACGTGCCATTTTGTTTTTCACCTCCTTAACTGGATGTGGTGTTATATTGTGCAATCGAAGCGCGTTTATAGCTGGTAATTGTTACGTCAAATAGCAAAAAAATCTCGCGCCGCCGCGCGTAAATCGATACGCGTAGTATGCTCGTATGTACGATGGATGGCGTCTGTTACAATCTGGAAAGACGTGCGGTTAAAAATGCTTTTTTCAGTATGAACTATATCACGGATTCGGGCTGCGCCGCGGATAAATACAGTGCCTCGCAAGATTCAGAACAATATGTTCTTAATGTTGATAGAACAATTTGTTCGTTTTTATACTGATGCTGGTGATGGATATGAAAAAGTACGAACGCATCCGCGCGCTGCGCGAGGACGCCGATCTGACGCAGGAGAAAGTCGGCCGGGCAATCAACGTTCCGCAGCGCAGTTATGCCTACTATGAAAGCGGCCAGCGGATGATTCCGCCGCACGTTTTGTGCGCACTTGCGGATTTCTATGGCGTCAGTGTCGACTATATCCTGGGGCGCACCGCCAATCGGCAAACCGGCCGATAGCTTACGCTGAAAAAGCGGCACCGCACAGAGCGGTTTCCGCTTTTTTTAATACGCGTTATTTCACTTTTAATCTTGATTTTATAAATGAAACAGACTCGCTTCCACTTTGCGCTAGTTCATCGCGATGCGCGCGGACTCCGGCGCAAAGCGCGAAAGCGCGCGTTCGACGAGCCCCGCGTACGCCTCGGAGGGCGTTTCGACGATCTCCTTTGCCATCAGCCGCGCCGCTTCGAGCAGCCTTACATCGAGCAGGCCCGCAAGCAGCGCCGCGTCGCCTTCCCCGTGCTGGCGTACGCCGATGAAGTCGCCCGGGCCGCGCAGCGCAAGGTCGCGCTGGGCGATTTCAAAGCCGTCGTTCGTATCCACAAGCGCGCGCATGCGCGCGTTCTCCTCCGCCTCCTCGGCGCCGTAGAGCAAAAAGCAATAGGCCTGCCGCTCTCCCCGTCCGACGCGCCCGCGCAGCTGGTGCAGCTGCGAAAGCCCGAAACGCTCCGCTCCCTCGATCACCATGGCGCAGGCGTTTGCCACGTGCACGCCGACCTCGACGATGGTTGTCGTCACGAGCACGTCGATCTCCCCGTCGCGAAAGGCGCGCATGATGGCCTCCTTCTCGTCTTCGCGCATACGCCCGTGCAGCATGGCCACGCGCGCCCCGGGAAGCTTTTTTTTCAATTCGGCATAAAGCGCGCATACGCTTGGCGCTTCGATCAATTCGGACTCCTCGATAAACGGACACACGACATACGACTGCGCGCCGCTTTTGGCCTCGCGCGAAAGGTAGGCGTAGAGATCGCCGCGCTTTGCCTTGGGAATGATGCGCGTCTTGACGGGCACGCGCCCGGGCGGCAGCTCGTCGAGCACGGACACGTCGAGATCGCCGTAGAGCAGCAGCGCGAGCGTGCGGGGAATGGGCGTGGCGCTCATGACAAGCATGTCGGGCCGCGCGCCCTTTTCCAGCATGGCTGCGCGCTGCCGCACGCCGAAGCGGTGCTGCTCGTCGGTGACGACGCAGCCGAGGTCGTGGAAGCGCACGCCGCCCGAGAGCAGCGCGTGCGTGCCGACCACGCAAAGCGCCGTGCCGTCGCTTATGCGCATCAGCGCTTCGTCGCGCGCGCGCTTTTTCATCGAGCCGGTCAACAGCACCGCCGCGTCGCCAAATATGCCCTTGAGCGCGAGCAAATGCTGCTCGGCAAGGATCTCCGTAGGCGCGAGCAGCACGCCCTGCCTGCCGTTGGCCGCGGCGGCGCAGAGCGCGTAAAGCGCCACGTCGGTCTTGCCCGAACCCACGTCGCCCTGCAAAAGGCGGTTCATCGGAACCGGTTTTTGCATGTCCTCGGCAATCTCGCCGATGACGCGCCGCTGCGCGTTTGTCAGCGTAAAGGAAAGCTTTTTTTCGAAGCGCTCGAGCACGCCCGAAACGTCGAAGGCGACGCCGTTTTGCCTTTGGCGGTCGGCCTTGTGCGCCTCGACGGCGACGAGGTAGAGCAGCGCCTGCTCAAAGTCGAGCCGCTTTCGCGCAAGGTCGCGCGCCTCGCGCGAAAAGGGGAAATGCGCGTGCCGGAGCGCCAGCGCAAGCGGCGGCAGGCCGAAACGCTCGCGAACCGAAACCGGCAGCGTTTCTTCTATAGAATCCCACGCGCCCTCGAGCGCGGCATAGACGCTCTCGCGCCAGACGCGCTGAGTAAGCCCCTTACTCGTCGCGTAGACCGGCACGATGCCCGGCGGCGCGCCAGAAAGCGCCGGGTTGATCAGGCTTATGCCCTTTTGCGTGGAAACGCGGCCGCAGGCGCAGAGCACCTCGCCCGCCTTGACCTGCCCGCCGCGGTACGGCTGATTGAACCACTTAAGCGTGACAAGCCCCGTCTCATCCTGCCCGCGCGCGGAAACGATGCTCATGCCGCCCGCGCGATAAAAGCGCGGCGCGGAACAAACGCGCACGCGCACGGCGGCATACGCGCCATCGCGCAGCGCGCAAACCGGCGTCGCGGCGGAATAGTCGAGGTAGTCGCGCGGCATCCTTAGCAGCAGTTCCTCCACCGTGCGCACGCCAACCTCGCCAAAGAGCGCCGCGCGCTTCGGCCCGATTCCCTTGACGCTTGTAAGCGGTTGATCCAGCATAGTTAAAATACAAAAGACGGCCGGCGCAAGCCGAAACCCATCAAAATCCCCGAGATTGCTTCAAGCCGCAGCCGTTCCCCCGCGTAGCGTTTCGGTTTTAGCAGCTTTATCGTCAAAACGGCGCGCCGCTTCCGAGCGGTACGATTGAAAACGGCCCGAGCGCGTGCTATGCCGGCCATGTCTGAAAAGGGGTGCAAGCAAAATACAGCACCCCCGCCAAAACAGAAGTTCCGGCGGGGTAAACACCGTCGTCGCATCGCTGCGATCGTTATTGCAGGGCCAGATAGTAGTAATAGAGCGGCTGCCCGCCGTTTTGCACGATGTGCTCCGCGTCCGGGTAACGCTCCCGCAGCTGCGCGGCAAGCGCCTCGGCGCTCTCCTCATCCTGCCCTTCGCCGTAGTAGAGCGTGAGCGTAAACGCCCCGCCGCGGCCTTCGGCCATCTTCTCGACGAGTTCTGCGCAGGCGTTTTCGATGCTGCCGTCGGCGACGCTGAGGTGGTTGTCGATCAGCCCGATGACGTCGCCCTTTTTGATCGTTTGCCCGCTAAACGTCGTATCCCGCACGGCGAACGTCACCGCGCCGCTGACGACCTCGCCCGTGGCGTCTTTCATGGCGGCGGCGTTCTCTTCTATGGAGGCGTCCGTCGAGTAGGCCATGCACGCCGCGATGCCTTGCGGAATGGTCTTTGTCGGAATCAGCACGACGTTTTTCTCGGTAAGCTCGCTCGCCTGCTGGGCCGCGAGGATGATGTTGGAGTTGTTCGGCAAAACGAACACCGTGCGCGCGTTGACGCGGTTGATCGCCGAGGCGATCGTGTCGATGCTTGGGTTCATGGTCTGCCCGCCCGAGATCAAAGCGTCGACCGCGAGCGCACGGAAAAGCTCGTCGATGCCCGCGCCCGCGCTGACGGCGATGACGCCGAACTCCTTTTCGCTGCGCTTGCGCTCCTCGAGGAACTGACGGTTCTGCTCGCGCATGTTCTCGATTTTGAGGTGCTCAAGCTCGCCGAGCCGCAGCGCCATCTGCAAAACCTTGCCCGGCGCGTTGGAGTGCACGTGCACCTTGACCATGTCCGCGTCCTGCGCGACCACGACCGAGTCGCCAATCCGCTCGAGATGGCAGCGGAAACTCTCCACTTCGGCTTCGGAAAACGCCGGCGTCGGA
>CAYMSL010000067.1:0-10289 GCA_964393095.1 uncultured Oscillospiraceae bacterium | reverse complement strand
TTCTCGCGCTATAAAAGCAAACCCCTGCAGGATTTTATCCAGGAGAGCAACCGGGGAAACGAAATCTTCTTCGCCGCGACGGAGGAGGAGGCCATCGAGCGCCTTGCCCGCGCGCTGTAGCAAAAAGCCGCCCCGTAGGCACGGGGCGGCTTTTGCGCGGGCGGCGAATTTGCGTTTTTTAGATGACTCCAAGCGGAATCAGCACCGCGAGCAGCACGATGTTAAGGCCCGCAAGCGCGCCGATCCAGCGCTTCTGCGCCTTGGGCTCGCGATCGTAGATGCGGTAAGAGGCGAGGAAGAAGGGGATGTAGACCGTGAGGAACACCGGTATCGCGCCCCACCACGGATAGACCCAGATAAACGCGGGCGTCCAGGCAAGGAAGATCTCCACAAGCGAGAAAAACAGCGCGCTGCCGACGGCGAAGAACACGCGGTTGTTGACGCCGAGTATCTTCAGCTTCGGATCGGCGGGCAGGAGCTTTGCGGTAAAGCCCGCCACGGAGAACATCATCGAAAGTTCCCAACTCACCCCGATCAGCAGAATGAACGTCGTGCTCTCGGGCGACACCGTCCAAAGCGCGTAGCCGGTGAGGCGGCAGATCACGGCGTTTGCGATCTCGTAGAGCCAGTGTACGCTGTAGAGCATCAGCGCCGCGGCGACGGCCTTGTAGTTTTTCTTGTGCAGTTCGTCGACGTAGATCATCACGACGAACGCGAGCAGCGCGATAAAAGTCCAGTCGAAGTTGCTCGGGTCGCGGACCGCCGCCTTGGCCGCGTCCGCCAGGGGCTTAAGCCTGTCGTCTCCAAAGAGCATGCGGGTAACCTCCCATCGTTTGTTGCCTTGATTGTAGCGCCATAAAACGCGCGCTGTCAAATTTCTCCACGCATAAAAACGCCCCGCGGTGATCAGGCCGCGGGGCATGCGTTGATGTTAGGGAGGGTCAATCCCCGGGCAGGCGCTTGCCGCATTTGCGGCAGAAAGCGTACCGCTCCTCGGCGGCCGCGCCGCAGTAGGGGCAGTAACCCGCGGCGTTTGGCCGGGGCGCCGTATCGTCGCTTGCTATGCCGAAGCGCGTTTCGAGCGGGTCGGGCTCCTCGCCGCCGTCGGTGATGTCAAAGGACGAGTAGCGGTTTTTCGAGGTGGCGTTTTTGAGGTTGTACACCACCATGATCACACCCGTGAGCACGAAGAGCACGCCGAACACCGGGAAGATCGACGGCGCGCCCATCGAGGCGGTCATGATCGTCCAGAAGATGCCGAACACCGAGACGATCGCCGCGCCCCAGGCGCCTAGCAGCGAAGGGCCGCGGCCCGGTTTGACGCTCTTCATCGTTTACATCCTCCTGGCGTTTTTGTAAAATTTCGGTCGTCTCAGCCCGCGTACAACAGTTCGCCGAACCATTCCGTCTCCGAAACGCCGCCGATGAACCATGCCCATTCGCCCTCGGGCCGCCCGAGCGCAACGCGGTAGAGCGTGCCGTCCGCCGCTTCGAGCACGGCATAGCTCGCCTCGTCGCTCTCGATGAGCATAAGTTCCGTGCCCGCAAGCAGCGTCGTAGGCGCAAGACGGCCGTCAACGAGTATTTCGGCGGGCAGGCCGTCGCGCCTGAGCGTTAATTTGCGCTCGTCCCAGTCGCCCGCGTAGCGATGGATGGCGGAGGACGAGGCGGGGGAGAACGCGAAGCGATCCTCCAAACGGTAGAAGCACGTGCCGCCGTAGGTGCCGAACACGTCCACGACCACTTCCACCGCCGTAAGCCCGCGGCCGTTGACGGCTTCGGCGCGGCCGTAGAAATCGGCGCGTTCAAGACGGCCGTTTTGCAGGCGGTAGACGCAGGTCACGTAATCGTCGGAGGCCATGTCGCCGCTAAGGTATAGCTCAAGCTGCCCGTCGTCCTCAAGCGTATCGGCAAGATGCCCCGTGGCGAAGTAGAGCGCGTTGTCAAGCGTATCGGTGAGCACGGCGCCGTCGTCAAGCACCGTTACGGTGGTCGTGTAGGCGTTGTCGTCAACAAGTACGGTAAGCGTCTCGTCCGTGCCGTCGCCGTCGAGGTCGAGGCGTATGGGCTGCGTGACGTCGATCTCGCGCCAGAGCGGGCCGGAGTCGGTCTCGGGGCTGTTGATCGCGGGCGAGGGCAGCGGTACGCTTGCGTTGAGCTGCGCGGGTTCGTTCGCCGCGGCCGCGCCGGCGTCCGGTGGCAGGGAAACGGCGGCGGCCGGCGCGCAGGCGGCGAGCAGCAGCGAGGTCATGAGTAGAATCAGGATTTTCTTCAAGGCGATCCCTCCCGAATTTACGATACCTTCGTTACGAAGGGTCGTCCAGCACGCCGATAAACAGCGGCGCGCCCGTGCTAAGGTCGACCACCGCGTAGACAAACGGGCTGTCGAGATGCAGCGTAACGTCGGGAATCAGCGCCCCGCGCGCGGCGATGATCGCCTCGGTGACGGCGGCGGCCTCGGTGCCGTCCTCGTCAACGAGTATCTTTACCTTTTGCAGCACCGAGGAAAGATAAAGCGGCTCCGTTTTCCCCGCGCCGACGCCCATGTTGCTTAGATCGGCGGCGCCGTCGTCGAACACGAGGTTGAGGCCCATCTGCTTGAGCGTGTCGTTGAGCGTATACATGTATTCGATTGTAAACTTCGGCATGGCAAAGTCCACCGAGCGCTCGGCGGCGGCGGCGATATAGTCCGCGAGCCGCTCGGCGGTGAGGCCCGCGGCGAATGCCCGCGCGTCGCCGTTTCCGGGCCGCAGGGCGACAAAGGCGGTCTTGCCGTCGTCATATGGAAGGAGGATACCCTCTACGCCGTCGAGGCTGATGTAGTCGCGCGGGTTTTCCGCGTCGCGCAGGAAGGGGACCGTTACCGTCGTGCCGTCGGCCTTCGTAAACGCGGCGTCGCCCGTGCTGAAGGCGGAGAACGCCCGCGCCCACTTGGCCTTGAGGTAGAGCGTGTTGATCAGAACCAGCGCCGAATCCTCGGGGTAGTTCTCCTCGTGGAGCTTCGGGATAAGGCCGTTTGTCCGATCGTTGATCCAGGCGTTGATTGCCGCGAGCGCCTCGTTCGACGGCAGGTCGGCGCTGAACACCTCCGCGCCGTAATAATCGGCGATGGCCTTTAGATAGCTTTCGCGTATCTCGGCGCGATCGTCGTCAACCCAGGCGGAGTCGGCGATGTTGAGCGTCGTGCCGCCCTGCGCGTCGCTTAGCCGCTCAATCAGCGCGTAAGAGAGGGTGTTGAGCGCATCGGTGTCGAGGCCAAGCACCTGTTCGAACTCTTTGAGCGTGTCATTGGCCGCGCCGTTTTGCACCATCGCGAGGCAGAGGTAGGCCGACACGGGCGAGAGCACGGGGTTTGGCTCCCCGTTTGCGAGCACGCGCTGCAGCAGCGCCGCGGAAAAAGCGTTGAGCGCCGAGGCGTCCGGCTCGGCATCCGCCGGAATGTTTTTTGCCGGGACGATGTCCTTTGTCAAAGACATAACCTTGCCGGCGGCTTGCGGTCCCGCGCAGCCCGCAAAGAGCAGCGCGGCGGCGAGAAGTAGGCAGGCGATTCGTTTCATAGCGATTCCCTTTCGTTTGCACATTGTTAAGGCGTATGGTTCCATCCCATACACTCCGCACAACGGCAATCGGTTGCCCCGCGCTTAAAATTTTCCGCGTTCGGCGCGAACCGGTTCGCGTTTCTTTGCTTCCGCTGCGTCGAGCGAAGTGCCGATAGCCAGCCCCAGGCACATGCCGATCGACATGCCCGCGGCGAGGTGATCCGTCGAAACGCCGATGCTCAGCCCGATCGAAAGCCCCATGCAGAGGTAAATCGCCATCCAACTCATCTTCGGCCGCTCAAGCTCGAAGCGCGGTCCCTCCGCGTCCTCGCCGGCGGGGACAAACCCGGCTTTCTCGAGCACGCGCCCCGCCGCGTCGTTGTCCGGCTCAAATTCGGCCATGATGAAGTAGAGCTCCGTACTCGCGGCAAACGCCCAGTTGACCGCCGCGCGAACCGCCTCGGTCGCGTAGCCCTGCCTGCGCTGCGGTTCGTCTATGGCGAAGCCGATCTCGGCCTCGTGCCCGCGCGGCGCGCCCTTGAAGCACAGGCCGCCCACGGGCGTGCCGTCCCTAAGCGCAATTTGCCACTCCGTATGCCAGAGCCGCTCGACCGGGTGCGCGAGACATCCCTCGAGCATCTCCATCAGCGCTTGCTTTTCGTGCGGGTCGGCCGCGGCCTCGATGCGCGCGCGCAGTTCGTCGTCCGTAAAAGCACGGATGATAAGGTGGGGCGTCTTCATAAACGGCGCTGAGGATTTCATATATAACCTCCCAATCGGCGTACGGCGGCCGATTCTTTCGCCTGCAATGATACCACGCGCGCCTTACGCTGTCCATCGGCAGCGGAGAACGCGGAATGTATTCGCCGCGCTATGGCATATGTTGCAAAGGAAGAGGTGAAGGATGATGAAGCGCTTATCGCAGAGCCGCGCGCTCGTAATTCCGTTTGGCGCGCGGCCGGTTTCACGCGCGCGCGTGCGAGGTGACGCCGCGCATCCGCAACTGCGCGGGGTCGTCAATTTTTACGCCGAGCGGGCCGGAACGCTTGTGCTCGCCGAACTGTGGGGACTGCCGTTCGATCCGGCGCCGTGCGCGGCGAACATCTGCGCCATGCACATCCACGAGGGCGGCGGCTGCGGCGGCGGCGGCGCGCCGTTTTCCGGCGCGCTCGGGCACTATAACCCGGGCGGCTGTGCGCATCCCGCGCACGCGGGCGATATGCCGCCGCTGTTTTCGAGCCGGGGCTACGCGTTTTCGGCGTTCTATACGGAGCGGTTCCGCGCGGCGGACGTCGTGGGCCGCACGGTGATCATACACGAGCGGCGCGACGACTTTACAAGCCAGCCCGCCGGCGACGCGGGCGGGCGCATCGGCTGCGGCGAGATCGAGCGTGTGCGCTGAGCAAGCGTCGCCGTCCGCTGTTCGGTTTAAACATGTGTCCTTCGCCCCGCGCCAGGACTCCAATCCCGAGGGGTTCTCAGGGGCTTGCCCCTGAGCGGGGTTCGGGGCGGAGCCCGGAAAAGAGGGGTTCTCAGGGGCTTGCCCCTGAGCGGGAGTTTGAGGGCGGAGCCCTCAAGCGCGTCCCTTGGGCGGAGCCCTCAAGCGCGTCCCTTGGGCGGAGCCCCCAAGCGTACCCCCAAAACCCCTGCCGCCAGCGCTTAGCCGAGCCGGTCGCCGTTTCGCACGGGCCGGTCGGGCTGAATCAGCGCCACGCCGTGTTCGGCGTAGACGCCGAGCACGAGCGCCTCGGACACGAAACCCGCCACCCTGCGCGGTGGGAAGTTGACCACGCCGAGCACCTGCCTGCCCACGAGCTGCGCCGCCCGGTACAGTTCGGTGATCTGCGCGCTCGAGGTCTTTACGCCGATCTCGCCGAAGTCGACCCAGAGCCGGTAGGCGGGCTTCTTCGCCTTGGGCAAAGGCTCCGCGCGCACGATCTGCCCCACGCGGATATCCAGCTTTAGGAAATCCTCGAATACGGCCATAGCTCCCCCTTTTATGCCCGGATAGCGCCGGATAGACAACCCTTGCGCAACGCCGCTCAGCCGGCGGACGGCGCGAGGCCGCCCCTGGGCATATAGACAGTGTAGGGGTGATCGAGATGGTAGCCGAGCTTCTCGGCCAGCGCGACCGAGCGCAGGTCGTAGGCGTCCCAGCTCGGGTATAGCCCACGCGCGAGACATTCGAGGATGAGCCTTGCGCCGCACGCGCTCGCAAGCCCCTTGCGGCGGTGCGCGGGATGGGTGTCGATCTCAATCTCGATGCCGCCGTGATATACGCTGTAGGAAGACGCGCCCGCGACCAATTTTTCCGCATGGAGCACAGCGACGCCAAGGCCGCGCGCGGCGTAGTCTTCATAGCTTGCAAACAGCGCGCAGAAATCGCGCGACCAGCCCTCCGCGATCGCCGCGTCGTAGAGTTCGCGGTCGAATAGCCGCAGCGTATATCCCTCGGGCAGCGCGCGGACGAAACCCGTAAGCCGCGCGGGGTCGAACGCGTCCGGCTCCTTTTTGATGGCATATCGCAGCGTCCGCTCAACGCGCGCGCCCCAGACGGACTCGATGACCTTGCACCAATCCTCGGTTTGCGGGACCAGTATCGGCGCGCCCGCGCGCGCGGCAAGCGCCGCGTCCGGCCTGCCGGCAAAGAAGCATAAGTCGCCCACCACGATCTCTGCGGCGGTCGGATTCTCCTCCCGGTCGGCAAGCGCGTATCCCATGCAGCCCTGCAGGCAGGACCAGATCGGCGTCTCGTCCCAGCCCGCAAACAGCGGCGCGATGCGTTCCATGTCCATAGAACCGTCCCTCCCGCTTTGCGCTACAGGCCGAGCGTATCCACGCCGGAGCGCGCGAGGATGTCCCTTAATCCCCGCTCGATCTCCGCGCGCGAGAAGGAATGCGCGATAAGCTCCTCGTCGCCAAGCGCGTTGAGCCGCTGGTAGAAGTCCAAGGCGAGCCGGAGATGTTCGTTTTCGTTCTCACGGAAATGCTCAAACAGGAAATCCTCCGCCTCGCCAAGCTCGCCCTGTTCGATGAGCTCGAGCAGCCGGCGGTGCAGCCGGTCGGTCTCGGAGGGATGCGCGGGGTCGGCGATCTCGTAGCGCAGCGTGTCGGTGCGGAAAAAGAAGCGCGCCACAAACTCCACGAGCAGCTGAATCTGCCGCATGATCCAATCGCTTTGGTACATCATGGAGAGCACCTCCGAAGAAAAGCTGTTTGATACAGCATACCACGCCGTGATGCCGCCCGCACGTTTGATTTTACGCCGCGCCGCGCTTGCGCCGCATGGCGAACGCTGGTATCCTGTAGAAAAACGGGGCGGAGGAGCGGCCATGCGCGATTTGACGGAGGAGCGGGTATCGGGCGAGGAGATCTACGCGGGAAAGGTCGTGCGTCTTGTGCGCGACACCGTGCGATTGCCAAACGGAAAACTGGCCGTGCGCGAGGTCGTGCGCCACTTGGGCGCGGTCTGCGTCGTGCCGCTGACGGATGAGGGCGAGGTGCTCATGGTGCGGCAGTTTCGCTATCCGTTCGGGCAGGTGCTGCTCGAGGTGCCGGCGGGCAAGCTCGACCCGGGTGAAAGCGGCGAGGACTGCGCGCGGCGTGAGCTTTCCGAGGAGACGGGCGCGGAGGCGGCGTCGCTCGAGGACATCGGCGTGTTCTACCCCTCCGTGGCGATATTCGACGAGAGAATTCATATGTATATCGCGCGCGGCCTGACGTTTCGTGCGGCGCATACCGACGAGGACGAGTTCCTCCACCTCGAACGCATGCCGCTTGCAGCGCTTGTGGATATGGTGCTTGCGGGCGAGATACGCGACGGCAAGACGCAGGCCGCGCTGCTCAAAACGTGGATGATCGAACGCCGCCGCGCCGAACGATCGTTTTTGCCGGAATAATCGCTTTTATCTCCGCACTTCGTTTTCATGGGCGGCGCGGGGGTTCGCGATTCCGCGGGCCGCTGAAAAGCCCGAACGGGCTTTCGCGCATGGCCGCCCGGCGCAAGCGGCGCCGAACATCTTGGGATTTTTTCGCGCGGGCCGGAATTATTCCGGCCCTTTTCGATTCATAACGCATCAAATTTGAGAATATTTATGCAAGTTATATTCAATATCATAGACATTGGCCACAGATGGGGCAAGGCGTGTAAGTCCCGTGAATAGCCGGATAATTGTATGGATGTATGCAGGTACGCAAGCAAATCGTTCCGCGCAATGTGTCGGGTTTCTATTGTGTTCGTTCTATGCATAGAGTATAATTATTCAGACAAATCATTTCATTGCGCGAAACGCGCCGTTCGGAGGATCCGTCATGGAGTTGATACAAACAGGCATGGCCGGAACCATGGAGTCCGGCGATATCTACGTCGAGATCGAGCGCGGCGAGCCGGGGCGGGTGGCGCTCGAGCTCAACAGCACGGTCGGCAGGGAGTTCGGCGCGCAGATTGAGCGCGCGATCCGCGCGACGCTTGCCGACTGCGCGCTAAGCGGCGTGTTCGTTCGCGTCGTCGACAAGGGCGCGCTCGATTGTACGATCCGCGCGCGCGTGAGCGCGGCCGCGTACCGCTGCGCCGGGCGCGACGACTTTACCTGGAGGTAACCGGATGGGCAGACTCAGAAGAACCATGCTCTTTGTGCCGGGCAACAACCCCGGCATGATACGCGACGCGTACATCTACGGCTCGGACGCGCTGATGTTCGACCTTGAGGACAGCGTGTCTCTGCGTGAGAAGGACGCGGCGCGTCTGCTCGTGTATAACGCGCTCAAAACCATCCGCTATCGCGACTGCGAGCTCGTTGTGCGGGTCAACCCGCTCGGCACGCCCTACGGCAGGCAGGACATCGAGGCCATGGTGCGCGCGGGCGCGCAGGTGATCCGCCTGCCCAAGACCGAGACGGCGCAGGATATCCTCGATACCGAGGCCGAGATCGCGCGCGTCGAACGTGAGGCGGGCATCCCGGTTGGACAAACGCGCATGATGGCGGCGATCGAGGGCGCGCTCGGCGTGGTCAACGCCTACGCCATCGCTACGGCAAGCAAGCGGCTCGTCGGCATCGCGCTCGGCGCGGAGGATTACTGCGCAAACCTCAAGACCACGCGATCGATAGAGGGCAGCGAACTCTTCTACGCAAGAAGCGCCATCGTCGTCGCGGCGCGCGCGGCCGGCATCGACGCGCTCGACACCGTGTTTTCGGACGTCAACGACGAGCAGGGGCTTATACGCGAAACGGAGCACATCAGGCAGCTCGGCTTCGACGGCAAGTCCGTGATCAACCCGCGGCAGATCAACCCCGTGCACAGGGTGTTCACACCGACGGAGAAAGAGATCGAAAAGGCGCTGCGCATCCGCGCCGCGATCCGCGAGGCCGAGAAGCGGGGCAGCGGCGTCGTCAGCCTCGACGGGAAGATGGTCGATCGGCCCGTCGCGCTGCGCGCGGAGCGCTGTCTCGCGCTTGCGCGCGCCGCCAAGGTGCGCTTTGAGGAGGAGTAGACGATGAACGAACGCGATCTAACGCGCATCGGGCAGCTTGGGTACGAGCAATACGAATCCGGCAAAAATCCGAAGCTGCACCATAAGGACGGCGTCACGCTGTTGCAGCGGCAGCGCCAAAGCGACAAGCTGGTGCCTTCGCTCGAGGAGGCCATCCGCCTCAGCGGCTTGAAGGACGGCATGACGATCTCGTTCCACCACCATTTTCGCGCGGGTGATTATATCGTCAATATGGTGCTTGACACCGTAGCCAAAATGGGGTTTCATGATCTTCGGGTGGCGGCGTCGAGCCTGACGGATTGCCATGCGCTGATGATTGAGCACATCAAAAGCGGCGTGGTCACGCGCATCGAGACCTCCGGCTGCCGCGGCAAGCTTGCGGACGCCATCTCCCACGGACTCATGGACGCGCCCATGGTGTTTCGCACCCACGGCGGGCGCGCGGCGGCGATCGAGAGCGGGGAATTGCACATCGACCTCGCGTTCCTCGGCGCGCCGAGCTGCGACGCGTTCGGCAACGCCAACGGCTATTCTCGCAACGTCGAGGGCAAGAGCATGTGCGGCTCGCTCGGCTATGCCCTGCCGGACGCGCAGTTTGCCGATAAGGTGATCATCATCACCGATAACCTCGTGCCGTACCCGAACACGCCGTTCGGCATCTCGCAGCGATATGTCGACTACGTCGTCACCGTAGAGAGCATCGGCGATCCGAAAAAGATCATGTCGGGCGCGACGCGCTTTACGACGAACCCGCGCGATCTTTTGATCGCGGAGCGCGCCGCCGAGGTCATCACGCGCTCGGGCTACTTCTACGACGGCTTTTCGCTGCAGACCGGCACGGGCGGCGCGTCGCTCGCGGTCACGCGCTTTCTGCGCGACGATATGGTGGAGAAGGGCGTTAAGGCGAGCTTCGCGCTCGGCGGCATCACGGGGGCCATGGTCAAGCTCCACGAGGAAGGACTCATCGGGCGGCTGCTCGACGTGCAGAGCTTCGACCTCGACGCGGCGATCTCGCTCAAGGACAACCGCTACCACCGCCAGATCGACGCGAACTACTACGCCAACCCCTACCACCGCGGCTCGGTGGTCAACGCGCTCGACGTGGTTGTGCTCTCGGCGCTCGAGATCGACACGGATTTCAACGTCAACGTGCTCACGGGTTCGGACGGCATCATCCGCGGCGCCATCGGCGGCCATCCGGACACGGCGGCGGGCGCGGCGCTTACGGTCGTGGTCTGCCCGCTGCTGCGCGGGCGCAT
>CAYMSL010000066.1:0-10320 GCA_964393095.1 uncultured Oscillospiraceae bacterium | reverse complement strand
ACCGTTCGCGAATGCGCCATGCTGGCGGGGCTTCCGCAGGCGCCGTATCGCTATAATCCGCGCCGGAACATGTACCAGCGCGAGCAGATGGAGGTCACAAACGAGCGCACGAACCATGTGCTCGATCGCATGTACCAGGCGGGCTATATCACGCAGGAACAGTACGTAACGGCGCTTGCCGAGACGGTGTATATCGTTGAGATCAGCGAGCGCAAGCAGATGTACCAGATGGCCTATTTTGTTGAATACGCCATCGCCGACGTGGTGACGCACCTGCTTGAAAAACGTGGGCTTGCCAACACGAGCGCGAACCGCAGCATCGTGGAAAACGAGCTGCGTACGAGCGGGTACCAGATCTATACGACCGTCGATTCCATGGTGCAGAACACCGTGCAAAAGACGCTCAGCGAGTGGGACGAATACCCATCGCTCAAGGATAGCTCGAAAGCGCTGCTCGTACAGACCGACAGCGACGGCAACGTGACCGAGACGGTCGAGCCGCAGGCGGCGGCGGTCGTGCTCGACTACCGCACGGGCGAGCTGCGCGCAATCTCCGGCGGCAGGGACGAGCCGACGATCCGCAAGGGCATCAACCGTGCGGCGGATAGCTACACCGAGGTTGGCTCGGCCATCAAGCCCCTTGCGGTGTACGGCCCGGCGCTTGACCTTGGGCTTTCGCCCGCCTCCATCGGGGCGAATATGGACGGCCCGATCACGGGCTGGAATACCGAAAAGGGCTATCCCTCGGGCGGACTCGATTCGCGCTACGGGCCGGTGACGCTGCGCCGGGGACTGATCAGCTCCCTTAACGTTGTGGCGGCGCGTACGCTGATGGACTACGTGACCCCTGTCGTCGGGGCGCAGTACCTTTACGCGCTCGGCGCGACGGAGAGCAAGATCAACGTCGATGGCGCGGGCCTCGCGCTCGGCACCTCGGGCCTGACGCCGATCCAAATGGCCGCGGCCTACGGTACGGTCGCAAATGAGGGCGTCTATCTGGAACCGCTGTCTTTTACAAAGGTCATTGACGCGGACGGCAACGTCATCCTCGATGCCGACGAGGTGCGCGACACGCGCCGCGTGTTCCAGGAGAGCACCGCGTATCTGCTCGTCGACATACTCACCGATGCGGTCAAATCCGGCACGGGTACGAAGGCCAAGATCGACAACATGCCCGTGGCAGGCAAGACCGGCACGAACTCCGATTATGCGAGCGTTTACTTTGCGGGCATCACGCCCTATTACGTCTCCACGCTCTGGGTCGGCCACGATTACCCCGTCAACAAACTCAAGAAAGGCTCCTCCGGCGGCGATAAGGCGGCCCCGCTCTGGCAGGCGTATATGTCCGTGATCCACGAGGGGCTGGAGGATCATGCGATCATCGACGCCGATCCTTCGGCGCTCGGGCTCGTCAAGCGCACGGTCTGCTCGGTAAGCGGGCTGCTCGCCGTTGACGCCTGCCGTGAGGACGAGGATCATAAGCCGGTTACCGACTGGTTTGTCTCCGCCACGGCGCCTACGACCTACTGCGACATGCATGTGACCCTTTCCGTCTGCTCGGCGGAAAACGCGGTGGCGACGCAGTTCTGCCCCGAGGACACGGTTAGGAAGATCAGCTACATCCTCATTCGCCCCGACTCGCAGTTCTATAAGTTCGAGGACGCGTACCTGCTCAAGGCAATGCCGACCGCTGTGCGAACGGAGCTTTCCGTCGATGATTTCATCGCTTCGATGCGCACCTGTACGGTTCACGCCGACGGCTCGCTCTCAATCTTCGAGCTTAAGATCAAATGCCAGGACCTCATCACCGAGGCGGAGGGCTACCTGAGCACTGCCGAGGGGCTGGACGATACCTCGAAAAACCAGCTGCGCGACGACATCGCCGCCTTGCAGGTTGCCCTCGTAGGCTTTCAATACTCCGAGATTGAACCCGCTTATGCGAGGCTGCTCGCCGACCTGAACGCCATGCGCGGCACGGCTCCCGAAAACGACGGAAACAACGGCAATGGACACGGCGGTTAACGCGGCGCTTGCCGCGGCGGTTGAAACGGAAAGAAAACGCCTGCAAAAGCTTGCGGAGGCGGACGAGCCGCAGGGCGAATACGCGCATCCTGTGTTTGGCGCGGGGGCGGACGGTGTGCAAACGGTGCTGATCGGCGAAGCGCCCGGCGCGGAGGAGACGAAGCTTGGCAGGCCGTTCGTCGGCAAGGCGGGCAGGCAGCTCGACGAACTGTTTGCGCACTTTGGCGTCGAGCGCGGCGCGGTCTACATCACAAACGCCGTCAAATACCGGCCCGTGGTGCGCTCACAGCGGACGGTTCGAAACCGTACGCCAGGCCGGGGCGAGGTAGACGCCTCGCTTCCATTGCTGAAAACGGAACTGCTTACGCTGAGGCCGCGCGTCGTGCTCACGCTTGGCAACACGCCGCTTGCGGCCGTCTGCAGGCTCTGCGGCGCGGCGCCTCGCACGGTGGGAGAGACGCACGGGGCGGTTTGGCCCCTTTCGCTTGGAGAGGTTTCCTTTACGCTGGTCCCGCTGTATCATCCGGCGAGCGGTATCTATAACCGCGCGCTGATCGAGGTTATGGAGCGCGATGCGAAATTTGTCGGTTCCTTGCTTGCGCGGCGCGCGGGCGAGGCGTAACCCGGACATGCCCGCCGCTGTACGATTGCGCGGGCGTATGCTATACTGATGGTGTGGCGGCCCGAAACCATTGTGTCGCACCGAGCGCTCTTTACCTCTTGTATTTTGATCTCCCGGGCGGCAAAAGCCGCCGCGACTGCGGAGCGGACGCCGGGCGAGCGAAGGCGCCGGACGACGCGGGTGCGTTTGAGGTGCAAAGCGGTACTGTGAAAAACGCGCTTGCTGTCGCGGCGCGGCGTCTTTTGTATAAAAACAGGAAAACGACAGAACAAATGGGAGCGAGGGGGACAAGCTATGGCGCAGAAGATTCTCATAGCGGACGACGATCCGGTCGTCCACGAAGCTTTGACGATCTACCTCAAGGTCGAGGGCTTCGAGGTTGCGGACGCATACGACGGCGTGTCGGCGCTCGAAAGCATTACGCCCGACATCGCGCTGTGCGTGCTCGATATCATGATGCCGAAGATGTCCGGCATCGAGGTCTGCCGCGAGATTCGCAAGACCTCGCAATTGCCGGTGCTCATGCTCACGGCCAAGGGCGAGGAGATCGACCGTATCGTGGGCCTCGAGCTGGGTGCGGACGACTACATCGTCAAGCCCTTCAGCCCGCGCGAGGTCGTTGCGCGCATTAAGGCGGTGCTCAGGCGCACCACCGAGCAGCCGCGGAGCGATACCTCGGTGATCTCCTACAACGGGCTTACGATCGACCTCAAGAGCTATACCGTAACGCTGCGCGGCGAGCCGGTGATCTGCACGCCGAAGGAGATCGAGATTTTGCACATGCTTGCGGCAAACCCCGGGCAGGTATTTACGCGCGAGCAGCTGCTTTCGCGCGTGTGGGGCTACGACTTTGCGGGCGAGACGCGCACGGTCGATACGCACATCAAGCGCATCCGCGCCAAGCTCGACTCATCCGGCCTGGGCTGGAGCATCAAGACAATCTACGGCGTGGGCTATAAATTTGAACTCGAGTGAAGGTTAGATGCGCAGCGTATTCTACTGGCGAGTCCTCATCGTATCCATCATCGCGCTGCTGCTTGCAAGCGTCGTGCTACTTGCGGCCTACACCTACGTCGGCAAGAACGCCTACATCTCCATCGAGATGGCCAATCTCGAGCCGGAGGCTGAGGCCACACGCCAGATTTACGAGGAATTTAAAAACGGCAACATGACCGACGAGGCGTTTCAGCGTCTCATCGAGAAGCAGACCATCTCAAGCGAGTCCGCCATACTCATATCCGACGCGCTCGGCAAACTTCTCATCGTGCGCAGCATCGGCAGCACCGTCGAGGTACAGGACTTCGGCGAGTATTACCGCGCCGAGATGCAGCACGTGCTCGGCGGGCAAACGGTCAAAAACGACAACCTGCAACTGCTCAACGGCGAAACGGCCGTGTCCGTGGGCATCCCCGTGCGCGACGAAAACGGCGACGTGACCGGCGGCATACTCATCATCAAGCAGATCAACCGCATCCAGTCGGCGTTCAACCAGCTCAACAACGTGCTCTCCGGCACGATACTTGTGGTTCTGCCCATCGTGATGCTGCTGACCGCGTTCAGCACAAACCACATCTCCCGTCCGCTGCACGAGATGGCGGGCGTCGCCATCGAGATGTCGAAGGGCCGTTTCGAGGCGCGCGCCAACGAGCATGCCACGGGTGAAATCGGCATCCTCGCGCGCGCGCTCAACACGCTCTGCGACAATCTTTCCCAGACGATTTACCAGCTGCGCAGCGAGAAGCGGCAGCTCAACCAGATTCTTTCAAGCTTTACCGACGGCGTTGCCGCGATCGACAGCATCGGCTGCCTTACCCACTACAACCCGGCGCTCATGGACATGTTCGGCGCGGTCGAGGTCAAGCGGCCCATGGATCTTGTGCCGGACGAATCGATCTGGGATGCGTTTCACACGGTATACGATACGCACGAGCCGGTGTCCATGCACTACCAGCTGCCAAACGAGCGCGCTTTGTGGATCTCCATCGTGCCCGTGATCGCGGAGGATGGCGAGTGCGCGGGCGTGGTGGGGCTTTTTAAGGACATTACGGAATTTGAGCGGCTGGAAAAGACGCGCCGCGACTATGTGGCAAACGTCAGCCACGAGCTGCGCACCCCGCTTACCGCCGTGCGCGGCCTGCTCGAACCGCTCTCCGACGGCCTGATCGAGGACGAGGAGACGCGCCAGCACTACTACCGCATCATGCTGCGCGAGGTCATTCGCCTTTCCAGGCTGATTACCGACATGCTCGAGCTTTCGCGCCTGCAGGCCGGCACAGAGCACATGGAGGTCTGCGCGGTCAATCTTGAGGAGCTGCTCGCGGATACGCGGCAGAACTACCTGCACGAGGCGGAGCAGCACGGCATCCGCCTCGGGTTCGAGGCGGGCGGCGTACCCTTTGCCATGACGGACGCGGATCGCGTTGAGCAGC
Organism: uncultured Oscillospiraceae bacterium; assembly: GCA_964393095.1. Classification (GTDB taxonomy): domain Bacteria; phylum Bacillota; class Clostridia; order Christensenellales; family CAG-138; genus UBA7703. Next base: position 5,247 of record CAYMSL010000066.1, on the reverse strand, counting down.
TACTTGTAATCCTGCTTGACAACGCCATGCGCTATACGCCCGAGGGCGGCAGCGTTACGATCCGCGCGGCCGAGACGGTGGGGGATCGCATACTCGTCACCGTCGAGGACACCGGCTGCGGCATCGCGGCCGAGGACGTGCCGCATATCTTCGAGCGTTTCTTTAAGACCGACCGCTCGCGCAAGGAGGGCGGCACCGGGCTTGGGCTCTCGATTGCCAAACAGATCGCCGATAAGCTCGGCGAGAGCATCTTCGTCGAAAGCGAGGAGGGCAAGGGTACGAGCTTCCACTTTACGCTCAAGAAATATATCAGCAACGCCATCGAGCTTGGCCCGAGCACCTTGCCGGGCGTGATCCGCGAGGAGATCTATCCTTCACCCGCTGCGGGCGATAACTCGCAGGACGCGCCCTATGAGGTCATCCTGCCAAAACCGCACGGACGGCGGCCCAAGCAGCGCTAGTGGCGCTCCCATGCGTTAAAAACGGAAGGCGGCTCATGCCGCCTTTTTCTGTCGGCGGCGTTCAAATATCGGATGATTCCGCCATATCTGCCGTTTTGATCAACGCCCCGCGGCGCCGCGTAAAAATCCGGCGGTTTTCGACTACTTGCGACGCCGCTATCACCGCCGTTTGGCGCATGCCGCGCCGCACGTACGCATATGCATGTACCGCGAGGCGGAGGTGCGAACGCGGTGGAATTTCGAAGAAGACGCAAGACCTACCGGCAGCGGAAGGACGCGGCCTACCCGGCGACGATCGCCGCGCTGGTCGTGTTCCTGCTTGTGGTTTATGTGGTGGGGGCCTCGAAGGCGGGTACGTGGCTGGCCAAGAACGTCGCGGCGCCGGTATTCGCCTGGATCGCGCCGCTTGAAGAGGAGATAACGCCCGTTTCAAACGAAGCGACAAACGCGCCCGTGCAGACGCAGGCAAAGACGGTTGAACTCGTCGCGCCCGCATGCGCGTGCTACGCATTGCAGATGGGGGCCTATGAAAACCAGGATAACGCGGAAAGCCAGGCGAAATCGCTGCGCGAGGTGGGCGCCGCGGGGTATGTCTGGAAGGACGATAGCTGGTACCGCGTTCTCGCGGCGGGATATGCGAACGAGGCCGACCGCGACAACGTGGCGCAAAACCTCTCCTCGCAAGGCGTGGATTCGCGCGCGTATACGATATCCTACGGCGAACGCGTTCTCACCGTAACGGCGGACGCGGCGCGGGCCAAAACGCTTGCCGCGGCGATCGCCGCCGCCGCGCACGTACCCAACGCCGTCTACGAGGCCTGCATCGACTTCGACAAGGGGGCAAAATCCGTCGAGGAAGGCAAGTCTACGGTACGCGAGATTCGCCTACCCGCCGAGACGGCGCTTGCTTCGCTGAAGGAGCTCAGTTCCGACGGCGGGGAGATCGATGCGCTGCGCGCCTGTCTCAACGGCTTTCTCCTGCTTGCCGACGATATGCTGGGCCTTGACCAAAACGATAAACTCGCCTTCTCCTCGGCGTTCAAGCGCTTCTACCTGCTCGCCGTGGAGGGCTATGGCGCCTATCTGACGAAGGCATAACACCTTCGGATCGCTCTTTTCGGCGACGGGCTTCGCGCGTCGTATAAAACCGCGCAGATTTGCCCGCAAAACGGCAGATCTTGTACGAATGATGTACAATTTTGACAAGGTCGCGCCCACCATTGCCAATGCGGAAACGGCATATTATAATCCCTGTTAAAGGGGGTGCCGATATGCAGAAGACCGCCCATATCCTCATCTGCGACGATCAGCCGATCATCCACGATACGCTTGGGGTCTACCTCGAGAGCGAAGGCTTTACGCACGCCTCCGCCTTTAATGGCATACAGGCCGTGCAGATGGCCGAATCGGAGTCGCCCGACCTGATCCTGATGGATTTGATGATGCCCGAAAAGTCCGGCATCGACGCCTGCCGCGAGATCCGCCAGCAGAACTCTGTGCCGATTATCATGCTCACCGCAAAGGGCGAGGAGATCGACCGCGTGGTCGGTCTTGAACTCGGCGCGGACGACTATATCGTCAAGCCCTTCTCCGCGCGCGAACTTGTTGCGCGCATCAAGGCGGTGCTGCGGCGCGTCTCCGCCGAGCCGGAGAGCGAGAGCAAGATCATCCGCATGGACGATCTCGAGATCAGCCTTTCCAACTACGAGGTTAAGATCAGGGGCAAGGTCGTCGACTTTACGCCGAAAGAGGTCGAGATTCTCTACCTGCTTGCGTCCCACCCGGGCCGTGTGTTCGACCGGGAGCAGATTCTTTCAAAAATCTGGGGCTATGACTACTTTGGCGATACGCGTGCGGTCGATACGCAGATCAAGCGCATCCGCCAGAAGATGCCGGACGAAGGCCTCAGCTGGGGCATTCGCACGGTTTACGGGGTGGGATACAAGTTTGGCGCGAGTGATTAGGAAAAGAGCCGCCCGGAAAAGAGACGGCACGATTTTTTCCAAATTTTTGTTTTTGCTGATCTGTGCGAGCCTGCTTACCGCGGTGCTGGCCATCGGCATCTACGGGCTTACCGGCGCGGGTGTACATGCCAACCGCATCGCCGATGAGCTTTTGCCGCGCGCGCGCTCGATGGCGCGGCTTGCATCGCGCCTGCAGACGGGCCAGCTCTCCTACGACTCGTTCATCGATTTTTCCCTCAAGGGCCAACAGGGCACGCGCGTCTATATCTTCGACGACGCGGCCGAGCTTGTGGCCTATACGACCGACGGCTTCAACACGGCGGTCAGCGATTCCGTGCTCGCCTACGGAAAGCAGGTCATCGAGACGGGCGAGGAGCTTGTTTCGATCAAGTGGCGCTCAAGCGACGGCGTGGTCGTGGGCGTCACGATCACCGACAACCTAGAGCGCATCGTCGGCGCGATTGTGATGTCGCGCCCGACATTCGAGGTGTATGTTTCGATGCTTGGCTTTATCCGCGCGCTCGTGCTAAGCTGCCTCATCGCGGCGGTGTTCATGGTCGTGCCTGCCTACTTCGCCTCGCGCCGCATGTCGAATCCCATCCGCAGCATGATGCGCGCGTCTGTGGCCATGGCGGGCGGCGACTTTTCCGTGCATGCCGATGAAAGCAGCAACGACGAGCTGGGGCAGCTCGGCGAGGCGCTCAACCACCTTTCCGCCCGGCTGCGCGCCAACATCAGCGACCTTGTGCTCGCGCGCAACCGCCTGAATATGATACTCGACGGCCTTGGCGAGGGCGTCGTGGCGCTCGATGCGCGCGGGGCGCTGCTCTACCGCAACCCCGCGGCGCTCGCGCTGTTCGCCGCGGAAAACGACGCGGCACTGCTGGCGGCGCTCAGCCCCGCGCAGCCGCTCTGCGCGGCGGCGCTCGGCGGCGCGGGGCCGCAGTCGGCCGCGATCGCACACGAGGAAAAGAAGCTGCTTTTGGCCGTGTCGCTTTCGCAGGAGACGAGCGAGGTCGCGCCCGGCACGGTGATCGTCGTGCAGGATGTGACCGCCTCCGAACGGCTTGAGCAGACGCGCCGCGACTATGTGGCGAACGTAAGCCACGAACTGCGCACGCCGATTGCCTCGATCCGCAGCCTCGCCGAGACGCTCAACGACGGGCTTGTCAAGGCCGAGGAAGACCGCTGCCGATACTATGGCTACATTCTGCGCGAGTCGCTGCGCCTCAGTCGCCTGATCAACGATCTGCTTGAGCTTTCGCGCCTGCAATCCGGCGCGGTCGCGTTCGAAAAGCGCGCCTTCAACCTCTGCGCCGTCGTGGAAGAGGTGGCCGACCAAATGCGCATCGCCGCCTCCGACAGCGGCATTCAGATCAGGACCGCGCTGCGCTGCGACGCGGACTTGACCGCCTTTTCCAACCGCGATCGCGTCGAGCAGGCGCTTGTGGCGCTGCTGGACAACGCGATCAAGTTCGCAAGCGACGACGGTACGATCGTCGTCGACGTTGCGCGTGCGCCGGAACGTTCGCGTGCGATCGTTGAGGTCAGGAACACCGGCCATATCGATGAAAAGCACCTGCCGCATCTCTTCGAGCGTTTCTACAAGGCGGACGTCGCCCATTCCGACAGCGGTACCGGCCTAGGGCTTGCGATCGTGCAGGAGGTGCTGCACCAGCTTGGCGAGACGATCGGGGCGGCGAACGAGGGGGAATACGCGGTGTTCCGCTTCACCGTTGCGCTCGAAGAGCCGCTCCCGGACGTGTAAAATTTCCATGAAGAGAGGGGCGCAACGCGCCGTGGCATCGCCTGGCGCGGAGACGGGGACTTGGCAGGGATGAATCCGTCCGCCGGCTCAAGCAGGCCTAGATTTGCCGGATCATTTCTCAAAACCCGCGGCTTTTGCGCGGGTTTTGCCGCCTGTACGCGGCAAAGCCGGGGGATCGCACGTCGGTTCGTTCCAGGGCCGCGCGGGCGCTTCGCCGCGGCGGATAACATAGAAAAACAACGCGTTTTCACGAGAAGGGCAATGCGCGGCGCATTGTTTCTTTTTTTGATTCGTGTTATATTGACGGAGATGTTACCGAAGGGACGGAGGAAACCCGAGATGGAAAAAAACGTATACGATGTGCTCGAGGAACGCGGCTTTTTAAAGCAGTGTTCGCACCCGGACGAGCTGCGCGAGCTGCTTGGCAACGAGAAGATCACCTTCTATATCGGCTTTGACCCAACGGCGGACAGCCTGCACATCGGCCATTACGTGGCGCTCATGACCATGGCGCACATGCAGCGCGCGGGGCATCGGCCGATCGTGCTGCTCGGCAACGGTACGGCGTTTATCGGCGATCCGTCCGGCAAGACCGACATGCGCAGCCTGCTCTCGAAGGAGACGCTCGACAACAACGCCGGGCGCTTTCGCGAGCAGATGTCGCGCCTCCTCGACTTTACGCAGGACCGGGCGATTATCGTCTACAACGGCGACTGGCTGCGCCCGCTGAACTTTCTCGACTTTATGCGCGAATTCGGCGTATACTTTTCGGTCAACCGCATGCTCACCGCGGACTGCTACCGGCAGCGCCTCGAGCGCGGGCTGACGTTCTTTGAAATGGGCTACATGCTCATGCAGAGCTACGACTTTCTCGAGCTCAACCGCCGCTACGGCTGTATCCTGCAGATGGGCGGGGACGACCAGTGGAGCAACATCCTCTCCGGCGCGGACCTGATCCGCCGCAAGGAGCAAAAGCCCGCTTACGCGCTCACGACCGCCCTGTTGACCACGAGCGCCGGCAAGAAGATGGGCAAGACCGAAAAGGGCGCGATCT
>CAYMSL010000065.1:0-10347 GCA_964393095.1 uncultured Oscillospiraceae bacterium | reverse complement strand
CCGGCGCCTTCGTAAGGCGGATAAAGCCGTTGGGAAAACCCGGGAAGCGCGTATCTAACATAGAGCTTGTCATAGACGGCATCGATCAGTCCGCGCGGGACGGCTTCGAACAACGCCTGATAGGCGAGAGCGAACTCCCGGTGCATCCGTACCGCACCCGCGGCGTCCTGACGTACGCCGATGTCAAAATACTCCCAGGCCTTGTCGTAGTTGAGGTTTAGAATCGAGATCAGCAGTCCGCACTCGCCGAGTTGGGCGGCGTAGCCATAGCCCATCTCGAGGAAGAAGAACTGCAGCGGCAGGTTCGTGTCCATCAGTTCATGCATCTCGGGGATCATTGCGGTGGGGTTCTTGACCGCAACGAGATTTGGGATCTCCTCCGCAAGGCGGATGTAATGCGCGGCGCCGAGCTTCTTTTTGGCCCGGGGCCCGTTGTTGTAGTGCATGAAGCGGCAGTCCGGGAAGCGGTCGCAGATCTGATGCAAAAAGGCAAGCGCCTCGCTGTCCGAGAGGGCGCCCCAGGAGGGGAAGGAGATTTGGAAATCTCCAGCCCCCATATCGCGGGCCGTTTCGATGCGCTCGACGATTTCCGGCGCGGACATGCTGATGACGCCCACCATGGGCAGGGAATCCGGCGCCCGCTTCATCTCGTCGAGAAACACCCGGGTGATCCTGGCGTACTGCCGGCCGCCGACCATATGGCCTTCGCCGGCGGTGCCGAACAGATAGACGCTGCGGATGCCGTGGTCGAGCAGCATGCCTACCTCGCGCCGGAAAGCGCTTTCGTCAAAGCGATAATCCGCATCCCAGGGGACGCAGGCCGTGGCCATTATGGTTCTCGGGTATCTCTTTTCCATAGACCGTTCACCTCAACCATCGATCGTTTTTCCGCGCCATGCTGCGGCCGCACGGCGTTATGATGCGCAAAATGAGATAAAACCGCTTGTTATCGGGCCGTTTCGGCAATTTTTACATCCGGCAGGCGCGAGCGGTCAACGTTCATGAGCCAGAAGTAGAACCCGCCAAGCATCGTGACGGCCAGTATGCGGTACTGAAAATGCGCGTGCATCATCATGGGCTGTGTCGCAACGAGCGTCCAGAGGATCGGCAACAGGGCGACAAGAAGCATTGCAACGCTCTGCGCGCGGGCGTGCCGGCCGGCGCGCAGGCGAAGCATAACAATCAGCGCGGCCAAAGCGGCCAGGGCGGCGATGAACAGCATCGGCCAGTCGAAGAGGTGCTTAAAGGCGCTCACGATCGCGGCGAGCTTATCGTAGCGGAAGAGATACTCCGCCTCCTTTACGATGCCGAGACGAACCGCCGCCGAACCCCAGGCGGAAGCGAACGCGTTTTGATCCGTAAAGAGCGATGTAAGCGTCAATTTGACAAGCCACATGGAAAGATACGCAGCAAACCATACGCCGGACATTTTAAGAACGGTGCGTATCATTTTCCCGGCCGATACCTCCGGCTGCCTGTAACATAGGCAGATCAGCCATGCTAGCAGAGGCAAACCGAGCGTCAATAGCGGCGTTGTGTAGAAGTCGAAAAACTGCGTTGCCATGCCGAGCACCATAAAGCACATCGCCGCGCGCTCGGGTTTTCTTAGCAGCATCGGCACAAATAGCACGCCGGAAAACGCGATCACGAAACAAACGCTGTATTGAAACAGCGCGCTTGCCGCGACGGGGTTGACAAACAGCAGCGCCGCGACAAACAGCATCGGCGGCCAGAGGGAGCGCGTTTCGAACGCGAGCATGAGCGTACAGGCGGACATCAGCAGGAAGAATACCCACATAATCAGCGTGCGCATGGTGCCATAGTCCATCACGGAGAGCAGCGTGCGCACGTAGATGCGGAAGCCGTGCCAGTAGCGCACGTAGAAAACATCCGCCTGCTCGTTGTTTTCCACGCTGAGGCGCGCGTCCTCAAGCGTGAAATCATCCTCGAGCGGATAGGCGTTCTTGAGCACGCTGTCGGGTGAATCTACGACGTCCATATACGTCGAAAGCGAGAGGATGATAACCTCCGTCCAATCGTCGAGCGCGTAGGAGCCCCAGTCGTGCCTCAAAAGGCTTGCCTGCTCCCATTCCGGCGCGATTTCGTCGATCGAGAGAAGGTAGTTTCGCTCCACTCGCTCCTGCGGACAGAGGCCGCTTAAAAACAGCAGTCCGACCCCGAGCGCAACGAGCAGCGCGTATACCGTGACGTATTTGAGGAGCGAACGTGCGCGCAGTTTCATACAAGGCACCTCCATAAGCCATCGCGCGGGATTCGAAAAAACCATGCCGCGTGTGTGATAACACCAACATTGTACCGTTTCGAAGCGCCGTATGCAAACACGAATCGGCTTTTCTCGCGGATCGCGTGATATCGGCGGCGTACAAAAACGGACGGCAAAACCGCCGCCCGTTCTGTACATAAAACCGCGCCGAACGCCAAACCCGTTTGTACGTTACGCCTCGGGTTTAACCATAAACAGCACGCCGAGGCAGTTCGGCCCGCAGTGGGCGCTGATTGTGCAGCTTGCGGTGGTGACGAACACCTCGCGAAACGGCTGAAGCTGCCTGACACGGCTGACGATCACCGCGACACGGTCTTCGTCCATCGTCGAATGCGTGATGAACACGCGATCGAGCACGATATCCGAACGTCCGGCAAGCTGGTTGTCGACGTACTTGAGCATCGCATGCTCAAGCCTGCCCACATATTTTTTGCCGACGCCCATGCCGCCCTGCTGCTCGTTTTTGACGAGGATGGAGGGCTTAATGTTCATCAGCGCGGCGGAGAGCTGCGCCACGCTCGAGCAACGCCCGCCCGCGCGCATAAATTCGAGCGTGTCGAGCACAAAGCTCGCGCGCGTACAGGGCGCGAGGGCGACGATCTCGTCGTGTATCGTTTGGATGTCCAGGCCGCGTTTGATGCGCTCGCCCGCCTCGCATACGAGCAGGCCAAAGCCCGTCGAGAGCGAGCAGGAGTCGACGACATAGACCTTGCCGGCGTTTGCAAGCGATTCCGCGGCGATTTGGGCATTCTGATAGGAGGAGGAGAGGCCGGAGCCCAGGGAGATATGAAGCACGTCATATCCCTGCTCGAGAAAGGGCAAAAAATAGCTGCGGTATTCCTCGGGGTTGATCGCGGCGGTGCGCGGCAGAATCTTTTTTTCGCGCCAGGCGGCGTAGATCTGCTCGGCCGTGATATCCACCCCGTCGGTAAACTGCTCGTCGCCGAGCAGGATATGCAGCGGAAAGAGCGAAACATGGTAGCGGGCCTTGAGTTCGCTGCCGATGTCGCAGGGCGTATCCGCGCTTAACACGATTCCTCGTTGAGACATAGACATGCACCCCCTTTGTCCTGAATTTTAACAAAACCCGCCATTTGTGTCAATTCCAGCTTGTACCAAAAGCCCTGCGCCGTGAAACGCAAAGAACCGTATCCCGCATAACGGCGCGGCAGAGGGGAGCAAGGCGGGCTTCATCGGGTGGATGCCCCGGTCATTTTGCAGAATCGGTCTGTTTCACGTGCGCGTCGAGCCGCTCGATTCGGTAGAGATTCGAGCCGAAGTCGCCGAGCATGCGGATATGCTCGAAGTAGCCGGTTCCGATAAACGCGGTGTTGAGCCGCACGCCGCGCATGAGCGTGCGCCCGTCGGCCTCATGCCGCTCGACGCAGTCGGCAAGCGCGTGGATGCGGTCGAGCCAGCGCAGCAAAAGCCCTTTTGGATTGATGTCGAACGGCAGCAGGTGCTTGAGCAGCCCGCCGAAGCGGCGCAGGAAGATGCTCTGCGGTCTCGTCTGCACGAGGTAGCGCGTATTCTCGCAAAGCCCCGAAAGCGGCAGAATATCGCTGCCGTCCGCCGCGCTGACGACGGTTCGGAACAGGCCCGCGACCGAAGCGCCGCCATCGGGCGAGACACACTGCCAATACACGCGATCCGGCTTTGCGGCCGCGTGACGGACGAACCGCCCGTACTGCAGCGTGCGCCGGTGCGCCTTGTAGAAGGCGATCTGCCCGCGTACCTCGCGCCGCTCGAGGCGGGTGAGGTGCTTGAGGTCGAGCTCGTAGCCAAGGCAGCCAAACGACGCGACGTTGAAGCGCGTGGAAAGCGGCGTGTCGCGCAGCGTCTGCTGGTGCGGCGCGGCGGAGACGTGCGCGCCCATCGTCGAAAGCGGGTAAAGGTAGGAAAGCCCGCCCTGTATCGCGAGACGCTCGATGGGGTCGGTGTCGTCGCTCGCCCAGATCTGCGGGGAAAAGCAGAGCATGCCGAGGTCGAAGCGGTTGCCGCCGCTCGAGCAGGATTCGAGGAGGATGGACGGCCGCGGCCGGAAGATGCGCGCGAGCACGTCGTAAAGGCCCAGGATATACGCGTGGTAAAACTGCCCCTGCGCGCGCAGAAAAGGCGAGCACGCGTCGCTGATGTGGCGGTTCATGTCCCACTTAACGTAGTCGATCTTCGCGTCGTCGAGGATGCGCGAAACGTTGTCTACGATATAATCCCGCACGGCCGGGTTGCACAGGTCGAGCACGAGCTGGTTGCGCCCCTGCAGCGCTTCGCGGCCGGGCGTTACGACGGCGTACTCCGGGTGCGCGCGGTAGAGATCGCTGTTTTGGTTGACCATCTCCGGTTCAAACCAAAGGCCGAATTGCAGGCCAAGCGCGTGGATTTCGTCGGCAAATGCGCGCATGCCGCGCGGCAGCTTGCGGTTTACCCAGTAATCGCCGAGTCCCGCGGTATCGGAATTGCGCTCGCCAAACCAGCCGTCGTCAAGCACGAAGAGCTCAATCCCGCAGTGCTTCGCCTGCCTTGCCAGCCGGAGGAGCTTCCTCCGGCTGAAACGAAAAAAACAGGCTTCCCAGTTGTTGATCAAAACCGGCCGCTCGCGTTCCTTCCAATCCCCGCGCACGATATGGCGGTTGATAAAGTCGTGGAAGTGGGCGCTCATGCCGTTGAAGCCGCCGTCGGAATAGGTCATCACGGCCTCGGGCGTTTCGAAGCGTTCGCCGGGGGCAAGCGGCCACTCGAAGCAGTGCGGATTGATGCCCGCCTGTACGCGCACAAGGTCGTCGGGGCTGAGCTCCGCAAGGCCAAGGTGGTTGCCGCTGTAGATGAGGTTAAAGCCGTAGACGCCGCCGTGCGCCTCGCTCGCGCCGTCCTCAGAGAGCAGGAAACCGGGGTTGTGGCGGTTGCTTGAGGCGCCCGTGACCGAGGAGTTGACAAACTGTCCGTACTGCAGCCTGCGATCGTGGCGGTGCGCTTCTTTAATCCAAGCGCCGTCGAACGTTGTAAGCGAGAAGCCCCTGTTTTCGAGGTCGAGGGAAAAGCTCATAAGCCGCCTTACGACAACCTCGCCCGCGCCGTCATTGACGAGTACGGCGCGCCGCGAAATCACGTCCGTCTCTGCAAAGACGGTGTAATACAAAAGCAGCTTCAGCCCGCTTGGACGGTCGATCAGCGTGAGCTCAAGCGTCTCCGCGCCGTCCTCGTCGCCGTAGGCTCCCGGCAGCGTTTCGGGCGGCAGGCAGCCCCTGATCAGCCGGTGGGATTCGTAGACGAAGTCCGTGCGGTAGCTGCCGTCGGAGAGGCGGATTTCCGCCGGCGTCTGGCGATAGTCGCCGCAGCCGACGCCGGACCACTCGAGCAGCAAGCCGTCGAGGCAATAAAAGTCGGGATCCTGCGGGTCGTAGAGCACCGAACTGCCCGACTGCGCGGTGTGTTTTAGGCGCAGCGCTTCGAGCGCATCCCGTCCGACCGGCGCACCGTAGTAGATGTGTTCCGGGTGGCCGTGGCCGCTGACGCGGAAGATATAGCTCGTGTGCCGCGTTTCAAGAAAGAAGACACGTTCCAAGATGGCAATCATGTTTCGGTTTCCCGCCTTCCCGCCCGGCGCAAATCGCGCCGCGGCGCTCCTTTTTGGCTCGCACGTTCCATCCGGCGCGGACCGCGCCGACACTTTATTTTAGCCCGCTTTGGCAAGGCGCGTCAATGGAACCCGTGCATCTGTGCGCATGGCGGGGAATGTCGCGGCAAATTATATATTTTCTAGTTGACAGAATGACGTGATATCATGTATAAAAAGAACACTAAGAGAAGGGAATGGGGTAACATGGAAACGCAGCTCAAGAAAAAGTATGGTCTGCTTACGGCGATTTCGATGGTCGTTGGGATCGTCATTGGAAGCGGCGTATTTTTCAAGGCCGAAAAGATCCTTGGCGCAACCGGCGGCAATCTTCCGCTGGGCATTCTGGCGTGGATCATCGGCGGCATCATCATGGTCGTCTGCTCGTATGTCTTTGCGACGATGGCCACGAAATACGAGTACGTCAACGGCGTCGTCGACTACTCCGAGGTAACGGTCGGCAAGAAGTACGGCTACATGGTTGGCTGGTTTTTCGCCACGATCTACTACCCGACGCTCACCAGCGTACTTGCGTGGGTGTCCGCGCGCTATACGGCGGTGCTGCTTGGCTGGGACATCGTAGGCCCAGAGTGCATGGTCATCGCGGCGTTCTTCCTCATCGCGAGCTACGCCATCAACGCGCTCTCGCCCAAGATTGCCGGCAAATTCCAAGTCGCAACGACCATCATCAAGCTCATTCCGCTGCTCCTGATGGGCATCTTCGGCTGCATCGTGGGCTTTACGAACGGTACGACGGTGGCGAACTTCACAACCGTCGTAGCGGAGACCGCCTCGAAGGGCGGCGCGCTATTGACCGCCGTGTGCGCCACGGCGTTTGCCTATGAAGGCTGGGTTATCGCCACCAGCATCAACGCCGAACTGCGCGACTCCAAGCGTAACCTGCCGATCGCGCTCGTACTCGGTTCGATCATCGTCATCGTCATCTACATCCTCTACTACGTGGGCCTTGCGGGCGTGGTCAGCAACGCGACGCTCATGGAGAGCGGCCAGGACGGCGCGAAGCTCGCTTTCTCGACGCTGTTCTCGAACGTCGGCGGCACGCTGCTGTTCGTGTTTGTGATCATCTCGTGCCTTGGCACGCTCAACGGCCTCATGATGGGCTGCACGCGCGGCTTCTTCTCGCTCGCGGCGCGCAACGTCGGCCCCAAGCCGGAGATGTTCAAGGAGGTTAGCCCGCAGACCAACATGACGACCAACTCCTCCGCGCTGGGCATGCTGCTCGCCGGCGCCTGGCTCGCCTACTTCTACGGCGCGAACCTGACCAAGCCGTGGTTCGGGCCGCTGTGCTTCGACTCCTCCGAGCTGCCGATCATCACGGTGTACGCCATGTACATCCCGATGTTCATCGTGTTCATGGTCAAGCAGAAGGATCTGGGCTGGTTCAAGCGGATCCTCATGCCGATCCTCGGCGTGCTCGGCTGCCTGTTCATGGTGTACGCGGCGATCGTGTCGCACAAGATGGCGGTCGTTTGGTACCTGGTCATCTTCGCTGCCATCATGCTCATCGGCGTGTTCTTTGGCAAAGCCAAAAAGGCAGAGTAAGGCGATACCGATTCACAGGTAAGCTAGCTTCAAATGCAAAGGCCACGGAACCGCGAGCGGCGGCTCCGTGGTCTTTTGTGCGGTGCGTTTGGCGATAAGCCGTACAAAGCGGGCTAACTTTCCACGTTTTCCAGGTAGGTGTCGATCTGCTCAAGGCTGTCGAACGCGATGCCGGTCCCGAGCAGGGCGCGCTCCTCCTCGGGAAATTCCTGCGGGTTGACGGTCTGTATCACCTGCACGATGTCGCGCGCAAGCGTCTCGGCGCTTGTTCGGTAGACGCAGAGCAGCCCGTCCACGCTGCCGAGCACATAGTGGTTCGGGCAGAAGCCGGCCTGTACAAACGAGATCGCCGCATAGGTCGAGCTGAACGCGTCGATTGTCCCGGCGTCGTAAAACGCGGCCAGTTCCTCCTCGGTATAGCCGATGAACGCGCGGCTCTCCTGCGGCACGTTGAGCGTATGCCCGCAGCCGTCGAAGCGGATGTATTTTTCAATGACCGCGCCGGGCAGTATGCTCGTAACGCCCGTGCTGCCGGTTTCCGCGGCGGGTTCTTCGTTCGTTTCGACGCTAAGCCCGATCAAGAGGCCGATGACGATGCCTGTGATCAGCGCAACGACGGTCAACAGGATCATCCTGTAGTTGTCCTTCCAGAATTGCAACATAACAAACGATCCTCCTCGCGGTGATTGTCCCCACATTCGGGTGAAGGTATACGCGAGCGCGGATGCGGCGGGGAATATGCGCCTTCTTCGCTTGCCGCGGCGGCAAAAGGCGCGCGGAGCCTTGTCAGCGAAGCGTAATATGCGATATAATGCAGCAGAGTTGGAGGAATGCGAATATGGGTGTTCGAACGCTGGGCGAAGCGGCAAAAAAGGCCTCGTTTATGCTGGGCGTCACGTCCGCACAGGTGCGAAACGACGCATTGTCGGCGATGGCGGACGCGCTGATCTCGCATGCGGAGGAGATCCTCGCCGCGAACGCGCAGGATGTGCAGGCCGCCGCAGACGGCGGCATGAACCGCGCCATGATCGATCGGCTGACGCTCGACGAGGCGCGCCTTGCCGGCATGGCGGCGGGGCTGAGGAAGGTTATGGCGCTGCCCGACCCGATCGGCCGCAGCGATTGCGCTTTCGTGCGGCCGAACGGACTGCACATCGAAAAGCGCCGCGTGCCGCTCGGTGTTGTGGGCATCATCTACGAGGCGCGGCCAAACGTGACGTCCGACGCCATCGCGCTGTGCATCAAGTCCGGCAACGCCTGCCTGCTGCGCGGTGGCTCGGAGGCCATCCGCTCAAACGCGGCGATCTGCGACTGCCTTTCCGCCGCCGCCGAGACCGCGGGAATCCCGGCGGGCGCGATACAGCTTGTGCGGGATACCGACCGTGCGGCCGCCGCCGAGCTCATGCGGCTCAACGGCCTTGTGGATGTGCTGATTCCGCGCGGGGGAGCCGGGCTGATTCAAAGCGTCGTTTCCCAAGCCTCCGTGCCCGTGATCGAGACGGGCGCCGGCGTATGCCATATCTACATCGACGAGAGCGCAAACGTTGAAATGGCCGTACGCATCGTTGAAAACGCGAAATGCTCGCGCCCGTCGGTCTGCAACGCGGCGGAGACGCTGCTCGTGCACACGGCGATCGCTTCTGACGCGCTGCCGCCGATCGGCGAGGCGCTGGCGCGCCGCGGCGTCGAGCTGCGCTGCTGCCCGCAGGCCAAACAATACCTGCCGAACGCCAAAGACGCTTCCGAGGCGGACTGGTCGACTGAATACGACGACCTGATCCTCTCGATCCGCGTGGTCGACGGCATCGACGAGGCAATCGAGCACATCCGCCGCTATGGAACGCACCACAGCGACGCCATCGTGACCGAACGGTATGCGCAGGCGGAGCGTTTTACGAGCGAGGTCGACTCCGCGGCGGTCTATGTCAACGCTTCCACGCGCTTTACCGACGGTGAGGAGTTTGGCTTTGGCGCGGAGATCGGCATCAGCACGCAGAAGCTCCACGCGCGCGGGCCGATGGGATTGAACGACCTTACGAGCGTCAAATACGTCGTCCGGGGAAACGGACAGATTCGCTAGATACGGAGAGGAACATGCCGCTTAAACTCATCGCGCTCGATATCGACGGCACGCTTACAAGCCGCGCCACGGAGGTTAGCGAGCGCAACCGCACGGCCATTCGCGCCGCCCAGGAGGCGGGGGTGTTTGTGACACTCGCCACCGGAAGGGGCTGCCTTGCCACGCGGCCGCTCTGGCAGCTGCTCGATATCCACGGCCCGTCGATTCAGTTTGGCGGCGCGCTGACGGTGGATACCGACACGGAACACGTGCTCGAAGCGCACGCGCTCGATCCCGAAGTGGTGCGCGACGTGCTCAGCTACTCGTTTGAAATGGGTCTGCACGCGCAGATCTATCTTGGCGACCTTGTGCTCTTTGAGCGGATCACTCCGTTTGCCGAGAAATATGTTGGCCGCCACACGCTGCCATACCGCATCGAGCCAAATCTGCGCGGCAACCGCTACGAGGGCGTGCCGAAGGTACTGGCGTACGCCGACGTTGAGCGCGAAGAGGAAATGCTCGCAAGCTATCGGGAACGTTTTTGCGGCGTGGCGCAGGTCTCCCGCTCGATGCCGGGGTTTATCGAGATCAACGCGCTGCACGTAACAAAGGGCAGCGCGCTCGAATCGCTCGCTAGACGGCTTGGTATCGAGCGTGCCGAGGTCGCGGCAGTCGGGGACAACTACCTCGATTACGAGATGATCGACTGGGCAGGTTTGGGCGTATGCGTCGCAAACGGCGCGGAGCCGGTGCGCGCAAGCGCAGATTTGACCGTGCCCGCCTGCGACGACGATGGCGTGGCGTATTTTATTGAAAACCATGTGCTTG
>CAYMSL010000064.1:0-10627 GCA_964393095.1 uncultured Oscillospiraceae bacterium | reverse complement strand
AGCATGCGCCTCATCGAGGATACGCTCAAGGCTTACGAACTGATCTAAGAAACGATCGGAGGACGTATGATTTCTGTTTTGATCAACGGAATCTGCGGTCAAATGGGGCGCGCCGTGTATGCAGCTTGTCAAGCGCAGAGCGGCGCTTTTTCCGGGGTCGCCGGCGTGGACCCCTCCGCGCGGGCGGAGGGCTTTTCCTGCCCCGTCTACCGGGATATCGACGATGTGAAGGAAGAAATCGACGTAGTCATCGATTTCTCCGTGCCCGCGTCGGCGCCCGCCGTGCTGCGCTTTGCGCAGTCGCGCGGCCTCCCCGCGGTAATCGGCACAACGGGCCTTGGCGAACGCGAGCTAAGGCTCGTGCGCGCGGCTTCGGAACGCATCCCCGTGTTCCAAACCGGCAACATGTCCCTTGGCGTCAACCTCCAGCTCGATTTGGTGCGGCGTTCGTCCGCCGCGCTCGGCAAGGAGTTCGACGTGGAGATCGTTGAGACGCACCACCGCAAAAAGGTCGATTCGCCAAGCGGCACCGCGCTCATGCTCGCAAACGCGATCGCCTCGCTCTACCCGGATGAGCCGGAGTTTGCCTTCGGCCGCCACGATAAAAACAAGCGCCGCTCGCCGGACGAGATCGGCATACACTCGATTCGCGGCGGTACGGTGGTCGGCGAGCATCAGGTGCTCTTCATCGGCAACGACGAGATCGTGGAGGTAACCCACCGGGCCTACAGCAAGCAGGTGTTCGCGCGCGGCGCGCTGCGGGCCGCGCAGTATGTGCTCGGCAAGGAGAGCGGCCTTTACGACATGAAGAACGTCGTCAGCGAGCACGACGTAGCCTCGCGCCTCTTCTCCCTCGAAGACCAGGCGGCGGTCACGGTGCGCGCCTCCTCCGCGGATTCCACGGTAGTCGGGCGCGTGTTCGCCGCGGTGGCGGAGCGCGGTGTGCGCGTGGATATGATCGCCTGCAGCGAGCCGGACGAGCACAGCGTCTCGATCGGCTTTTCGCTGCCCGCCGACCAGCTTGGCGAGGCGCTTGACGCGCTAGGTCCGCTTTGCGCGGAGGATCTGAGCGTACGCTCCCGCGCGGGTCTGACCAAGCTTACGCTCGAGGGCAAAGGCATGGCGCTGCGCCACGGCGTCGCCGCGCGGCTGTTCTCGGTGCTGAATCAATCCGGCGTCCGCGTATGGCTCATTACCACGAGCGAGACCAAGATCGAGTTCTGTGTCGACGCGATCGACGCGATCAAGGCCTACGGCGAGGTCAAATCGCAGCTCGCAATCGAGTAGAACGGCCTTAGCGCATCCTCTGATAATAAGCGCCTTGCTTCGGTTTGGCGCTTTTTTATTTTGTCTAGTCATTAATAGAATGTGCCTGGGGGACTTTATTCGAGCGGCGCCCAAACGGTAACCGCGACGTCTACCTGCATGCTCTGCTCCTGCGCCGTGATGCTCTCGGCGACCGCCCGCGCAAGATACGGCACGGCCGTAAGCGCCTGCGAGAGCGTGTTCGCGATGTGGCCGACCTCCACAAGCAGGCAATGGGACGATACGTGCTGATTGTAGCGCCCGGTCTTAATGCGTACGTCGCGCGTAAGGCCTTTGCTTACCTTCTGCAGGCGGTTGGTCACGTCGAGCGCAAAGGCTTGGTTGCTCGAAAAATCCGGCATCTCGCCAAAGCCCGCGCCCGTCGCGCCTGCGCCTGTGCCGACGACAAACATCAATCGCGCGGTCTCCTTGCCGTCGATCTTCACGTAGTCCTGCGGCTCGTCGGATACGCCCTTGCCATAGTCGTCGCGATGTACGTCGATAAAGTATTCGATCGTCGGGTACTGTTCGCGATACGCCTGCATGGTCAATAGCGAGCGGCTGTAGGAGGAGGAAAGCTTTGGCGGCTCGTGGTTCGTCGTGTCGTGTATCACGGCGATGCCGTACTGCTCGCTAAGCAGCTTGGTCAGCAGTTCCCCCACGGCGACAACGTTCTTGGTTTCGTCCTTCGTGCGCCATTTATCGCTGGCTTCATAGGTATCGCCACCGTATGAAAGATATGCTTCGGTCGTATGCGTATGGTAGATCAGCACGCGCGGCGCTTTGGTTATGACCATCGCCTCGACGGCGTTCTTTTCCGGCTCCGAGGGCACCGCTTGAATCGCCATATCGCTCAAAGGTTCGATGTACACGACCGTCTCGGCAAGGCTCGCTTTGCCGGCAAGCGCGTAGGCGGGCGTGCCAAGCGCGAGAACCGCCGCGTGAAAGCCGTTTTGATAAAAGAGCGCCATGACGAGCGCCAGGGGTATCAAACATACGCAAGCCGCGATCAGCCAGAGCTTGCCGGAGATGCGATCCTTTGTGTGCGCGCGCCTGACGCGGCGGATGTGTCGGTTTCCCGGTCGTTTCCTCATCTGCGCCTCCGCGCCGCGCCGGCGGCGGTCCTGCTTGTGCGTCGGGCCGCGCCGGCGGCGTCTGCCAATGCTTCAGTGCATCAAAAGCTGCTCCATCTCCTCGTAGTTGCGCCCGAGCAAAGCGCGGTTGATGCCGCCCGCGAGCACACGCGAAGCATCCTCGACAAGGCGGTCGACATCCTTTGGGGTGACGACCATCTCGCGCATCTCGGGTTCCATGCTCTCAAGCGCAACGCCGAGCAGCATGTCGTCCTGATCGGATACGCCCGTATGCTTTTCGATGAGGCGCACCGTCTCCTCGGCGATGGTCGTCGCCGAAACCACGGTCGGCACGCCGATGGCGAGCACCGGTACGCCGAGCGAGTCTTCGTCGAGTCCGCGCTGGCGATTGCCCACACCCGCGCCCGGCAGCACGCCGCTGTCGTTGATCTGTACAGCCGAGGCGATGCGCGTCGAACGCGTTGAGATCAAAGAGTCGATACAGAGCACAGCGTCCGGGCGCGCTTGTCCTACAAGCCCGCGTACGACCTCCACCGTTTCAAGGCCCGTTACGCCCATAACGCCCGGGCACATAGCGGAGACAAGGCGCATGCCCTTTGGCGCGGCCTCCGGCACGAAGCGCTGGATATGCCGGGTGACAAAGAGCTTTTCCACCGTGCGGGGCCCAAGCGAGTCGGGCGTAACAAAGCGATTGCCAAGGCCGACGACGAGTACGTGCGCGTTGGGTTCAAGCCAGTCAAGCAGCGAAGCAAGCTCCTTCTCCACGCAGTGGATGATGTCCGCGGCCATCTCCGCGTCCTCCGTCCCGTCGCCCTCGATGGTCACGTAGCGGCCGCGCGGTTTTTCGATGCGCTGCGCCGCCTGATCCGTCTCGATGGAGATGCGCGAAATTGCCACGCCCCCGTACTGCTCGTCCTCCTGGCTCACGCCCGAGACCGCACCGCTCATGCCGAGGGTCTCGCGCGCAAGGTCCGTGCGCGGTAGTATCATAGATCAACTGCTCCTTCGTTCCTTTTGGGGGAAAATATCGTTGGTCGGCATAAAAGCACTGCGATATTCTTCCCCCGCCTTCGGAGCATGATTCAAAGCATGATGCAGATAAGGTTGTTGCAGCCGTCGTTTACGATGCGCTGCAAGGCGTTTTGCACCTGCGTGCGCACGCCCTCGGGCAGATTCGTAACCTTCTCCTCCATGCCTTCACGTACAAGATCGTAGAGGGGTTTCCCGAAGATGTTCGTCTGCCAGATGGCACGCTTATCCGCTTCAAACGTATCACTGAGGTATCGAACGAGCGCTTCGGACTGCTGCTCCGTGCCGACAATGGGATTGACCTCGCTGTCGATATCGATGCGGATGACATGCAGGCCGGATGCGTGCGCCCGCAAACGCACGCCGAAACGGTTGCCCTGCCGCACGATTTCAGGCTCGTCAAGCTCCATCTCGTCCATAGCGGGCGGCACAAGGCCGTATCCTGTGGATTGCGCCTCGCAAAGCGCGTCGGACACGCGGTCGTATTCGCGCTTCGCGCGCACATAATCCCTTAGCTGCGACATGAGCTGATACTCGTCCGATATCGCGCAGCCGCACTGTTCGCTGAGCACCTCGTAGAAGAGGCCCTCGTCCGGCTGGAGAGACAAGCTGACCGTACCTTCGCCAAGGTTGACCCGCTCGACGCGCGGCGAGTGGAAGCGCTCGAGCGACTGCAGTTCCGTCAGCAGCGAACGATAGTCGCGCACGCGCTGAAACTTGGCCAGCGAGGAAACGATCGGCAGCATCACGCGCTGCGTCAATGGATGATCGCCCGGCAATGCGCGCATAAACGAAGGGATGCGCACCTCGAGCAGACGCAGCGGGAACTCGAGCAGCAGGTACTCAAGCAGTTCCTGCGCCTTTGCCGCCGTCATGCGCATTGCGTCCACGGCGCAGACCCCCGCGTCGTACTTGCTTTCGAGCGCGGAGCGCAGCTGCTGCGCGCGCTCGCTCTCCGGGTCGGTGGAGTTGAGTACGATCAGGAAGGGCTTGCCGGTCTTTTTCATCTCGGCAATCACGCGCTCTTCGGCGGCGACGTAGCTCTCGCGCTGGATTTCGGTGATGCTTCCATCGGTCGTCATGACGATGCCCACGGTCGAGTGCTCGCGCATAACCTTGCGCGTGCCAAGCTCCGCAGCCTCCTCGAAAGGCATATCCTCATCGCTCCAGGGCGTGCGCACCAGCCGCGCAGCCTCGTTTTCCATGGTGCCGAGCGCCCCGGGAACGATATAGCCGACACAGTCGATGAGCCGCACGCGGGCAAACGCGCCCTCGCCCAGGTCGAGGCGCACCGCCTCGTTCGGCACGAAGTTCGGCTGCGTTGTCATGACCGTGCGCCCGTTTCCGCTCTGCGGCAGTTCGTCCACGATGCGCGCGCGTACGTGCTCGTTTTCGACACCCGGCAGAAGCAGGAGTTCGACAAACCGCTTGATGAACGTGCTCTTCCCCGTCCGCACGGGACCGACAACGCCGAGGTAGATATCTCCCTGTGTGCGTTTTGCAATATCGGAATACAGACGATTCCTGTCCATAACGCGCCTCCTTGTACACATGCTTTTGATCCGTACATGTATATGAAGCCGTGTTTGCGGGTATACGAGCGAAAATCCGTGTCACAAAAGTCGCGTATCATTTTTGTAAGGCCGGGTCTGGTCGCGCCTTCGATCGCGGCCGGCAACCCCCGCAAAGCGTCAACCCCCGCGTACATGCCGCAGGGGTTGACGAATGATTTACGTGTTTTATTTTATTAAGTAAGCCGGTAAGCCAGACAGTCCGGCCCGGATACGGCGCGCTAAGGCTCGCGCCCCTCGCGCTTGAGGCGTCCTTCCTCGCCGTGCAGCAGGCGGCGGATGTTTTCAATGTGGCGCACGTATACGATCAGCATCAGCAGCGCGGAAAGCCCCACAAGCGGGATATCCTGCCTGCGGAAGACCATCACGGCGATGAAAAAGAGCAGCAGGCTCGTCAGCGACATCAGCGACATGCGCCGTTTGAGCGCGAAAACGATCAGCCCGATGCCAAATGCCGCCGCCGCGCCAAGCGGGAAGCACAATAGCGCCACGCCCGCCGAGCAGGCAACGCCCTTGCCGCCGCGCAGCCCGGCAAACGCCGGCCAACAGTGGCCCGCGACCACAAAAAGCCCCGCGACGTAGCCGCCGACCGTGCCGCAGACGAAACGCCCAAGCAAGACGCCCGCCATGGCCTTGAAAAAATCCCCGGCAAACGTGATCGCGCCCGGCCCGTAGCCGAACACGCGCACCATGTTCGTGCTGCCCGCGTTGCCGCTGCCATAGCGGCGTACGTCGTCGTGATAGTAGCCTTTGCTGATGATAATGGCCGATTGCAGGTTTCCGCACAGATATCCAAGCGCCGCGCAAAGCAGCATCGTCCAGATTCCAACGGCCCAACGTCCCTCGATCATGCCTCGTTCTCCTTCTTCCTGTTGCGAAACAGCAGCCGTATCGGCGTTCCTTCGAGGCCAAACGTCTTTCGCAGATAATTCTCCAGATACCGCTCATAGGAGAAGTGGACGAGCTTGGTATCGTTGACGAAGATCACAAACGTCGGCGGCTGCACGGCCGCCTGCGTGGCGTAGTAGATGCGAAGCAAGCGTCCCTTGTCGGAGGGCGGCGCGTTCATCGCCACGGCCTCGCCAAGCGTATCGTTGAGCTGCCCCGTGGGGATGCGGCGGCAGGCCTGCTCGTAGACCGCATCGGCCGCCTCAAGCACCCTGTTTACGCGCTGCCCGCTCTTTGCCGAAATAAACAGCATCGGGGCATAGCGCATAAACGAAAGCTGTACGCCAAGTTCCTTTTCGAAGCGGCTCATCGTGTGGGTGTCCTTTTCGACGAGATCCCACTTGTTGACGACGATCACGCTCGCCTTTCCCTCCTCGTGGGCGTAACCCGCGATGCGCACATCCTGCTCGCTCAGGCCCTCGTTCGCGTCGCAGATGATCAGCACGACGTCCGAGCGGCGGATGGCCGCGAGCGAACGGATCACGCTGTAGCGCTCGATGCTCTCGTCCTCGATGCTGCGCCTGCGGCGGATGCCCGCCGTGTCCACCAGCATATAGTCGCGTCCGTTTACCGAAAAGGGCGTGTCGATCGAGTCGCGCGTCGTGCCGGGCACGTCGCTTACGATCGTACGCTCCTCGCCGAGCAGGGCGTTGACGAGGCTCGACTTGCCGACGTTGGGTTTGCCTACGAGCGCAATGTTGACGCGCGCGTGCGCCTCCTCCTCCAAATCCTTGGGGAAATCCTTGACCACGGCGTCAAGCAGGTCGCCAAGGCCAAGGCCCTGCGCGGCGGAGATGGTCACGGGATCGCCAAGGCCGAGCGAGTAAAATTCGTAGGCCGCGTCGCTTTGCTTCGGCGCATCGACCTTGTTGACCGCGAGCACCACGGGCTTTTTCGAGCGGCGCAGCATCGAGGCAACCTCGAGATCCGCGCTCGTCATACCCTCGCGCCCGTCAACGAGGAATATGATCACGTCCGCCGTCTCGACGGCAAGCTCCGCCTGCCGCCGCATCTGCACGGCGATCGCGTCCTCGCTCTCCGGCTCGATGCCGCCCGTGTCGATGAGCGTAAAAGCGTATTGCAGCCATTCCGCGTCCTGATAGATGCGATCGCGCGTCACGCCCGGCGTGTCCTCCACGATCGCCACGCGCCGCCCGATCAGGCGGTTAAACAGCGTCGATTTTCCAACGTTCGGCCTTCCGACGATGGCCACAAGCGGTTTCTTCATCCTAACTCCTGTTCAAAAAGATTCTCAGTTATAAAAGTCCCCGAAACCGATTCGGCGCACAGCCCCGAACCCGATCATTTCGCCGCGCCGGCAATCATGCGCACCCCAAGCGGTCGCTGCGTAAAACAGCGTTTTCAAACGATCGCAAACTGCCCTCCAAAGACCGTCTCGATCAGTTCCTCGCCCGTGCCGACGGGGAGCAGGCGCGCGCCGAGCGCGTGCTCCGCCGCATCTCGCGTCATGCCGTCGAGAAACACGTCTTCGTCGGCCTTGAGCATGGCGCGCGGAATCAGGATGCCCTCGCCGAACGCTGCGCCGCGCATCCCTTCGACGAGGTCGCCGCCCGTAACAAGCCCCGCAACGGTCACACTCTCTCCAAAGTAGCGGTTGACGATCGCGTGCGTTTCGATCGTTACGCCGTAAGGCGCGAGCTTTTGATACAGCCTGCGGAAAAACGGCTCGGCCGACACCCCGCCCGCCATCGCGAACGTACGCGGCTTTGCAAGCGGCTCTTGCCCATCCAGCGCGCCGAGAAATTCATTCTCGAACAGGCGCAAAAGCCCCACGCCATTCTCGATTTGCGAAAACTCCTCGTAGGCTTCAAACGGCGGCAGTTCCAGCCCCGCGCGCGTATACCACTCGTCCGCGAGAAACACAAAGCGCGTACCGGAGCTTAAAAGAAATTCCGCCTGCAGCGCCTCGATCTCGGCAATCAGAGAACGCGCCTCCGCCGGCCCGTAACGGCGCAGCGGAAAAAGACCCGCGCGAAAGCGTGTCAGCCCCACCGGCACGATCGCAAGCGACTGCGCGGCGGGCATCAGCGCCGCGGCATCCGCGATCGTGCGGCGCATCACATCGCCGTCGTTGACGCCGGGGCACAGCACGACCTGCAAATGAAAGCGCAGCCCGGCTTCCTTGAGACGCGTGAGCTGCTCGATCACGCGCCCGGCGGAGGGGTTGCCCATCATGCGCACGCGCACCGCGGGATCGCTCGCGTGCAGCGAGACAAACAGCGGGCTGACGCGGCGGCGGATGATGCGCTCGAATTCCGCTTCGCCGATGTTGGTCAGCGTTACATAGTTGCCCATGATAAACGACATGCGCCAATCGTCGTCCTTTACGTGCAGGCTCGTGCGCACGCCCTTTGGCATCTGGTCGATGAAACAAAACACGCAGCGGTTTTTGCATATGCGCATGCCGCCAAGCAGGCTCGAAGCGAACGTCAGCCCGAGCGTTTCGCCGTCGTGCCTGCGAACGCTCACCTCGCGCTTTGCGCCGCGCTCATCCTGCAAACACACGCGCAAACGCCCGGCCGCGCAGAGGTATTCGTAGTCCACAACGTCCGTCACGCGCTCGCCGTTGATCGAAAGCAGCATGTCCCCCGTGCGTATGCCCGCGCGCGCCGCCGGGGAACCCGGCAGCACGTCGGAAATGATCGGCCCGCGCGTGTGTATATCTTCCATGATGGCATTATATCACAAAAACTTCTTCCGCAAACGATTGTTGGCGCGTCGAAAAATAGCCGCCCGGAAATGTCAGCAGTCCGCGCGAACACATATGCGGTAAAAAATCCGTTTGGAGCATATCAATCCATTAAAATCGATAACAAGCGACTGAATTATTTGTCTAAACGGGCTTACGCGCCTTGACGGTGCGATGGCGGACTGATAAAATATTTATGGATTCCAATCCACATTTCAAAGTATCATTTCGGAATAGGAGGATTTTTCGCTTGAAAACAGATGCACTCGTACAACGGCTCGTAGACGGCTACGGCAACTGGGTCTGTAACGCCGAAAACACAAATCACGCCGGCGGTTCCGGACGCATGACCAGCGCGCTCTATCCATACGAGCGGATGTTCTCGCCGATTCGGGTCAACTCGGTCACGATCAAGAACCGCCTCGTCATGGCGCCCATGGGCAACATCGACATGTGTGAGGAAACCGGTCGGCCCAACGACAAGATGCAGCAGTATTTCTTCGCGCGCGCAAAGGGCGGCGTGGGCCTGATTACCACGGGCCTTATACCGATCAGCCACGGAATCGATCATTCCATTACGGAACTCGGCAAACTCTCCTACTTTCCGCGCATCGACCGCAGCCGCACGGTGTTCTCCGGCTGGCGCGATCTCGCGCAGGGCTGCCACAACTTCGGCGCGCGCATCTTTGTGCAGCTCACCCCCGGCCTCGGCCGCGTGGGCAACC
Organism: uncultured Oscillospiraceae bacterium; assembly: GCA_964393095.1. Taxonomy (GTDB): domain Bacteria; phylum Bacillota; class Clostridia; order Christensenellales; family CAG-138; genus UBA7703. The sequence continues at coordinate 1,245 of CAYMSL010000064.1, read as the reverse complement.
CGCAGTGCCTGATCACGGAGCTCAAGTTCCCGGTTTCGGCTTCGATGAACCCGAACTTCTATATTCCCGAGATTCCCTGCATGCCGCTTGCCGGCGCCAAGCTCGGCAAGATCATTAAAAACGCCGGGCAGGCCTCGGCGGACGCCAAGGCCGCGGGGCTGGACGGCGTGTATCTGCACGGGCACGAGGGCTACCTGCTCGAGCAGCTCACCAACACCGCGTTCAACCGCCGCAAGTTCGGCAAGTATGCCGACTGGCAGCGCTTCGGCGTCGACATCGTCAAGGAGATGCGGCGGCGCGTCGGGCCGAAGTACCCGATCATGTACCGCATCGACCTCTCCCTCGCCCTCAACGAAACCTACGGCGAGGACGGCATGAACGAGAAAGCCCTGCGCAAGTTCAAAAACGGCCGTACCATCGAGGAGACCCTCAACTACATGGAAAACCTCGTCAAGGCGGGCGTGGACCTGTTCGACGTCGACCTCGGCTGCTACGACAACTGGTGGCTGCCGCATCCGCCGGCCGGCATGCCCGCGGGATGCTTCCTTGAGGTGGCCGAATTTGTCAAAAAGCGCTTTGAAGAGCGTAACGTGCTCAGCAACGCCGGTCTGCCGGTGCCGATCGTCGGGGTCGGCAAGCTTGGCTATCCGGACATCGCCGAGCAGGCGCTGCGCGACGGCAAGTGCGACATGGTCATGCTCGGGCGTCCGCTCCTGGCCGATCCCGAGTGGCCGAACAAGGCCTTCGCAGGCAAGGTTTCGCAAATCCGCCCGTGCATCGGCTGCCAGGAGGGCTGCATCAACGAGTTCGTCGACGGCGGCCATCCGCAGTGTGCGGTCAACCCGCTGAGCGGCTTTGAAGACGTCTTGCCTCTGGAACCGCAGCCGGCCGAGAAGAAAAAGCGTATCGCCGTCGTCGGCGGCGGCCCGGGCGGCGTGCAGTTTGCCATTGCGGCAGCAAGCCGCGGCCATAATGTGGAACTGTTTGAAAAGAGCGGCCGCGTCGGCGGCAAGGTAATACCCGGCAGCGTGCCGCGCATCAAATTCGACATCAGCAACTACCTCGACTACCTCGGTCATTCGCTCGAAGCGGCCGAACGCGCGTACGACCTCAAGGTGCACTTCAACACCACCGCGGATAACGAAACGCTGAAGTCCCAGGGCTTTGACGCCATCGTCTACGCCATCGGCACGAAGAGCGGCACGCCGAAGCTCAAGGGGCTTGAGCGTATCAAGCACGTCGAGG
>CAYMSL010000063.1:373-10634 GCA_964393095.1 uncultured Oscillospiraceae bacterium | reverse complement strand
TCGCCGCCCTTGATCAGCACGCCGAGCTCCGCGCCCTTGCCGGTGCCGACCATGATGGCGGTCGGGGTCGCAAGCCCAAGCGCGCAGGGGCAGGCGATGACGAGCACGGTCACGAAGATGTTGAGCACGAAGTTGAAGTCCTTGCCCGCAAGGGCCCAACTGATCGCGGCAAGCACGGCGATGCCGAGCACGGCGGGCACGAAGTAGCCGGATATCACGTCCGCGAGCTTGGCGATGGGAGCCTTTCGCCCCTGCGCCTCCTCGACGAGGTGGATGATCTTCGATAGCGCGGTGTCCTCGCCGACGCGCGTGACCGTAAAGCGCAAGAGGCCTTCGCCGTTGATGCTGCCGCCCGTGACCGGGGAACCTGGCTGCTTCTCGACGGGAAGGCTTTCGCCTGTGAGCATCGACTCGTCAACGCTCGAAACGCCGTCAAGAACCACGCCGTCGACGGGGATCGACGAACCAGGGCGCACGAGCACGGTATCGCCCACCGCGACCTCGTCGAGCGAAACCTCGAACTCCGCGCCGTCTCTTAGGATCGTCGCGGTCTTTGGCTTGAGGTCCATGAGCTTCTTGATCGCCTCGGAGGTCTTGCTCTTGCTGACGGCCTCAAGGTATTTGCCGACCATCACAAGCGTGATGACCACGGCGGCGGATTCGAAGTAGAGGTGCTGGGCAAAGCTCGCGTCGCCGCGCGCAATGAGCACGGTGGCGTACACGCCGTAGAGAAACGCGCTGCCCGTGCCGATGGCCACGAGCGTGTCCATGTTCGGCGCGCCCTTCACAAGCGTTCTAAAGCCCGTGCGGAAGAAGCGCCCGCCCGCGGCGAGCACGGGCAGCGTCAAGACAAGCTGCACGAGCGCGAAGGTCAGCGGATGGTGGTGCGGGTCGAGGAACTTCGGCAGCGGTACGCCGAGCACGGGAAACATATGCGCCATCGCGATGTAGAGGATCGGGGCGGCAAACGCGATTGCCACGATGAGCCGCCGCTTCATGTTGCGCAGCGCCTGCTCGCGCCGCTCGCGGTCGGCGTCGCGCGCGTCCTCGCTCGCAAGATCGAGCGGCGTATAGCCGGCGTTTGTGACCGCCGCGCGGATCTCCGAAAGCTTGACAAGCGACGCGTCGTAGGTGAAGGCGGCGCGGTTTGTCGCGAGGTTGACGGAGACGTCCGAAACGCCCGGAAGCCTCGCGATCGCGCGCTCGACGGCAGCCGAGCAGGAGGCGCAGGTCATGCCCTCGACGCCAAGCTCCGCGCGTCGGTCCGTCCGCGGCGCGGTGAGGCCGTAGCCCGCGTGTTCCACCGCGCTTCGCAGCGTATCGAACGAGACCTGCGTTTCGTCGTAGCTTACGGTGAGCTTCTCGGCCGCAAGATTGACCTCGGCCGACGCTACGCCGGGTATTTTCGAAACCGCGCGCTGCACGTGCGCGGAGCAGGCGGAGCAGGTCATGCCGGTGACGGGGTAGCTGGATTTCTTCATGATTACAAAGCTCCTTTCGCGCGGGGGCGTGGGCGCACCCTGTTTTTGCGCGGGTTCTTCCCATATTATAGCGCAAAATGGGCGTTGTTCTGTGCCAAAGGTACAAAGAGACGTGATTTTTCGCGCCGCTTCGCTCCTTTGGGGAAGGACGCCGCCAAAAAGCAGCGTGAAATGGCGGGACAGAGCGAATGCGGCGATGGCAGGTTTTTTGTATTGCAGTCATATCGTGCACGGGTTCCCGCGCCGGCGTCGCAAATCGGATAAAACCGCTTGACGAACGATCCTCTTTTCCGTCATGATAAGACGATAGCAAATCAAAGCCATCCGGCACGGCGGCGCAAAAGGAGAAGATCGTGAAAGCTCTGGTTCTCAAGGCCTATAACGAATTTGCTTATGAGGAAGTGGAAACCCCGGCGATCCAGCCGGAAGAGGTGCTGGTTCAAATTGAAGCCTGCGCCATCTGCGGCTCCGACGTACACGGCATGGACGGCGGCACGGGCAGGCGCATCCCGCCCGTCATCATGGGGCATGAAGCAAGCGGCGTCATCGCGCAAACGGGTAGCGCCGTAACCGGCTGGAAGAAGGGCGATCGGGTTACCTTCGATTCCACCCTTTACTGCGGCGCATGCGAATTCTGCCGCCGCGGCGAGGTCAACCTCTGCAGCAACCGCAGGGTGTTCGGCGTTTCCTGCGGCGATTACCGCTTCCACGGGGCCTTTGCCCAATATGCGGCCGTCCACCAGCGCATACTCTACCGCCTGCCGCAAAGCGTTTCCTACGTGCAGGCGGCGATGATCGAGCCGCTTTCCATCGCCGTGCACGCGCTCGGCCGGGCGCACCTTGCGCCCGGGCAGGACGCGGCCGTTATCGGCGCGGGCATGATCGGGCTTCTGCTTGTGCAGGTGCTCAAAGCGCACGGCTGCGGCAAGCTCGTTGCGGTGGATATCGACCCCGACAAGCTGGCGCTCGCAAGCCGTTTCGGCGCGACCCATACGGTCAATTCCGCAAAGGACGCGCTATGTCAGATCATGCGGATCACCAAAGAGCGGGGGATGGACGCCGCGTTTGAGGCGGTGGGCGTTGAGTCGACGGGGAACCTCGCCATTCAATGCCTGAGAAAAGGCGGCAGCGCGGTACTCGTGGGCAATTTATCCGCCACGGAGAACCTGCCGGTGCAGGCCATCGTCCCCCGGCAGCTATCGGTGCTGGGCTCCTGCGCCTCCGCGGGCGAATACGACGAATGCATCCGCCTGATTGCAGAAAAGCAGGTGGACGTCGAGGCCTTCGTAAGCGCGGCCGTCCCCCTGAGCCAGGGCGCAAACTGGTTTGCCCGCCTGCAAAACAAGGAGCCCGGCCTTATGAAGGTCGTGCTGCTGCCCAACCAACAAGCGTAAGGAGAACAAAACGTATGCTTTCGTGCGGAATCATCGGCTGCGGAAAGGTGGGCGACTTTCACGCCCGCGGATATCAGGCGTGCGGCAATGCCAGATTGAGCGCCGTTTACAGCCATCGTTTCGAGCGGGCGGAGCTGTTCGCGCAAAGATACGGCGCAAAGCCTTGCAGGACGATCGCCGAAATGGCGGAGGCGGGCGTGCAGGCTGTGAGCATCTGTACGCCGCATCCCACCCATGCAGGCGTGGCGCTCGAAGCCATCCGGCATGGTATGCACGTGCTCATTGAAAAACCGCTGGCCTCCTCTCTCGAGGACTGCGACGCCATACTCAACGCCGCAAAGCAGGCCGGCGTTACGGTGGGCACCGTTTGCCAAAGGCGGCTGTATCCCCCCTGTATACGCGTAAAAAACGCCATAGAGCAGGGAAAGATCGGCACGCCGATCCTCGGCATCGTAAACATGTTCGGCTGGCGGGACGAGGCGTACTACAGGAGCGATCCGTGGCGCGGCACCTGGAAGGATGAAGGCGGTGGCGTGCTGGTCAACCAGGCGCCCCATCAGCTGGATTTGCTGCTATGGTATATGGGCCAGATCGACACGCTCTATGGCATCCACACAAACCTCAACCATCCGTATATCGAGGTGGAGGATACGGCGGTTGCGGTGGTGCGCTTTGTAAGCGGCGCGATTGGAAATATCGTGGTAAGCAACTCGCAGAACCCCGCGTTGTACGGCAAAGTGCATGTCTTCGGCAGCAACGGCGCGGGCGTGGGCGTCCAGACCGACGGCGGCGCGATGTTCATTGCCGGCATGTCCGGGATCGCCGAGCCGCCCAGGCTCGATCTTTGGACCGTGCCGGGCGAAGCGGAGCGCATCGACGAATGGAACCGCGAAGACGCGGCCTGGTTTGATCGCGAGGACGCCATGTATCTCTTCCATACGCGGCAGATCGACGATTTCGTAAGCAGCATTCTCGAAAAGCGGCCTCCCATGATCACCGGCGAGGACGGACGCCGCACCGTGGAATTGTTCACCGCGATCTATCGCGCAACGCGCGACCGCGCCGAGGTGCGCTTTCCGCTTAAACCCGAATACGGCGACGACCTCGACGGGAGATTGGGCAGGTCATAGCTTTTTGAGACGTCGGTTGGATGAATCGAACGATTTCGAGCCGTTTCGGCGCCCGCGGGAAACCGCGGGCGTTTTTCGTGGCGCCGGCAGCCGCCGCGGCGGTACGGTTCGCGCCGAATCCGGGCCGATTCGTGACGGGGCGCAATCGAGCGCCGCATTTGCGGCATAATGGACTTAGGGCGCATGGGCGCTTCTGTGCGCGTACCAAAAACGCCGGTGTGGAGGAACGATATGAAAAAGAAGATTCTTGTCACGCTGCTCTCGCTGTATATGCTCTTCACCGCATCCGCCGCCGCCGCTTTGACGGGAACGGCCGTCGCCTCGGTGGGCGGAATAACCTATGCGACGCTTCAGGAAGCCGTGGACGCCGCCGCGCGCGGAGAGACGGAGGCCGAGCGCGTCGTTACCCTGCTGCAGGACGTGGACTTGGGGGAGGAAGCGCTTGTGCTCGCGGCGTGCGAGATCACGCTCAACCTCGGCGGGCACACGCTCAGCGGCAGCGGGGAGGCGGTGATCGTGCTAAAGGACGGCGCACAGCTTACCGTGGAGGACGCGGCAGCGGGCCGGGGCAGGATTCATAACGCGGCCGACGGCGCGGGCTGCGCGGTTCTGATCGAGGATGCGCAAAGCGGCCTTGTGGTCAACGCCGGCACGATCGATACGCTGAACGAAAGCGGCGATGCCGTGCTCTGCGCGGACGGCGGCATCGTCGTGATAAACGGCGGCAGCGTCGACGGCATTGGGGGCAAAGCGGAAGGGGACGAACCGACCGTACAAAACGGGGAGGGACAGGCGCTTGTGCGCTATGACCTGACGATCGGCGAGCCGCCGCGTGCGGGGGAGAGAGCGTTTGGCCTTTCGTCTCAGCCGGGTCTTTCGCAGGAATACGGCGCGGCGATGAGCAGCGAGGAAGGCGTGGTTCATGTCTGGCTGCCGGCGGGGCAAACCTGGATTTCGGCGCAGGCGGGTTGCACGCTCTACACCGGGGAGATCCACGGCACGGCGCCGCATGCGGCGGTGCTCAGAAAAACCGGCAGCCGGCATGACTTCGCGTCAAGGTTCACCGTGGACAGACCGGCAACCTGCACGGCCGCGGGCAGCATGTCGCGCCACTGTGCGCGCTGCGGCGCGAGAACGGATACCACGCCGATCCCCGCGCTCGGCCACGCATTTGAAGAAGCCTACACCATGGATGTCGTGCCTACGTGCACAGAGGAGGGCAGCATATCGCGCCACTGCTCGCGCTGTAACGCAAGGATCGACATAACGGCGATCCAACCGTACGGACACAACTTTGGGTACGAATTCACCGTAGACATACCGCCCACTTGCACGAGCGAGGGCGTGGAGTCGCGGCACTGCATGCGTACATCCTGCTCCGGGACGACCGATGCGCAAGCGATTCCCATGTCGCCGCATCCTTTTTCGGAGGAGTGGTCGAGCGACGAGGGCGGTCACTGGCACGCCTGCGGCGTATGCGGGGCAAGTGACGGGTACTGGGCGCACGAACCCGAGGCCGACGACGGCGATCCCACGACGCCGCTGCGCTGCAAGGACTGCGGCTACGTGCTGGTTGCGGCCGAACCCGCGTAGACCCCGCTGTTCGAAGGCTGAAGCGTACCGCGAGGTTTTCAGGACAGCGCCGGCAATCACTCCCAAGCCGCGCGGCGCTAAAAAAAGTTGAGGGTTTCAGCAAACCCGCCGGTGCAAGCGGCGGGTTTGTCGATTCCGTTTATTGCGGCAGGCGGTTTATCTCAGAGAAGTGCCGATAGAATTCCCCGATGATCGCTTCCTGCTCGCTGCCGCGGAGCGCTTCTCTGATATCAAGCAGGACCCGCTGCATCGCGCCGGTTGCAACGTACCTAAACGCCGCGCTCCCCCAGCGCGGGAGAGGGCCGGTGAAATCGAAATAATCCCAATACAACAGATCGACGCCGGGAGGCAGGGTCACCTTATAGCGCTCGTGACATCTTACCATGCCGTTTTTGCACAAGTCCCCCAAAAAATCATCCGTTACCATGAAGGCACCGAGAATACGGCGCTCCGTTTCCGCGGCGTTTGGGGCGCGTCCGGTCAGCAGGCAGGCGGAATTGGGCATAAGCTTGCTTGGTACGCGCGGCTTTCCTTTGGAATTGCCGCTCAAATAACAACCGGTCGATACCGCGCCGGTTGAAAAAACCGTATCGAGATCTTTGATATCCAGATGAAAGGCCGCCTGGGAGTTTGGCGTGATCTTCAGGGTTTGGAGCCTCTGGCGGCGCTTCTGTTCCTCCTTAAGCGCCTGCTTATACGCGGCCTTCGCCTCCAGGCGCTCGTTGCAGAGGATGTCGATTTTATTCTGGACGGACTTATTTTGGAGGGTCAGAAAATCGATAAAGGCGTCCGGATAGATAAAACGTTTATCCCCTTGCGAAAAAGAGACGGTAACGATATTGCCGGAACAATTCGTGATTGTCCCCTGCCCAAAAGCCTTATGCTTGACCGTTTGTCCAACTATCTGCATGTTTTGTCTCCTTTCCTTATGAAAAAGCGCTTATTTGGAGTCCGCACCCGTCATGGCACGCCGGTCAAAGCCATTGCTTGAACGGTATAAAACAACGCGTAATCATTCCACCGGGGGCGCTTTGATATGGCGATTTGCGCCGGGGCGCGCCGCTTGCCGCCGACACAAAAAGGGAACGCCGTTCGCGTCGGCCTGCAAATTGATGGTTCCGCTGCGAAATTTCGGTATGCCGCCAGCCGGCACCCACAGGGAGCGCCGGGTGCGGCGCCAATTCGATGGCCGCGGCATGCGTCAAAAACATGCCCGCGGCGCGGCCGCTGTTTTAGAAAGCGGGAAACCGCGCCGCCCACGCCGCGCCGCCTTCCCCGCTCTGATCCTTGCCGCTGTTTGGTGGTAAACGCGCAAAAAACGGGCCGGTATTCCTCAAAACGTCCGATTCCATGCAACGCCTGCGGCTGCCCATGCTATAGCGTATGGACGTTCGATATGTTTTAGAACCGCCGCGCCGGTTTAGTTGCTTTCTGTTTCGGACGCCCCGGCGTCGCCTTCGAGTCCCCTCATCGGCTTGCGGGCATCGGTAATCGAAAGCACCATGGTATCGAGCGGATTCAGAATCTCAATGTTGGGATCTTTTGCGATATCGAGGTCGCTGATGCGGATGCCAACCTCCGCCTGCATCCCGTCAAGGTCGATTTCAATTTTCTCAACGAGATGCGAGGGGAGCGCCCGGTAGGAAATCTCGGACTGCGGCTGCAGAATCATGCCCGCAACCTTTTCTCTGTTGATCAGCACGATCCTCGCCGTACTCGTCACGATTTCCCCGGCGAGCAGCGTTTGAAAACTCAGATGCTCCAGCTCGTTCGTCGCGGGCTTGTAGGCGGCCTCGCGAAACAACGTCGGGAACTTTTTATCGCCGATCGCCAATTCGACCTTGCTTCCCGCGGAATTGGATTTCAAAAAGCGCGCGGCTTCTGTCTGTGAAAGCTGAATGCTCAGCGATTCGTTTAGGTTCTTGCCGTATAGAACGCCGGGAATGATCCCTTTCCTTCTGAGTTGTTTCGGTTTCAAGCTCATGTCTCGATTTTCCGCATTCAAAGTAAACATCGTCATTCTCCTTTGCTCAGTCTGCAAGTTATTGTTTTGGCTGTGCTTTCCTGCCATATTTAGAACGGTATCATCGCAGCTATATGTAAGCATAACACAACGGATAAAATAATGCAAATTTTCAATTGACATCAATATATCGAAAGGTATAAAATAAAATATTATTTTTACAAAAGAACATCATGCGACAATGACCATCGGGCGCACGCAGGACGACCTGATCGGATTACCGTCTCCCGAAAACATAAAACATTATTGACATATGCCAGAAAAACGCGTATCTTATATTTGGCATATGTCATAAATGTAGAGGAGGCGATGCGATGCCCAGGCCAAGAAAGTGCCGCAGGGTCTGCGCAACGCCGCGTTACACCAGCTTCGGCCCGGAGGAGGAGCGGCGCGGCGGCTCGGTGCAAATGACGGTGGATGAATTTGAAACCGTCCGACTGATCGATCTCGAGGGGTTGACGCAGGAACAATGCGCCGACCAAATGGACGTTGCGCGCACGACCGTGCAGGCAATTTACGCGAACGCAAGAAAAAAGCTGGCGGAGTGTATCGTGGGCGGCCTGACCCTTATGATTGAAGGCGGGGAATACCGCGTTTGCGAACACCGCAACGGGCGCTGCGGGCGGGGTTGCGGGCACGGACACGACATGGGGCAGCACCCGGCCGATACTGAGGCGCAGACAAAACCAATGCAGGAAAAGGAGCGGGAAAGATGAAGATCGCGGTAACATACGAAAACGGTACGGTGTTTCAACACTTTGGACACACGGAGCGCTTCAAGGTCTATGAGGTTGAAAACGGTGAAGTTGGGATCGCCACAATCATCAATACCAACGGGAGCGGACACGGCGCGCTGGCCGATATCCTCAAAAAGTGCGGCGTGGATACGCTGCTGTGCGGCGGCATTGGCGGGGGCGCCAAACGCGCGCTGACGGAAGCGGGGATCACGTTTTACGGCGGGGTTTCCGGCCTTGCGGATCAGGCGGTAGCGGATTTGCTCGCCGGTCGGCTGCGGTATGATTCCGAGGCGGAATGCGAGCACCACGGCGAGCATCATGGCTCGTGCGGGGAACATGAAGGAGACTGCGGCCATCCTCATGAGGATGGCGAACACCGCTAATGGGGTTTCGCCCGCTGCGAAATACCGGCCTGGCGTTCCGGATGCTTCATGCATAAACGGCATATGAAAACGGCGACGGTTTTGGCCGGATCGCCGTTTTCTGCGACGGGTGTGTTTCCCGCCGTATCAGCGGGGTCCGGCGCATAGCCCGGGCATAGCGCCGCGGATTGCGGCGGCGGAAAGACGGTGTTTCAGCCAAGCGCGACGTCGAGGCACATCATCAGCGCGAAGCCGAGGGCCGTGCCGATGGTGCCGATGTTCGAATGCGCCCCGGCCTGCGCCTCGGGGATGAGCTCCTCGACGACGACGTAGATCATGGCCCCGGCGGCAAAGGCGAGGATGTAGGGAAGCACGGGCGTAATCAGCGAGGTGAGCGCGATGGTTAAGGCCGCGCCGATCGGCTCAACGACGCCCGAGAGAAAGCCGTAGCGAAACGCCTTGCGCTTCGTCAGCCCGCTGCCGACGAGCGGCATGGAGATGATGGCGCCCTCGGGGAAGTTCTGTATGGCGATGCCGATGGCGAGCGCGAACGCCCCCGCCGTGGTGATGACCTCGCCGCCCGAAAGCATGCCCGCGAGTACGACGCCAACGGCCATGCCTTCCGGGATGTTGTGCAGCGTAACGGCCAAAACCAGCATCAGCGATTTGCCGACGCCTTGAAGCCGTCCCTCCGGCTGGTCGGAGTTGACGTGCAGATGCGGAATCAGCGAATCGAGCAGCAGCAAAAAGGCGATGCCGGCGAGAAAGCCCGCCACCGCCGGCAGCCAGGCGATATTGCCCGCCGCCTCCGCCATCCTGATGGCGGGGATCAGCAGCGACCAGACCGAGGCGGCGATCATCACCCCGGAGGCAAAGCCGAGCAGCGCCTTTTGCAGGCGCGGCTTCATCTCGCCCTTCATAAAGAACACCATGGCCGCTCCGAGTGTCGTGCCTACGAGTGGGATCGCGATACCGATGGTTACCTTGAGCGTATCGTTCATATCTTTTCCGCCCGTCCAACGATCGATTTGGCGGCGCGCCATGCCGATGCCTTGTTCGCGCCGCGCGCCGGCTCTATGTTACCATCGACGCGCCGCGTTTTCAAGGTTTTGGGAGAGGAGGGATTTCGTAGCGGCGATTTGCGTATAACGGCGCGTTCGTTTGACAAAACGCGCGTTTTCGGTTATAAATAATACTTCGGAACACGCGTTTCTTCGGGTTTTCGGAGTTTTTAGCGGGAGGAATCGTCATGCAGGCGGACGTTGTGATCGTTGGCGCGGGGCCCTCGGGCATCTTTACCGCGCTTGAACTGATCAGGCAAGGCGGCAGGCAGCGCATTGTGATCGTGGAAAAGGGCGTTGCGGTGGAGAAGCGCCGCTGCCCGAAGGCCGTGATTGGCCACTGCGTCAACTGCAAGCCCTATTGCCACATCACCACGGGCTTTTCCGGCGCGGGCGCGTTTTCGGATGGCAAGCTCTCGCTTTCCTTCGAGGTCGGCGGAGATTTGCCGGCGTTGATCGGCGCGGATGCGGCGCAGGCCG
>CAYMSL010000063.1:0-363 GCA_964393095.1 uncultured Oscillospiraceae bacterium | reverse complement strand
GGCATCTACCTCGAGTTCGGGGCCGACGAGCACATCGAGGGCGTGAGCGACACCGCCGCGCTCAAGGAGATTCGCCGCCGCGCCATCAGCGCGGGGCTGAAGCTTGTCGACTGCCCGATTCGCCACCTTGGCACCGAGAAGGCGCAGGATATCTACTACGCCATCGAGCAATATTTGCTCGAACACGGCGTGGAGATGCTCTTTGGCCACGCCTGCGAGGATCTACTCCTCGAGGGAAGCGTCTGCCGCGGCGTGCTGGTCAGCGATGGCAAAAAAGAGATTGAAATCCGCGCAAAGAGCGTCGTCGCCGCGACGGGGCGGCGCGGCGCGGACTGGCTCGAGCGCGTCTGTGCCGAGCACGGC
>CAYMSL010000062.1:0-10636 GCA_964393095.1 uncultured Oscillospiraceae bacterium | reverse complement strand
TCGCGGGGCGCGTGCTCTACGAGCGCGGCGAATTCTTCATCGGCGAGGCGCCCGAGCGCATCTACGCCAAGGCCAACGAGATCGTGCGCCGTATCGGTTAGGCGCATAAAAGGCGCGGCGGGCAAGGCCTGTTCTTGCGTCGGCCTTTCTTTCGGAAATCCCCGCTTCTTTTGCCTGTAAAAAACGCGGAGCCAGCCCGATTGGGCCGGCTCCGTGCTTCGTATCATTTTAAGTACGTCTATTTCTTTATTCTTTACAAAATGGGACTTACACCGTGCCCATCGCAAGGCGGTGCGCGGCGCGCTTGCGGAAAAGGTTTTTACGCTCCCGAACGAGGAAGGAGACCGTGTCGCGGATCGTCGCGCTGAGCTCGCGCGGCGCGTAGCCGAGGTCGCGCTTTGCCTTCTCGTAGGTAAAACGCGCGTTGCTCGTGAGCGTATAGAGCGTGTAGCTCGTAAACAGCGGCGCTTCCTTGCGGATCTTGTAGTAAAACTCCGCGATCGGCGCGGTGAGCTTTGCAAACCACAGCGGCAGCATCGTGCGGATCTTCTTGCCGCCCGTGATGCGCGCGAGCGTGTTGAGCAGTTCCTTGACCGGCACATAGCGGTTCGAGAGGATGTAGCATTCGCCCTTCTTGCCCTTGTCGGCCGCCGCGATCACGCCGCTTGCCACGTCGCGCACGTCCACAAAGTCGTAGCCGCCCTCGACGCCGGCCGTGAGGCTGCCGTTGAGGTAGCTTACGATCATCTGCGTGAGGTGCCCGCGCCCGTAATCGTTGGGGCCGATGATGCCCGAGGGATGGATCACCGTGGCGTCGAGTCCCTCTTGCACGGCGTCGAGCACGATCTGCGTCGCCGCCGCCTTCGTCTTGGCGTAAAGGCCGATGACCGATTCCGGCTGGAAGCCCTCGACCTCGTGGATGACGCTGCCGTACGGCAATTCCGGCAAGGCGTGTACGGAACTGATGTAGACGAGCTTTTTTACGCGGTGCTGCTTGCAGAGCTCGACGATGTTTTTCGTGCCATTGACGTTGACGTCCACGACGCGCTGGTCGTACTTCGACGCCACCGACACGATGCCCGCGCAGTGGATGACGACGATCTCGTCATTTTTGCCCAAACCGTAAAACAGCGGTTCAAGCGAAGCCCTGTCGCGCACGTCGCCGCGCACGATCGACACCGTGTCGCCGTAGAGCATGGTCACATCCTCATCCGGACGCGCAAAGCCGCGCACCGTACCGCCCGCCGCAAGCAAATCGCGCGCGATCGTGTTGCCCAGATGTCCTCCGATACCCGTTATGATATAGACGCGTTTCTCCACTTGATCCGCCTCGCTTTCCAATGCTTATCATACGCAACGATTGTTACGGCATCGTTACGGAATATCGAATTTTTCCCGACAGTTTTGGGAAATTTTCCTCCTTTGACAAAAAGAAAAGCGCATGCCGGAACCTTTGCACCGCGCGCAACATCCGCGCGGCCGATTCTACCCGTCTATCGCGCCGCCGCCGTGCGCGGACGCGTACCAGCGCGGAACATCCGTCGTTCTCGGCGTATAGCGCACAACGCCCTTGCCGCAGCGTTTGCCGTCGTACATCAGCGCGTCCGCCTCGCGTATGAGGTCCTGAAAGCTCGCCCCCTCGCGCATCTCGACGATGCCGAAGCTGCACGTTACGCGGACGCCGGACGCAAACTTGCCCTCGAGCAGCGCGTCCTTGATGCGCCCGGCCAGCGCGATGGCATTCTCAAGCGTGGCGTTCGGCAAGAGCAGCACAAACTCGTCCCCGCCCCAGCGCGCGAGCAGGTCGGAGCTGCGCAGCTTTTTTTTGACGTTTTGCGCAAGGTCGACGAGCACCGTGTCTCCCACCTCATGTCCGAAGCCGTCGTTGACGTCCTTGAGGTCGTCGACATCGATAAACACAAGCGAAAGCGGCATCCGCTGCCTTTGGCAGAAGCCAATCCAACGCTCGGCCTCCTGGTTTAGGCGGGAACGGTTCGCGGTATCGGTGAGGTAGTCGGTCGAGCTTGCGTATTCAAGCCGTTCCTTGGCAAGAAACTCCGCAAACCGCCTTTTATCCACCCGGTAGGCAGCCCCCGCGCACAGCGTCACGATGACCGTCATGCAGCCCAGGGCGAACGCGTATTCGGCGCGTGTGGCCGCGTACGCGCCCTTTGCCGCAAGCACGAAGAAGGCGGCGGAGGCGGGAAGCGAAACGGCGAGCATGCAGCCAAAGCGGTTGGGAATCTCAAAGACGACGAGCGTGCCGATGACAAGCAGCATTATATGCATCAGGAACGCGTGCCGCTCATAGCGATGCAGCGCGAGAAGATGAACGGCGAAGCAGGCGATTTCACTGACGGTGACGATGAGCGAAAATTCATGAAACGTCTGAACGCGCCGCAAGCGTATGCCGATCAGGAGCATCAGCAGCAAAAACGCGCCGCGCGCCGTCGCCACAACAAGCCTGGGGGCGCCGCTCGGGATAAACAGCGAATCCGGCGCGAGGAAGCAAAGGTTCATAACGATCGCGGCAATCAGCAGGGCATAGGCGTATTTACGGCAAAAGCGCAGGCGGTAGGCGTCGTAGCCCGCGCGTTTGTCCGCCTTGGCGGCACATTGGTTTTTGAAACTGCGAAAACTCAAGCGCATTCACCCGGCCGCGGCTCGCACGGCCCGCCCGCACACAACGCGCGGCAGTTTGCAATGAAAAGATATATTGTAATTATACAATGCCGAACGCCGCCTTTTCAACCGTTAAACCACGCGGTTATCCGGTTATTATACGGTCTTTTGCGATCCATGCGCGCCAATGCCGCCTTTTTGCGGATTGTGCGCGCTCTGCGGCGCGTGCTAAAATGAATTGCCGCTTTTTACCCGCTCGTAACGGGGCGGCGGCAGGAGGAAAACCCATGCTCGAACTTCCGGAAAGCCTCGTCCTCGCCGCGCAGCTCAAAAGCGCGGTTGCTTCCCGTACCATCCGCCGCGCCGTGGCGAACGCCTCGCCGCACCGCTTCGCCTTCTATCACGGCGATCCGGCGGACTACGGCGCGCTGCTCGCGGGCGCGAAAATCGGCGACAGCGCCGGCCTTGGCGCCATGGTCGAGCTGCTCGCGGGCAACCGCCGCCTCGTGTTCGGCGACGGCGCGAACCTGCGCTATTACGAGGACGCCGCGCTCGCGCCGCCGAAGCATCAGCTCCTGCTTGAACTTGACGGCGGCGCGGCGCTCGTGTGCTCGGTTCAGATGTACGGTACGGTGCTCGCGCTGCCCGTAGACGCCGACCCGGGCGCGTATTACCGCGTCGCAAAGGAAAAGCCCTCGCCGCTTGGCGGCGCGTTTGATCGCGCGTACTTCGAGCGCCTGTTCGACGAGCGGACCGCCCGCCTGCCGGCCAAGGCGTTTCTCGCCACCGAGCAGCGTATCCCCGGCCTTGGCAACGGCGTGCTGCAGGACATCCTCTTTCGCGCGGGCGTGCATCCGCGCCGCCGCATGAACACGCTGTCCGCAAGCCAGGCCGACACGCTGTTTGACGCCGTCAAGGCGACGCTCGCCGAGATGACGCGCCTTGGCGGGCGCGATACCGAGAAGGATCTCTTCGGCAACGCGGGCCGCTACCGCACGCTTTTAAGCCGCAACACCGTCAACAAGCCCTGTCCCGTCTGCGGCGCGCCGATCGAAAAAGCCGCCTACCTTGGCGGCACCGTCTACTACTGCCCCGCCTGCCAGCCGCTCGAGCACAGCGAAAACTGACGCGCTTGCAGATATAGCCCGCCGCTTTGTTAAACAAGCGCGAGGTTTCTTCGCGTCTTTCCTTTCCGTCGCCCTACTCCCCGCCCAGCAGGTCGCGCGCCGCGCGCTCGAAGCGTTCGCAGCGCGCAAACGCCTCTTGAAGATTCCTGCCGCAGCAGATCGCCCCGTGGTTGATGAGCAGGCAGACGTTTCGTCCCTCGAGCGCCGCGAGCGCATGCCGCGAGAGCGCTTTGGTCGATGGCAGCGCATGCTTCGCGCAGGCGATATCCCCACCGCAAGCCGCGTCCGGATCGTCCGCCGCGTTCAGCGGCGCGCACGCCGCGCCGAATACGCCGCAGCAGACCGCATGCGTATGGATAACGGCCCCCGCGTCGGGCATTGCCGCGTAGATATCGCGATGCAGGCGGCGCTCGCTCGTGGGCTTGCGCGCGCCCTCGTAGGCGAGCGTATCGAGCCGAACGCGCACGATATCGTCGGGCGTAAGCGCGCGATAGTCCAGCCCCGAGGGGGTGACGAGCATGTTTTCCCCGTCAAGCCGCACGGAAAGGTTGCCCCAGGTGCCCTGCACGAGTCCCGTTTCAACGAGCCGCCTGCCGCAATTGACAAGCTCTTCGCGCAGCGCGCGCTCATTTGCCGGATACGCCGCGGTTTGCCGCGGATTTTTTTTGTTTGCATGCGCCTCTTCGGAAAGATTGATCTGCGAATAGCGCGTGCGGTAGGCAAGCCGCATCAAAAGCGCGGAAACGAGCGGCACGCGTTTGGCTCCGCCGAGTTTTTTTGCGAGGATGTGCGTCATGGCCGCCTTCTCAAGCAGAACCGCCGCCGTCACCGCCTCGCTTGCCGAACGTCCGGTAAGCAGCATGCCGCCGCCGCGCACAAAGCAGGCGCTGCGGCGCTTCAGCCCGCGGCGCAGCGCACGCTCCGAAACGTCGTTTGCCGTGCGCGCCGTAAGGCCCACGATCTGCGCCATGTCGTCAAGCTCCGCGCGCAGCCGCCCGATGGAATTTGCCGCCCGCAGCGCATAGACGCCCGGCACGAGCAGCGCGGCGTTCGCGTCCGGCGCGCACAAAAGCGCGATGCAGAGCGCGTCGCCGCGTGCGGAAAATTCCCGCCGCTCGGGCTGCGCGTCAAGCGGCGCCTCCCCCTTCCAGCAAACGAAGGCGTAGCCGTTTGCGTCAAGCCGCAGGGCGGCCATCGCTTCCCCTCCGCCCGCTTCGCCGGCAAGCCCCGCCTGCCGGAGCCGTTCGAGCAGCGCGTCCATCGCGCCTTTTGCATCCGTTGTCATCCTTTGTTTCCCTCCGTAAAGCGGCGTGCGTTCGCGCGGCGGTACGGCGCCGCGAGCGCCCGATACAGCGCTTGATATTGATAGAATAGCTCCTCGTAGACCGCGCGGTTATCCGGGTTTGGGAAAAACGTCGCGTTCGTGCGCACAAATTTTTTCGCTGCGGCAAACGAGGGCAGCTCGCCAAGGCCGATCAGGGCCACGGCCGCCGCGCCCACCGCCCCGGCGTTGCGCGGATTTTCAACCACGCGGATCACACGGCCCGTTACATCGGCCAGAATCTGCATCCAGCCGCGATCGAGCGCGCCGCCGCCGATGAGCCGCAGTTCCCCGCAGGCAAAGCCGTAGTCCGCGCAGAGGTTTTCAAGTATCCAGCGGATGTTGTAGGCGATGCCCTCGTAGACCGCGCGCATCAGATGCTCGCGCGTATGCACCATCGTGATGTTGAACAGCGTGGCCCGCGTGGTCGTGCTCGACACGGGGCAGCGCTCGCCAAGCATCCAGGGCGTGCACACAAGCCCGTCGCTGCCGGGCGGAACGGTGGCGATCACCTCGTCCATATAGTTGAACACCGCGCCGCCGAGCGCTTCCTTTTCCTGGCGGAAGAACTGGTCGCGAATCCACTCGATGTTCGCCCCGGCCGACTCCGTAATGCCCGCGATGAGGTTCATCTCCGGATCGGCGCTTTGGATGGCGGCCGCGCCGTGGCAAAACGCGTCGGCGCTCTTCGAGGCGACCGCAACCCAGGCCGAGGTGCCGAGGTAGACGTGCGCGTCGCCGTCGCCCTGCTGCCCCGCGCCGACCGCCGCCGCCTGCACGTCGTCACAGCCGCCGAACACCGGCGTGCCGGCAAATAAGCCCGTCTCCTCCGCCGCGCGCGCGCTTAATTCACCCACGCGGTCGGTGCTCTTCACGAGCGGCGGAAGCTTTTCCATGTCGATGCCCACGAGCGGAAATACGGAAAGCCAGGTCTTTTTCTTTAAGTTGAGCCCGTAGCTCGAGGCGCCCGAAAGCTCGGCGACCATGCGGCCCGTGCAGCGGAATTTCAGATATCCGTTGACGTCGAGGATATAGCGCGTCTTCGCGTAAACGTCCGGCCGTTCCTCCTTGAGCCAGGTGATCTTCGCGATGCAGTCCTTGCCCATGATCGGCGTGCCTGCAAGCAGCGTAAACATCCGCTTGCCGCCAAGCCGCCGCATGATGCGCTGCGCCTGCTTCTCGGCCCGCCCGTCGACCCAGGTGATGTTCGGGTAGAGCACGGCGCCCTCCTGGTCCACGGCGATCACGCCCTGCGCCTGCGTGGAGAATACGATTCCCGCCACGCATTCCTTCGGCACGCCGCTTTCCTCAAGCACGCGGCGGCTCGTACAACACACCGCCCGCCAGTAATCCTCGGGATCCTGCTCAACCCAGGCGGGGTTCGGGTAGTACGTGGGATACGGCGCAAAAGCCGTCGCGCGGATGCTTCCGTCAAAGCCTACCAGCACCGCTTTATCCGAGCTCGTGCCGATGTCGTGCGAGAGAATGTAGCGTTCCATATGCCCTCCTCCCCAAGCAAAAAGCGCGTCTAGGCCCGGCTTTGCACGTTGCGAAACACCGTCTCAAAGCGATTGAGCGCGTCGTCGATGACCTCGTCGGTATCGGCTAGCGACGTGTAGAGCCGGCTGCCCGCGAGCGTGACGATGCCGTTTGCCATGTAGGCCGCGCCCATGCGCTCCATCGACTCCTTGCGGCGCGTCATCTCCGCCTTGTTGCGCAGCAGCCCGATTGCGGACTTGACGGCGTGCATCGACGAGTAGTCGAAGCTCATCGCGCCGCTGCACTCGAGGTGCACGATCGAGCCCTGGTTGTAGGCCACAAACGGCAGATCGTAGCGCGCAATCAGGCTTTTCAGCCCGTCGGCAAGGCGGTCGCCCTGCCTGCC
Organism: uncultured Oscillospiraceae bacterium; assembly: GCA_964393095.1. Classification (GTDB taxonomy): domain Bacteria; phylum Bacillota; class Clostridia; order Christensenellales; family CAG-138; genus UBA7703. Next base: position 3,681 of record CAYMSL010000062.1, on the reverse strand, counting down.
CGCGACCTCGCAGGCGTTTGTGCGCTCGATTTCGCAAATGGCCGCGTAGCCCGCGAGCGCCGAGAGCGGATTGGCCGCAAGCGTACCGCCGACATAGGCGCGGTGCTTGCCCGTGGCCACGCCCGCCGCCATCAGGCTCGCGTACTCGCGTTTGCCGCCGACGCCGCCCGCCGCCGGGTAGCCGCCGGCCACGATCTTGCCGAACACCGTAAGATCCGGCACGACGCCAAAGTAGCCCTGCGCGCCGGAGAGCGCCACGCGAAAGCCCGTGACGACCTCGTCGAATATCAGGAGCGCCCCGTATTGGTCGCACAGCGCGCGCACGTTCGCGTTGTATTCCCGCGCGATCGGCCGCGTGCCGCTTTCCGGCCCCACCGGCTCGAGAATCACCGCCGCCGTGCCGCCGCGCAGGCGGTTTCTACGCAGCATGGCCTCGAGCATGCCGATGTCGTTCGGCCTTACCTCATCGGTCAGCGCGTAGCAGCCGCGCGGGATGCCGTGCGACTCGAGCAAGGCGCGGCTACCGGGTATCTTCAGCCCGTAGACCATCTGATCCGACCAGCCGTGGTAGGCGCCGCCGGCCTTGATCACCCGCTTTTTACCCGTGGCGATGCGGGCGATGCGCAGCGCCGCCATCACCGACTCCGTGCCGCTGCCGAGCATGCGGAACATCTCCACGGCCGGCATGTGGCGGCGGATCTCCTTTGCGATAAGCAGTTCCGCCTCGTGCAGCAGCCCCGTCACCGGCCCGCAGGTTTCGATGAGCATAACGGCCTGTTTGCGCACGGCCTCGTTGTTGCTGCCGAGTATCGTCGGCCCGCCCGCCTGCAAAAAGTCGATGTAGCGGTTGCCGTCCGTATCGTAGAGATACGCGCCCTCGGCCTTCGCTACGCAGATCGGGAACGGTTGGTTGAAGGCGAGGTTGTGCTGCACGCCGCCGGGGATATAGTCCTTTGCCTCTTCGTAGATCGCGCGCGATTTTTTGCAGCGTTCGGAAAAGTAGGCCAGCACCTCCTCTTCATAATACGCGCGGGTTACCTCGTATATGGGTTTCGAAGTAAGCTCCCGAAGGCTCGCGTTGATCGTTGCCGGATCGTCCCAGCGGCTGATGCCGCAGTTTGTCATCGCTCTCTTCCCCCTTGTGCAGATTTGAGTAAAAGCCCAAGCATGAGCAGCATATCGCGGCGCATACGCTCCGCTTCAAACGGCGCGCCGCGCGCGAGCAGGGCGTTGACCTGCCCGTAATAAAGCCCGAGCGTCATCTGCGCGAGCAGTTCCGCCGAAATGCCGCCCTCCTGCCCGAGCGGCCCGAGCGCGCGCTCATATTCGCCTGCGATGAGCCGCTCGATGCGCACGACGCCGCCGCCCGGGCCGAGCACGGTCGCGTTCGTGAGCTGCGCCATCACGCGCGGGTAGTTGACCGTGTCGTCGATGAGCCGGCCAAGCAGCGCCTCGACGAGCGCGACGCCCGTATGCTCCGACTCCTCCGCAAACGCGAGCAGCTCCTCGACCTCCGCCGCCGCAAGCGCGGCGTGCAGCTCGTCGGCGCAGGCGTAGTGGTTAAACACCGTCGTACGGCATACGCCGGCGGCGCTTGCGATGTCGTCAAACGTCGCGCCGTCGATGCCGCGGCGTTCGTAGAGCACCTTGGCCGCGTGCAGAATCGCACGCCTGGTCTTCTCCCGCTTCTTTCCGCCCATATGCATCTCCCCGGTTCGATATCGAGTGGCGTTACGCCGGCAGCCTGCCCGCCGAAGCGGATGGAACGCGGCCCAATGGAATTGTACTGTAGTTCATTTTTATTGTAGCGTGCGCCCGTTTTGCTGTCAAGACCCGCAACAGCGCGAAAGCATTGCCATTTTACCCGCGCGCATGTATGATGAAAAAGCAGGTTCATACCGCCTGCGCGGGAGGAATTGACATGAAGCGCTCCGAGATCAACCGGGCTGTTTGCCGCATGGAGGCGTTCGCTGGCGAGCACGGCTTCGCGCTGCCGCCTTTTTGCGCCTGGACGCCGGAAAGCTGGCAAAGCCGCGGCCATGAATACGACGAAATCCGCGACAACATGCTCGGCTGGGACGTGACCGATTACGGCCTCGGCGACTTTTCCCGCGTGGGATTTTCGCTTGTGACGATCCGTAACGGCAACGCCAGGCGCGTTGAACGTTACCCCAAGCCCTACGCCGAAAAGCTCCTCTACCTCGAGGAGGGGCAGTATGCGCCGATGCACTTCCACTGGAGCAAGATGGAGGACATCATCAACCGCGGCGGCGGCAACGTGCTCATTTGCGTCTACAACGCCACGGCGGACGACGCGTTTTGCGCAAGCGACGTCTCCGTACAGATGGACGGGCGCGTCTTTACCGTGCCCGCCGGCACGAAGGTGCGCCTGACGCCGGGCGAGAGCATCACGATACCGCCGCGCCTTTACCACGATTTTTCCGTCGAGCCTGGCGGCGGGCCGGTTTTACTCGGCGAGGTCTCCATGTGCAACGACGACCTCAACGACAACCGCTTCTACGAGCCGATCGGCCGCTTTTCGACGATCGAGGAGGATGAGCCCGCCTACCGCCTGCTCTGCAACGAATACCCGCCCGCCCGGGACTGAGCGGGGCCTAGGCTTTTTGATGGACAACGGCCGTCCGGCTTGACGCGGGCGGCCTTTTCGTCTCTCAAAAAAGCTTTGGGACTATTCGGCGCGATGTGGAATCCATGGATTGCGGCTCCGCCGCCGAAACAAATTTTCTCCGTGGCCGTTCCTTATTAAAAACATCGTTTCGGCGGATTGCGTTTGCCTGCCGCGCGCAAAATATCCGCGGCCGGCGCGCATACTATAAAAAACCCGCAAGGAGGAAACAGAAGATGCCGAAGGACAGCCAACCGGACAACAAACGCGCGCGCCGGGAGAAGGCAAAGGGTCAGACGCCGCTTACGCGCGAAAACCAGAATCAGGGCCGCAGCGCCAAGAAGCAATCCGCCCAGCGCGGCGACGTTACGAAGTAAACGCCATGGCAAAGGCAGGCATGCGGCGGCCCGACCCGAGCGAGCCGCACGGTACGGAAAGCGACATCAAGCAGCGCTTCCCGAAGAACGAGGTCAAACCCGTACCCGAGATACAGGGCAAGGCCAAGACCGGCAACAAAAAGGCCGGGCCGGTCAACGATCCGTTGGGCCGGGATACGCCCGAGCAGCGCTGAGCGGCGCTGCGGCATATCAGGAAAGCGCCGGGATTGTTCGGGGCCGCAGCCCTTACCGTGGAATCCGGCTTTGACGGCAGGGCCGGCGCAGCGGATCTTCCTGCGGATGCGGCCCCTCTCCTCTTTTCCGCGCGCGCAAACTTCGGCCGCGGAGTAAGGAGTGGTTATCCCATCAAAAAACCGGTTCTTCTCCGACTAAGCAATCCCGCCCGATTCGGCGGGGCTGCTTTTATTCTATGTTTTTAAAAAAATGCATGGGCGCTGAAAACGCCGCCACAAACGGTTGCGTCGTGAGCGCATCGGTTCTCTTTCCCTTTGCCCGGCGCCTGTGTTTGACGCTTGCGTGCCCCGCGGTTGTCATACGGTGGCGATATCCGTTTGGGCATGCTATAATATATTATGAAATTAAAAGAACTGATGTCCAAAACGTACGCAAAGCGCGTCGCTTTGTTTTTGTTGATATTCATGCTCGTTCAGGTACTGA
>CAYMSL010000061.1:0-10699 GCA_964393095.1 uncultured Oscillospiraceae bacterium | reverse complement strand
CCTCGGCCAGGGCCACTTCGCGCAGGGCCGTCATGGGCTGACGGCGGCGGCCCAGCGCCAGCGCGAGGATGGGGAGGAGGAAAAGGACGGCGATCCATGCTTGCATTGCTACGCTCCATCATTTGGCCCACGGGGGCAATTTTGGTAAGCGTAGTTTGCGCTTGACATGGAAGGCTTATTCGAAGAGCAGCCGTTCCGCGCGCAGTCCTTTGCCAACATGGCCGGATCATTCGAAATACCGATTGCATAAAATAAAAAAACGGTGCGCCTCCTATGCGAGGTGCACTGTTTTCATGGTAGCGGCGACCTGATTCGAACAGGTGACACTCCGGGTATGAACCGAATGCTCTGGCCAGCTGAGCTACGCCGCCATATGGGTTTTTGCCGCGTTTAAGGCACATGTTGTATTATATCGATCCGAAATAGCCGTGTCAAGAGCGACGTAATGCCCATATTTGCCTGTGCGCGCGCAGAGCCGCGCCGCTTGACGGCGGTTGTGCTTGGCGCAAAAAGCGCGCCGTGATACAATGCTATCATCAACCGAAACGCATATTATGGCGAGGTTTTGCCGCGCCCCTTCCTCCGGGCGGCCGCAGCAAACAGTGTTGGCAGTTTGTTCAAACGCCGCTCATACGCGCGACACATCGGCCGAATATGCTAAGACCGGTTCCGGTATCGTCCGACGGGCGGCCCGAACAATCTTTTTGCGGAGGTGCACCCAGATGAAACACGGCGCGGGCAAACGCGCGTTTGCCATCCTGCTGGCCCTGCTGCTCATCCTCTTCTTCGGCTGCATCAAGCGCGAGCCGGACGCGGACGCCGCAACGCCCGAGCGCTCCGAACCCGTCACGCTCGATCCATCCGAATCGGGCGGCGAGGCAGTATACGCCGGCGCGCATGTCGTCGACGCCGAGGCGTCCGAGGAAAACGGCGGGAACTTTGCCTCAGCCGATCCCAACCTCAACGCCGTGCTCGTAAAAAGCGGCGGTTCGCTTGTGCTCGGCAACGCCAGCATCGACAAATCCGGCAATGCGACGGCCATCTTTTTCGGCGGGCAGAACGCCGCCGTGGCCGTGCTCGCAAATAGCAGCGCGACGCTGAGCGACTGCGTCGTTACAACGAACGGGCTCGGCGGCGTCGGCCTCTACGCGGGCGGCGCTTCCTCGCTGCTTACGGCGGGCGGCTGTTTCCTCGTTACATCCGGCGCTTCCTCGGCGGGGCTTCACGCGGCGGACGGCGGCAGCATCGCGCTGGCGGGCGGCAATATCGCCACCGAGGGTGCGAATTCGCCCTGCCTGCTGCTTAGCGGGGGCGGCGCGATCTCGCTCGACGGCGTCGCGCTCTCCACATCGAGCGGTATGCTACTCATCGCAACGGATGGCGCGTGCGAGCTGCTTGCCGCCAACCAAACGCTTTCGGGCGCCATGGCCTTTACCGGCGACGCCACGCTTTTTATCACCCTGCAAAGCGGCAGCGCCTTCACCGGCGCGTTCCCCGACGGCCCGCCCGCGCGCGCAAGCGTCGCGCTCGACGCGTCGAGCACCTGGTCGCTGACGGCGGATTCCTACGTCACCGTGCTCTCCAACGCGGACGCCGCGCACCAGAACATCCTCTCGAACGGGTTTTCGATCTACTACGACTCCAACGCGCCGGAGAACGCCGCGCTCAACGGCCAGTCCTTCCTGCTGCCGGGCGGCGGCTTCCTGGCCCCGATCATCTAACGCCAGGCCTTCCTTTTCTTGAAAGAAAAGGAAGCAAAAGAACTTTACCTTTGTTGGAAAGCGGAGCGGACTCGGATAAGAGCAGCCCCGCTTTCCTTTTCTTGAAAAAAAGAAGCAAAAGAACTTCAGGTTAGCAAAAAGCGGAGCCGGCCTAAGAAGACCAGCTTCGCTTTCCAATTAACTGTGGGGTTTCAAGGGGCTTGCCCCTTGCTTTTCTTGAAAAAAGGAAGCAAAGAACTTTGGGTTCGTAAAAAGCGGATTTGCTAGCGAACCATACCCGCGCGCTCGCGCTTGCGCCGCAGCAGCCACGCAAAAAGGTACGCGCTCACCGTCGCTCCGCCGATGCCGAGCGCAATCCAGCCCCAGGAGAACGCGCGCTTTGACACGCTCTCCATCGTGGGCGGCACGGTGTCCATCTCGCTTGTAAACGTCACCTTGGTCGAAGACTTGCCGTTCCCCACGCGCACGCTTTGCTGTGTGCTCCCGTCCGTGCTCGCGGCATCGTTTGCCGCCTCGTCATCGTTCGCAGCGGCGCCCGCGTCCGCCGTGTCCTGTGTGCTCTCACCGCTCATGCCGCTCCCGCTTTTTCCACTGCCGCCCTGCGTCTGCCGCGCCGTCCAGTTGGCCGCAAACGTCAGCGCGCCGCTCGTGCCCTCCGGGATCACCGCGCGAAGCGTCGGCGTATCAATTGAAAGCTCCGCGCACGTCCAGCCGGCAAATTCGTAGCCCTCCCGCGTCGGGTTGTTGAGCGTGCCCGCCGCGTCGGAAGCCGTATACGAAGCGGGGTTTGGGCTTGCCAGCGCCGCGCCGCCAAGACCGCTGTAGAAAACGGCGTATTCGCGCGAGAGCGTTTCGATGTTTCGCGTGCCGAGGCGGTAGACGCCCGCGCTCGTTACCACGCGCTCGATGTCCTGATTCATCAACGGATAGATCACGCCGCCGGCCGGGCGCGCGACAAAAGCGCTTGTGTCCGTACCCGCCGCGCCCGCGTAGACGATCGAGAGGATCGTCTCGCCGCCGCCCGCGTCCAGGCCCTCGAGGGCAAGGCTGCGCGCGCGGCGCACGACGCCGCCGCTTGCCGTCAGCGCGCCGCTTACGCCGCCGCCCTCCTTGATGACAAGCGTGCCGCTTGCAACGTCCACCGCGCCTATGATCCTGCCGCCAAGTTCAAACGTCGCCCCGCCCGTAAGCAAGAGCGCGCCGCCCGTACCAAGGTCAAGCGTGACGTTTCCGGGAATTGTCAGCGCGCCGTCCCATACAAGCGGCGACGCGCCGCCGTAGGTGATCGTCACCGCCGCGTCGCCCGCCTTGCCAAGCTCCTCGCTCAGCTCCACGGCCGAGCTCACCGACACATCCGCAAGCGCCGCGCCTGCCGGCGCAAACCACAGCCCGAACGCGCACAAGAGCGCCGCACCGCGCAGGACGATCGAATGGTTTCTTCGTTTCATATCGTATGCTCTCCTATGCGGGCGCGGCGGCGCCAACTCTTCGCCTGGCGCCGCACGCCCCGACTTCCACCATGATATGAAAGGAACTTGTCAAAAACTTGGCACAATTCAAACGTTTTTTTGCTTGAAGCGCTGTTGTCGTAATCCTCCACAATCCCACCAAGGCTTTGACAACATTGTGCCACACGCGACAAATAAGATAGACCACGAAATCATTCGGAGGCGAGAATTGACTATGGAAACGACCGAGAATTCCTTTGTTTCGAGTATGCAAAAGAAAAAGAAGCGCAAGCGTATGCGAACGATCATCCTGCTCTGCGTCGCGGCAGCCGTTTTGGCCGTCGCGGCGGTTTTGTTCTTTGGCGCGCTGAATCGCGGGCAGGAAACCGCGAGCGCGCTGAGCTACCGCGCCGCCGGCGTGTCGAGCGGCGTGATCAACTCCACAATCAGCGGCTCCGGCACGCTTGCCGCGCTTAAAAGCGAGAGCGTCACCGCGGCGGCCAAGGCTGCCGTCACGGGCGTCAACTTCCAGCCCGGCGACGCAATCGCCGCGGGCGACGTCGTGCTCACCCTCGAGTCGGAGGAGATCTCCAACGAGATCGACGCGCTGAGCGACGAGCTTGAAGAGACGCGCACCTCGCTTGCCGGCACGAAGCAGCTGCTTACAAACCTTGCCGTCACGGCAAAAAAGAGCGGCGTCGTCAAGGATATCCGGGCCGCGGCGGGCGATCTTGCCGACAGGCTCGACTACCTTTGCCTGATTGCGACCGACGGCAAGATGCGGCTTGTGCTCGACGCGCCGGAGGGCCTCGGCCTCTACGACGCGGTCAGCGTGATCGTGGGCAGCGACGAGCAGGACGGCTACGTGACCGCGCTTGCAAACGGCAAGGCTACGATCGTCTTTACCGACAACTACTACCCCGTAGGCACGGCTGCAAGCGCGTTCGGCGCGGACGGCAGCCCGCTCGGCACGGGCACGATCGACGTCAACGAGGCCGTCTGTGTCGCCGCCGACGCCGGGCGCATCGCGAGCGTCAAGGTTTCCGATAACCAGCGCGTGTCGAAGGGCGCGACGGTGTTCAAGCTTGCCGAGGGCGCGCCGAATCCGGCCTATACAGAGCTGAAAAAGACCGAAGCCGACCTCGTCGAGCAGATCAGCGACCTCTCCAACGAGCTTTCCATCACGGCGGAGTACGACTGCGTGCTCACGGCGCTCTCCGTTTCGGCGGGCGATACCGTCGCGGCGGGCGGCGCGCTCTGCACGCTGAGCGGCACGGGCGGCTACACGCTTTCCCTTTCGATCGACGAGCTTGACATCGCCTCCGTAGCCCTCGGCCAGAGCGCTGCGGTCACGCTCGACGCCCTCGAGGGCGAGTCGTTCGGCGGCACCGTCACAAACATCTCCTACTCCGGCAGCGGCAGCTATGTTACAAGCTACACCGCCACCGTGACCACCGACCCCATCGAAGGGGCGTACCCCGGCATGAGCGCCTCGGTCGAGATCACCACCGCAACGAGCGGGGAGACGCTCATCGTCTCCGTCGCCGCCGTGCAGTACGATGGCGACGCGGCCTACGTATGGCTTGCCGACGACGGCGTGCAGATGGGTGAAAGCGTCGACGCCGCCACGCTTGATACCGATTCTCTCGCGAGGGTCAGCGTGACCACGGGCATGTCCGACGGCTCCTACATCGCCATCTCCGGCGAGGGGCTTAAGGCCGGCGATCTGATCTGGACGCCCGTGCTGGTTACGAGCGCCACCTACTCCGAGAACGAGGAGAATATCACTTCGTTCAGCAGCTTCGGAGGCCAGCCGATGAACAGCTTCAGCAGCGGCGGCATGGCCATGCCCGAAGGCGGAAACTTCAGCGGCGGGGACTTTAGCGGCATGCGGCCCGACAGGGGCAACTAAGGGGTGCGGAAACGATGCTGCTTCTAGAACACATCTATAAGACCTACCACGTAGGCGACGAGCCGGTGCACGCGCTCGACGACGTATCGCTGCACGTGCGTACGCACGAGTTTGTGGCCATCTGCGGGCCCTCCGGCTCGGGCAAGACGACGCTCATGAACATGATGGGCTGCCTCGATCTGCCCGACTCCGGCTCGTACCATCTCGACGGCGTGGACGTGGCCGCCTGCAGCGACAACGAGCTTTCCACGATCCGCAGCGAGAAGATCGGCTTCGTCTTCCAGCAGTTCAACCTGCTCGAGACGATGAGCGCGCTCGAAAACGTCGAGCTGCCGCTGATCTACCAGAAATGCACGCAGAAGGAGCGCATCGAGCGCGCAAAGGCCGCGCTCGACAAGGTGGGGCTTGCGAACCGCATGGGGCACCGCCCCTCCCAGCTCTCCGGCGGCCAGCAGCAGCGCGTGGCGATCGCCCGGGCGCTCGCAAGCGACGCGCGCGTGATCCTTGCCGACGAGCCGACCGGCAACCTCGACAGCAAGTCCGGCAAGGATATCATGCGCCTCATCTGCGAGCTTTCCGGGCAGCAGCACACCATCGTGCTCATCACCCATAACATGGAGATCGCGCATATGGCGCAGCGTACGGTGTTCGTGCGCGACGGCAAGCTCTACGAGGACGGAAAGGAGGCGGCCGTATGACGATGTTCCTCAACTCCCTGCGGCTCGCGATCCGCTCGACGCTCGCAAACAAGATGCGCTCGTTCCTTACGATGCTCGGCATCATCATCGGCGTCATCAGCGTAGTTGTGCTCGTCTCCATCGCGCAGAGCACGACCTCGTCGATCACGACCGCAATCTCCTCGATGGGCTCGGAGCTTCTGACCGTCACGGTGACCGACGAGGACATCTCGCTCTCCGCCGACGACTACCTCGGCCTCGAGGAATACGATTCGATCGAGAGCGTCGCGCCGTATCTGACGATCAGCGGCACCGCGCGCAGCGGCTCGAACTACACCGGCGTAAGCGCCCTCGGCGTCACCGAGGACTACATGCGCACCGCCGACCTCGATCTGCAGGCGGGCCGCGCGATCGTGCGCTCCGACCTTGAATGGCGCACGGGCGTGGCCGTCATCGGCACCGAGGTGGCCGGCGAGCTCTTCGAAAGCTATGATGTAATCGGCAAAACCTTCACCATGAGCAGCCGCACCTTTACGATTGTAGGCCTGCTCGCCGAGAGCGGCTCCGACCTTACCGGCTCGCTCGACTCGCGCGTCCTCATCCCGCTGACTACGGCGGCGCGCGCGGCCGACTCGACCGCCATCACGACCTGTTATGTCAAGGCTGCCTCCGCCGATGACGTTGCGCTTGCGCAGGCGCTCACGGAGTACCATATGCTCGAACTCACGCGCGACGAGGACGCCTACGACGTATACAACATGTCGGAATTGCTCGACACGCTCGACGACGTGATGAGTACGCTCGCGCTCATGCTCGGCGGCATCGCGGCCATCTCGCTGCTTGTCGGCGGCATCGGCATCATGAACATCATGCTCGTCTCCGTGGCCGAGCGCACGCGCGAGATCGGCATCCGCAAGGCCATCGGCGCGCGCCGCAGCCACATCCTCATGCAGTTCCTCATCGAGGCCTGCGTGCTCTCGATACTCGGCGGCCTCATCGGGCTTGGGCTGTCCGCGCTTGGCCTCAAGGCCTTCTCGCTATTGGCTGATATGACCGTCTCCATGGACTGGCGCGCCGCCGTAAGCGCCCTCGTGTTCTGCGTCGTCATCGGCGTGCTCTTTGGCAGCTACCCGGCCGCGAAAGCCAGCAAGCTTACGCCCATCGACGCGCTGCAGCGCATCTAGCCAAGGGGCGCCAAGGGACGAAGTCCCTTGGAACCCCACAGTTAATAGGAAAGCGAAGCCGGTCTTCTTGGGCCGGCTTCGTTTTTGCATAACTTTAAGTTGTCCCCACAGAAAAAAAGGAAAGCGAAGCCGGTCTTGTCGCACCAGCTTCGCTTTTTTACTAACCTATAGTTCTTTTGCTCCTTTTCTTTCAAGAAAAGGAGAGCGAAGCCGCTTTTATCCGACTCCGCTCCGCTTTCCAACAAAGGTAAAGTTCTTTTGCTTCCTTTTCTTTCAAGAAAAGTAAGGGTTAGCCGAGTGTGACCTTCGCGATGCGTTCGAAGCTGTTGAGCGAGATCACCGTGACCGTGTCGGCGGAGAGCACATAGAAGTTCTCGCCGATGAACAGGCCGCGCAGGTTCCAGCCGTAGTACCCGTCGCCGCTGTCGACCACCGCGAGCTGTTCAAAGCCCTTCTCCTTCGTGTAGCGGTAGATGTAGTACTCGTCGTCGGCCGGGAAGGCGATGAGGTTCTTTTGCGGGTCGGCGAGGATCGCCTTGTGGTTGCCGCCAACGATCGTATAGTCCGCGTCAACCTCGAGCGTGGTCAATTCGCGCACGTCGCGCTTGTTGCTTGTATCGAACATCGAGAGCTTCACGCCCTGGGTTGCGCCGGTCTTTTCATCGGCCGCGTAGCCAAGCCCAAGCAGCAGGTTTTCGCCGTAGGTCTGCAAATACTCGGAAAAGCCGGGTATCTTGAGGGCGCTGAGCACGCGCGGGTTCCTCGCGTCGGCAAGATCCACCGCAAACAGGGGATCGACCTGGCGGAAGGTAACGAAGTATCCCACGTCGCCGTCGAAGCGCACGCTCCGCACCTGTTCGTCTTCGGCGAGGTTCTCGATCTTGCCGAGCACGTTGAGCGACGCGTCGAGCGTGTAGAGGCCGTTGTGGTTCTTGTTATCGTACTCGTAGGTGTCCACGCCGTCGGTATAGACGCGCTGCTCCCACTCATACACGCTTGTTACGATGCGAAATACGCCCTTGTATTCGTCCATCGAAAACTGGTTGAGCAGGCTGCCCGGCACCCGCCCGGTGGCGAGGCGCTCGATCTTGCCTTCGGAGAGGGAAAGCAGCACAAGCCTGGTCTCGGAGCTGCCGGTCGTGACCTGCACGTTCTTGCCGTCCTTATCCGGCGCGATGGGCGAAACCGTTTCGTCGTAATCGGAGATGGCGAGCAGCAGGTGCTCCGCGTTGGCGTAAAGCTCGCTCGCGCCGCCGAATACGGCCTTGGCCGAGGTATGCTCTTTGCCTTCGCGCAGGTTGATCGCGCCGACGACGGTGTAGGCGGCGTTCTTAGGCTCATCCCAAACGTAGAGATCGCTTGCGGCAAGCAGCGAGGTCTCGCCGTCCTGCGAGAGCGCGGGGATGTAGGTCAGCGGCGTGTCGCGGTACGGCATGTAGACGTACTGCGCGGTCACGAGGTAGACGTAATCGCCGACGCGGCGGGAGCTGACGTAGTTGCCGCTCTGGCCAAGGGATACCACCTTGACGGGCTTTGCCCGGTTTGAGATGTCGTAGATGACGGCCTGCGTCTGCTCGGCGTTGCTTTCATAGCCCGCCGCCTTGTCGTTGATCCACACGGTCGAAAAACCCTGGGTCACGATCATGAGCCGGTCGCCCAGAAGAAACATCTCGGAGTTGTAGCCCCACCACGCATCCTCGTCCGAGAGGATCGTTGTGGACACGATGGCCGTGTTTGCCCCGTCGGCCTTGAGGATGTTGAGCTGGTTTTCCGCCACGTAGTAGATGTACGCGCCGTCGGTTTTGACGATGTCCGCCTCGTCGACGCCCTTGACCTGCACGTTCGTCTCGGAGTAGCCGCCGAGGCCGTTTTCCGCAAGGGGTGCGGCACCCGCCGTCGGCGCGGGCATGGCCGCGGCGCTTGAACCGGCTTCGGCCGGCGCATCCTCGCGTACGGCTTCCTCCGTGACCGCCGCACCGTCCGCCGCCGCAAAGCCGTAGCCGCCCTGCATCGTCTCGATGAGCGCGTAGATGTCGTCGTAGGACTTGATCTCGACCGGGCCCGCCTCCTGCGCGCTCCGTCCCGCGGACAGGCTCTGCGCGCCGGCCTGGGGGCCGGACGCGCCGCGCGTGGCGAGCACCGCGCCGAATATGCTGCCGGCCACGAGCACGAGCGCGGCGGCCACCGCGCCGTAGCGCACAAACCGCGCCCGGCGCAATTCGCGCGTATCCTCGCGCGAAAATTTTTGTTTAATCTCCATGAGCAACGTCTCCTTCGCATGCAGCTTGTCGTTGTCACGGATATACTGCTCTCTAAACATCGAGAAACTCCCCTTTCAGCTGTTCCCGCAGCATATCGCGTGCGCGGAAGAGGTGGGACTTGACCGTGTTTTCGCTCATGGCAAGCAGCTTCGCGATCTCCAACACCTTGTAGCCCTCGTAGTAATAGAGGTGCACCACGGTGCGGTACCTGACCGGCAGCGCCAATACGCTCGCGTAGACCTCGCTGACCTCCGCCATCTCGGTGGGCAGGTTTTCCTGCTCGGGAACGGTATGCCGCCGCCACGCGGAGGTAAGCAGAGACTTCGTGCAGTTGATCGTCACGCGGATAAACCACGCGCGCTGGTGGGCCGCGTCGTTCCAGACGGGCTTTGCGCGCAGGCACCGCAGAAAGACCTCCTGCAGAACGTCATCCGCGTCCGCCGGGCTCTTCGTACGCAAGAGCGCGAGCCGGTATACCATGTCCGCATACGCGCCAAACAGCGCGTCCGCGTCGTTTGCCGGAATCGGCGCCGAGAGCGTGGCCTGCTCTTCCATGATCGGTCGTTCCTCTCTCTTCCACCCATTACACTTCGCGCGCCCGCATCCGGTTGCAACGGGAGGAGAATTTTTTGCGCTCGATGAACGCATGCGCATTATATCATATCATTTCGCGCGGGGTGAAAAAGCCTTGCGCTTTCATGCAAAGTTCATAATTGCGGCAAATCGCGATTGATCGCGCGCGTATCGCGGTTGACAGCGCGCCGAAGGTTCGATATGCTAAGCATGAACTTTTTGCGGGAGGACGCCGATGATTCGCTAAGCCCTGTTGCTCGCGACGGCCGGAACGCCAAGTGCGTTCCCTGTTTTGCGATGTCTGGGCGCGGACCGGCTCTTTTTTTGCGGAGGTTTTTTTCATGTCTTTGATTCGCATATCGGATCTGACGTTCCACTACGAGGGCAGCTACGACAACGTATTTGAACACGCCTCGGTTTCGTTCGACACGGACTGGAAGCTTGGCTTCGTCGGCGGCGACGGGCGCGGCAAGGCGACGCTGCTGCGCCTCATCATGGGGGAAATGTCCCACCGCGGCACAATCGATACCGGCGGCACGTGCTTCGAATACTTTCCCTATGCGCCGATCGACGATTCCCTAACCGCCGAGGCGGTCTTTTTAGCCGTGTCCTGCGCGCCGCCGTGGCGCTTCCGGCGCGAGATGAACCTGCTCGGGGTCGACGAGGACGCCTTCGAGCGCCCGTTTTCCACGCTCAGCCACGGCGAGCGGGCGAAGGTTTTGCTTGCGGCGCTGTTCAGCCGCGAGGGCAGTTTCCCGCTCATCGATGAGCCGACGAACCACCTCGACATGGACGCGCGCGCCGCCGTGAGCCGCTACCTTGCCGCGCAGCGCGGGTTTTTGCTCGTATCGCACGATCGCGCGTTCCTTGACGGCTGCGTCGACCACATCCTCTCGATCAACCGGGCCTCGATCGAGGTGCAG
>CAYMSL010000060.1:7504-10822 GCA_964393095.1 uncultured Oscillospiraceae bacterium | reverse complement strand
TAAGGAACATCTTCATCTGCTCGTTCGAGCAGTTCTGCGCCTCGTCGAGTATGATGTAGGCGCCGTTGAGCGTGCGCCCGCGCATGTAGGCAAGCGGGGCGACCTCGATCGCGCCGCGCTCGGTGAGCGCCTTGTAGCTCTCGAGCCCGAGGAACTCCTGCAGCGCGTCGTAGAGCGGGCGCAGGTAGGGATCGACCTTGGACTGTAAATCCCCGGGCAGGAAGCCAAGCTTTTCGCCCGCCTCCACCGCGGGGCGCGTGAGGATGATGCGCTCCACCTCTTTGTTTTTAAACGCCAGCACCGCCATGGCCACGGCCAGATAGGTTTTGCCCGTTCCGGCGGGGCCGATGCCGAATACGAGCTCGCGCTCCTTGAGGGATTGCACGTAGCGCTTTTGGCCAAGCGTCTTGCACTTGACCTGCCGGCCGCGGTGCGTGATCGCGATGACGTCGCCCATGATCTTGTCGATCAAATCGGCGTTGCCGTCCTTGGCAAGGTCGATCGCGTAGCGGATGCGGCTGCGGTCGATGCGCTCGCCGCGCCGCTGCATGTCCAGCATCTTTTCAATCACCGAGCGGGCGAGGTCTACGCTCTCCGCCGCGCCCGTGATGCGGATGCCGTCCTCCTTCGCGCCGATGCTCGCGTGCGTTTCCTCCTGCAACACGCCGAGGTTCTCGTCAAACACGCCGAAAAGTCCCAAGAGCTCGTCCACATCGTCGAGCGGGATGAGCGCGCTTGCGCGCTCGAGTTCCTGTATCAATCGTTCATCTCCCTTTTTAAACCGATGGACTCCTCCGTCATCACGCCCACCACGGCCGACACAAGACCGTCGTGCTCGAACACGGCGCTCGTCTTGTGCACGATCGCGGCGTCCTTCGGCACCCGCAAAAGCGCCAGGTGCTCCGCCTCGATAAGGGCCGACTGCTTCTGCTCGTCGAGGGAAAGCGCGACCTCGGCGTACGCTTGCTCGCACACCGTCCCCGTGCAGAGCGTGACCGGAAGCATCCAATTCGTCACGGGACGCGCGACGACGTCCCGGATTTCATATTTTTCGTAGAACGACTTGCTCTCATACAGCGTAAGGCCGCAGACGAGCACCTTGCGATACGACGCGCTGTTCCCGGTATCGACCAGCGCCGGCGCCGTCGCGTCCGCAGCCGCCTCGCCGAAGTAATAGACATTCGCCATCACGCGCCCGCGCGCATGGACGAGAAGCGACCCGGCCGTGTCGGGCAGCTCGATCATGCCCGAGATCAGCACGTCCCCGGCGGATACGCTGTCCCCCTTCGCCACAAGCGCCTTGCCCTCGTAGGCTTCGACATAGGTGATCACGCCGTCCTTGACGGCGCAAACGTCGGCGGGCACGTCGCTATCTAAAAAGACGACCTCGCGCGGGTTTTCGACGATCTCCGCCGTCAGAATCACGCCGTTGAGCTTGATCTCCGCCCAGGCGATGCGCGCATCGTAGCCGCGCACGTACGCCGCAAGCGAGAGCAGTTCCTCGTCGGGCTTCGGTGAGCCGACATAGACGCCGCGCTCGCGAAGCGCCCGCAGCACAAGCGCCTCCGGCACGCGCTCAAGCCCCACGACACGAACGGTGAGTATCCGCGTAGACGCGAACGCGATTAGGCCAAGCGCGAGAAGCGCCGTAACCCACAACGCCGGACGCCGCCACACGCGCCGCGTGTGAAACGGCAGCCCGCGTTTGCCCACGATGTGTACGCGGCAGCGGCTCTTGCGGGCCAGCGTGCGCAAGCGGCGAAAATCCCCCGCCGGAAGCGCCGCCTCAACCTCGTAGGGGCCGAGCGAACGAACGTCGCGCAACTCGATGCCGGCCTCGCGCATACGCTCAAGCAAACGCTCGGGTTTGCGACCGTTGATACGAATTATAACACAACCCCTGAGGAAATACCACATTATAGCTGACCCTCGAACACGACCGCGTCGATGCGGCCGACGATGAGCGCGCGTTCGCCCGAAAACTCCGTGAGCACAAGCGCGCCGCCGCTGACGACAAGCTCGCCTTCGGCGCTCTGCAGGCGCACCGACTCAGCCGTGTAGGCGAGGATTCCCTTATGGTTTTCGACGAGCAGATCACGCCTGCCGATCAGCGTGCAGCGCGGCACGGAGAGATCGACGTCCTCCGGAAGTTTCAGCGAGCGCATCATGCGCCGTATGAGACCGATGTGTTCCTTTGCCATGGACGCGCCCCCTCGAGAAAGCATATGTTCGCGCGCCGCTGGCAATGATAAGAAGCGAGCGCGTCCGGCGCGAAGGAGCATTTTGATCGGAATCGGAGGCGGCCTATGGCAATCAATAAAGTCGAAATCTGCGGCGTGGATACCAACCAGCTTCCCATGCTTTCCGCAAAGGAGATGCGGCAGCTTTTGATCAAGGTCAAGTCCGGAGACGAGCGCGCGCGCGAGGAATTCATCCGCAGCAACCTGCGGCTCGTGCTCTCGATCGTGCAGCGTTTCGGCAACCGCAACGAGCAGGCCGACGATCTTTTTCAGGTCGGCTGCATCGGACTCATCAAGGCCATCGACAACTTCGACCTACGGCACGAGGTGCGCTTTTCGACCTATGCCGTGCCGATGATCATCGGCGAAATCCGCCGCCATCTGCGCGACAACAACGCCATTCGCGTGAGCCGATCGCTGCGCGACACCGCTTATAAAGCGCTGCAGGCACGCAACCGCCTCACCGACCTCAACGGCGGCGAGCCCACGCTTGCGCAGATCTCCGCCGAGCTCGGCATGCGCGAGGAGGACGTCGTATTCGCGCTCGACGCGATACAGGAGCCGGTCTCGCTCTTTGAACCGGTCTATCGCGACGACGGCGACGCGGTGTACGTGATCGATCAGATCGGCGACCAGAAGACCATCGACTCGACCTGGCTCGACAGCATCGCGATCAACGACGGCATGTCGCACCTGAGCGAGCGCGAGATGCGCATACTCAAACTGCGGTTTTTTGTGGGCAAGACGCAGATGGAGGTCAGCCGCGAGATCGGCATCTCGCAGGCGCAGGTATCGCGGCTTGAAAAGAGCGCGCTCAAACAGCTGCAAAAGTACGTTTGACTCCGCCTGCACCGGCTCCGATCCCATTTTGCCCCGTTCTTTTCACAAGAAAAACGGGGCCTTTTACGCCCCGCCCCGAACATCCCGAAATTTCTTTGCCAAGCTTTCTTTTCAAAGAAAGCGAAACCCCCGCCGCTCTGTTCTGCCTCATCCTCCATATTCCACAGTTTCTTTGCCAAGCTTTCTTTTTAAAGAAAGCGGAATTCGCTTCTGGCTGGCGCCCCACCCTCCGCATCCC
>CAYMSL010000060.1:0-7404 GCA_964393095.1 uncultured Oscillospiraceae bacterium | reverse complement strand
TAAAGAAAGCGGCTACTGCATGCGGAGCATCTCGCGCTGAAGGCGCTTGATGATGCGCTTTTCGAGCCGGCTGATGTAGCTTTGTGAAATGCCGAGCAAGTCCGCCACCTGTTTTTGCGTGCACTCAGGCTGGTCGTTGAGCCCGAAGCGCAGCTCGACGATCGTGCGCTCGCGCGGGGCCAGGCGAATCAAGGCCGCGCGCAGCAGCTCGCGGTCGACCTCGTCTTCGATGTCGCGGCTGATGACGTCGTTCTCGGTGCCGAGGATATCGGATAGCAGAAGTTCGTTGCCGTCCCAATCGACGTTGAGAGGCTCGTCGAAGGAGACTTCAAGCTTGATGCGGCTCGTCCGGCGCAGGTACATCAGAATTTCGTTTTCGATGCAGCGCGAGGCGTAGGTGGCGAGTTTGATGCGTTTTTCCGCGTCGAAGGTGTTGACGGCCTTGATGAGCCCGATGGTGCCGATCGAGATGAGATCCTCAATGCCCACGCCGGTGTTTTCAAACTTTTTTGCGATGTAGACCACAAGGCGCAGGTTGTGCTCGATGAGGGCGTCCTTGGCCTCCTTTTCGCCGGCGGCGAGGCGCTCGATCCAGCTCTGCTCTTCCACCGGGTTGAAGGGCGCGGGCAGCACCTCGCTTGAGTGCACATACCAAATCTCCTCGCTTTGCTTGCGGATGACCGCGCAATACCACTCCAGTAGCTTCCTTGTGATCTGCATCATGTTCCGTACCTCCTTCGAATCTGAGCAGCCCCGCGGGGAATATCGCGTCCGCCGCGAGCATGTCGGTATTCGCCTCGGCTACGAGCGCGTCCACCTCGCGCCAGCAGCCCTGGTAAACGCGTACGCCCTGCGGGCGCATGGCGTAAATGATCCCCTCGCCGTCGATGGTGCGATACGGCACGGGCAGCCCCCGCGCGCCGGGCAGCAGCCCCTTTTTCACGACGACGACGCTCTTGCCGCTGATCGGTTCGCGCAGAAGATTACCGCTGTCGACGAGGGCGTCGAGCGAAAATGTGCGGTCGCGAAAGCGCACCTCGACGCGCACGCGCTCGGCGCGGCTGCGCAGCGTGTGAATCAAGGTCAGCACGACGCGCGGCAGCAGCGCGCATACGCAGGCGGAGGCAAGGGCGATGCGCACCGGCACCGTGCACACAAACGTTCCGCCCGAAAAGGAACCGCCAAAGAGCAGCGAAATGCCGAACATCACACCGCCCATCAGGCACGAGGAAAGATATACGGAAAAGACCGCCCGCGGATAGTCGCGCCACACGCTTTTAAGCGGCAGCGCCATAAGGCAGCCGAGCAGGAGCTTCGGCACCCAGCCGGAGAGGATGGGCAGCACGCTTGCCGAGAGCAAGGCGTAAACCGCCCCGAAGAGCGACATGGCAAAGAGCCACAGCCGCTTTGCGCGCGCGCCGAAAAAGGTGCACGCGAGGCGCAAAACCAGGTAGTTCATCATGAGATTGTCCAGCAAATATGCCTCAATCGATACCTTCATCGCACTACATTCTATGCGATGCGTATGACCATAACGGTCATATCGTCCGTGTGCTCCGTTTGGCACGCGCGTTCGAGCAACGTCTGCGCCGCCTCCTGGCTGGTCTTGGCGTTTTTCATCGTGGCGCGGATCGCGTCGTTCAGGCCCGCTCCGAGGGCGTCGAGCGCCCCGTCGGTAAAGAGAAATACCGTATCGTGCCGTTTGAGCCGCGCAGTCGAGATCGACGGCACCGCCTCGTCGACAATGCCCGCCGGGAGCGCCTCGGAGCGCACCTCGTGCAGCTCGGCGTTGCGAAAGAGATACGACGGCGGCGCGCCGTACTTCATAAACTCCGCCTCGCCCGAGCGCAGGTCGAGGAATACCGCATCGAGCGTGGCGTACATATCGGCGCGGCGCTCAAGCAGGAGCCGGTTGACGCTTTCAAGCGCCACGTCGCGCGAAAAGCCCGCGTCGTACAGGTCGAAAAGCAGCCTCAGCGCGGAGTCGCTCTCCCCCTTGGCCTCCTCGCCCGCGCCCATGCCGTCGCTGATGGCGTAGAGCACGCGCCCGCGTTCCATGCGCCGTTCTCCGACGCTGTCGCCGCTGACGCCGCTGTGGCTCACCGCCGCGCAAGCCGCCCCCATCGACGCGGTGAGCTGCTGCGCCTCCTCCATGATGACGCGGCAGACCTTGCCGTCCGCCTCGGTGTGCAGCACGCGTATCTCGCGCCGCAGGATGCACTGCACGGCGGAGACGAAGGCGTAGAGCGTGGTGAGCACGTTCGCGCTTGCGCGCACCTCGAGCCTCAGGCGATCCTCGGGAAACGTGACGTCCGCGCCGAGGACATGGTATCCGCGCCGGTCAAGCCCGCGCAGGAGCACCATCTCCGTCTCCTCGTCGAGCCAGCGCTCGCGGCGGATGCGCTCGGCAAGCAGTTCGAGCACGTCGCAGATGCCGTTGAGCTGGCGGTTGATGAAGGCGTACTGCTGGTTGGTTTGCTGCTTCATCGCGCGCTGCACAAGGTACTGGTTCTGTGCCTGCCAGCCGGCGCTCGCAAGCTGCTGCATGTGCTTGCAGGAGGGGTCGAAGGGCTTGCGGATGCGGATGCGCTCGCCCTTTTCAAGCGATTGCAGAAGAACCAGCACGGTTTCGGCGGCGCGCTTCCAGTCCCGCCAGCACGGATGTTTGAGCGGGCAGTCGCCGCAGGCGGCGTAGGCGGCCTGCGCCGTCCACTGCATCAGCGCGTCGGTAGGCTCCGGCTCAGGCTCCGCCGCGCGGTAGAGGCAGGCCATCTCCTTACACACCGAAGACGTACGCACAAGCTCTTCGGCGGTCGCCATGCGCATGCGCTTGAGCGCCTTCTTTGCGTAGCGCTCGCGATCCTTCTGCTCGTCGAAGTAGGCGCAGAGCCGCAGCATTTGCTCGCGCGGGATCAGCAGGAATATCCCGCCGGAAACCGCCAGGTTAAGGAGGTTGACCGTGTGCGACGCGGCGTAGACATAGGTGCCCACGAGCAGACTGCAGCCGACAAAGCCACCGACGATGCCGAGCGTATCGAGCGAGCGCAGCGCCGCGCCGGCGAGCGCGCAGGCCGCGATGCTGCCAACGAACGTCAGCGAGAAATCGCCGCCGATCGACAGCACCGCCGCGAGCGCCACGGCGACCGCCACGCCCGCCACACCGCGCGCAAGCACCGCGAGCATGCTGTAAAGTAAAAGCAGCGCCACCGGCAGGGAGAAGCCAAACGCGCCAAGGTCGGTTACGCTTAGGAGCGCCAGCCCGAACAGCGCGCTGATGCTGAGTTGCTCGCCGTCGCTGAGCACATGCCTCACGTCGAGCTGCAAAAGCGTCTTTGTCGCGTTGTGTACAACGAGCGCCGCAAGCGCCGATACGCCCATCGAGATCAATCCCTGCAAAACCGCCTCAAGCCCGTTGCGAAAGAACACGGGCATCAGGGCAATCTGCGCCAAAAAAAGCAGGATCAATTTGTCGAAGCGCCCCGCTCCGCGCTTCCAGCGGCTCCAGATCATTAGCAGCGCATAGAACAGCGCGCACACGCACAGCGAATGGAAATGCGGACTGCCCTGCAAAAACGCCGCCCCCGCAAGCGTGCCGACGATCGCGTAATGCACGTTGAGTCCCGACATGCCGCAGGCGGCGAGAAACGCGATGCCGAACGGCGCGATGCCGTTGAGCATCGTGATGCGGCCCATCATCACCCCTACCGCAAGCGTCAACAGTTCCACGCGAAACGCCGGGCGCCTAAAATACGACCCTACGCGGCTTCTTTTCCTTGGTTTTTCCTCCATCGGCATCGGCCTCCATCGACCAGTACGACCAGTATAGCGACTCGTCCTTGCGAAAAAACCGGATTCGACGCCGTCTTTCCGCGCATGGCCCGCTCTGTTTAGACAAAGACCGCTTCCGCGCCGCGCTCGCCGTAAAGAACGCGAGGCGATGAATCCTCGGGATGTGGAGGATGCGTACCGGTGAAGAAACGGGGTTTTTAGCCTGGCAGAGAAAATCCGGCGGGGAATTTTATGGATGTGGAGAACGATAAAGCGAATGAATTCGAAACGCGCGGCCGTGGCATTTTGTCATTCCGGGAGTGCGGCGTAAAGAATTTGCAAGATTTTTTTTACCGGTCTCGCCGTGCGCCCCGCCATGTGCAGCCAGCGCGTCTCCGCGCCAGGCGTGGCAAGACGCAAAGGAAGCGCGCGCATACCGCCGCCGGCACAGCAATCCGTCCCTTCCCGGCCGCGGCGCGTTAAAAAAGCGCGTTTGGCTCCACGCTTTTACGCCGCAGCGAATGCTTGCGCGCATATTCGACAACATGGTATAATGCATTGATTTTTTGATAATGGGGGAGGTTGCGGATGTTTACTGCCAACGGGTATTACTCCCGCTTGCGCGGCAACTACCTTTTTTACGAGGTAGGCAAGCGCGCCGCCGCCTACGCCAAGGCGCACCCGGACGCGAAGCTCATTCGCATGGGCATCGGCGACGTCACGCGCCCGCTCGTGCCCGCCGTAATCGAGGCCATGCACAAGGCCGTGGACGATATGTCCCGCGCGGAAACCTTCCACGGCTACGGCCCGGATTTCGGCTACGACTTCCTGCGCGAGGCGATTTTAAGGCGCGACTATGCCGCGCGCGGCGTTTCGCTCGAACTCGACGAGATCTTCGTCTCCGACGGGGCCAAATGCGACGTCGGCAACATTCAGGAGCTCTTTAACGCCGATACCGTTGTGGCCGTCATGGATCCCGTCTACCCCGTCTATGTCGACACAAACGTCATGGCCGGGCGAGCCGGCGCGTTCGACGCGGACGAAGGCTGCTACGAGCGCATCGTCTACATGCCCTGCCGCGCGGAGAACGGCTTTGTGCCCGAACCGCCGGCGCAGCAAGCCGATGTGCTCTACCTCTGCTTTCCAAACAATCCCACCGGCATGACGCTTACGCACGCGCAGCTAAAGCGCTTTGTCGACTACGCGCGTGAACGCGGGGCGCTTCTGCTCTACGATTCCGCCTACGAATCCTACATCTCGGAGCCGGATAAGCCGCACAGCATCTACGAGATCGACGGCGCGAAAGAGTGCGCCATCGAGTTTCGCTCGATGTCCAAGACCGCGGGCTTTACGGGTACGCGCTGCGCGTACACCGTCGTGCCCAGGGCCGTCCGGGCGCGGGACACGTTCGGCAACGAGGTTTCCCTGCGCGATCTCTGGGCGCGGCGCGTCTCGACCAAGTTCAACGGCGTATCCTACATCACCCAGCGCGGGGCCGAGGCGGCCTACAGCCCGCGGGGCAACGCCGAGATCATGGCTGTCGTCGCGGACTATATGGAAAACGCGCGCATCATCCGCGAGGGGTTGTCCAAAGCCGGCTACACGGTCTACGGCGGCGTCAACGCGCCCTACATCTGGCTCAAGGTGCCGCACGGCGAGAGCTGGCGCTTCTTTGACGAACTGCTCGCGGGCCATCACATCATCGGCACGCCGGGCGCGGGCTTCGGCGCGGCGGGCGAAGGGTTTTTCCGCATGACCGCATTCGCCACGCGGGAGAATACGATAGAGGCCATGGAGCGCATCCAAAAGGGCTCGCTATGACGAAGATCATCGCCCTTGAGGGAATCGACGGCACCGGCAAGACCACGCAGGCGCAGCTGCTTTTGCAGCGGCTCGTCGCGCGCGATCTTACCGTAATGCCCCTCTCGTTTCCGGTGTACGACTCGTTCTTCGGCGCGCAGGTGGGCCGCCTGCTCTCGGGTAAAGACGGCGTAAAGGCCAGCGACGTCGACGGCAAATCCATGGCGCTCTGGTTCGCGATGGACCGCTTTGAAGCGTTTCGCGCGCTCGACTATTCCGGCTTTGACGTGCTGCTGATCAACCGCTACGTGCTAAGCAACGCCGTTTACCAAAGCATCCGCGAGCGCGACCTCGGCTCCCCCGACCTGCTCGACTATGTGCTCGAGCTTGAACACGGGCACCTCCATCTGCCGCAGCCGGACATTTACGTCGTGCTCGATATGAACCCGGAACTCGCGGCGGAAAACGTCGGAAAAAAGGGGTTCCGTGCGTACGTGGGAAGCTGCCGGGACGTCTACGAATCGCTGCCGGACATCCAGCGGCGCGCGCGGGAAAAGTACGTCGAATACGCGGCGCGGCTCGACAACGTGCGGCTCGTTCCCTGTATGGAACAAGGCAGGCTCAAGAGCATCGAATCGATCGCCGAAGCGGTTGAACGTGTGCTTGGCGATATAATCTAGGAGGAAATCACATATGAGAAAAATCGGTATTCTGACGGGCGGCGGAGACTGCCCGGGTCTCAACGCCGTCATCCGCGGCGTGGTCGAGGAATGCGCCGCTAACGGCATCGAGGTCTATGGCTTCTCGGCCGGCTGGCGCGGCGCGCTGACCGGAGAAGGGCGCTGGATCACGCTTAAGAACGTCGAGGGCCTGCAGACGCAGGGCGGCACGATACTCGAAAGCTCGCGCACGAACGTGATGAAGGAAGAAAACGGCCCGGAGCGCGTGCGTAAAACCCTCGAAAGCCTCGGTCTTGAGGGGCTTGTCGCCATCGGCGGCGACGACACGCTCGGCGTAGCCAACAAGCTTAGCAAGATGGGCATGAACATGATCGGCGTGCCGAAAACGATCGACAACGACCTCTCCTGCACCGATTATACCTTCGGCTTCGACACCGCAAGCAACATCGCGATGGAGTGCATCGACCGTCTGCACACCACCGCCGCCTCACACGCGCGCTGCATCGTGGTCGAGTGCATGGGCCGGCACACGGGCTGGATCGCCGTACAGGCGGGCCTCGCGGCCGACGCGCACCTGATTTTGATACCGGAATTCCCGAAGACGTTCGACGAGATCATGCAGGTCATCCGCAGCCGCTACATCAAGGGCGAGCGCCACACGATCATCGCCGTCGCCGAGGGTTTCAAGCTTAAGGACGAAATCGAGGAAAGCCTCGGCCTCGACGCGTTCGGCAACAAGCTGCTGCTTGAAAAGGAGATCGCCAAGACGCTCGCAAGCCGCATCGAGAAGGCCATGCGCGCGGATACCGCGCTCGATGAAAAGCGCAAATACTTCGAGTGCCGCTCGGTCGTACTCGGCCACATCCAGCGCGGCGGCTCTCCCTCCTGCTTCGACCGCGTGCTTGGCGCGCGCCTTGGCTTTAAGGCGGGCGAGCTTGTGGTCTCAAAGGATTATGGCAATATGGTCGCCTTGCAGGGCACCAAGGTCGTCAAAGCCGACCTTGACAAGGCCGTCACCGAGCGCAAAGAGGTCGATCTGGAATTCTACAAATCCGTGTCGATCCTCTTTAAATAGGGACACCCAAAACACAGACGAGCCGGGCGCAAGCCCGGCTCGTTTTTTCCGCCCGTTACCGCCTCGCGCCCGTAAGCGCAT
>CAYMSL010000059.1:8448-10985 GCA_964393095.1 uncultured Oscillospiraceae bacterium | reverse complement strand
CTGCGCCCGCCCGGCACCGCGTGGCACATCGCCGCGTTTGGGCCGCCCGCGACGATGGGGTCGAACGACGCGCCCTCGCTGCCGTTCTTTGCGCACACATAGTTGAGCTCCGCCGCCGCCTCAAGCTCCGTCATACCGGGGCCGATGCGCCCGATCCACTCGAGGTAGGACGCGTCCGCGATGCGCTGAGCCGCCTGCAGGGAGGCGATCTCCTCTTCCGACTTATAGAGCCGCCCGCGCGCGATCTCGGCGCCAAACGGCACCCACTCCACGGGGAACGGTTCGTACTGCCGGAACGCGCCGACGGTAAGGCTGTCCTGCTCATAACCGCAGCGCTTGCAGCCGTCCTGCTCAAGCAGGCCGCGCACGCGCGCAAGCTGGGCGGCATAGGGCTCTTCAAACACCAGGGCGCGGCCCGCCGTCTCCGCCTTGGCCTGGATCGTATAGCGGAAGTCGGTCACGAGGTAGACGCCCTTTTGCGTTACCAGCACCGTGCCGTCCACGCTCGTAAAACCCGAATAGTAGCGAATGTTTACGCCGCTTGTGAGCAGCGCGGCGTCGAACCCGCCCTGCCGCATGCGCGCGCGCAGATTGATCATGCGTTCTTCCATGTTGGTTATTCTACCATATCGCAATGCGATTCAACAAGATCGATTGCAGATTTCCCCCGTATCCGCCGCGAAATTTGAAGGATTGCCGCAAACGGCGGCGGCGGCGCGTTTTTTATCCGCGGGAGCGGCTTGTCCGGGCGCTCTCGGCGCGCCTTGCCTGTCCGCGCGGACCGCGGCTTTAGTCGCCCTTGCGTGCGAGCGCGCTTGAGAGCTTCTGGAGCGCCTTTTTCTCGATGCGGGAAATGTAGGAACGCGAGATGCCGAGCAGCTTTGCGATCTCGCGCTGCGTCATGCGATACCCGCCGCGCATGCCAAAGCGCAGTTCGACGACGATGCGCTCGCGCCGCGTCAGATTTTCCATCATCGCCCGCTGAATGCGCTCGACTTCGAGGCGGCGGCCCACCTCCATAAAGACCGTATCGGGATCGGTGCCGAGGATATCGCAAAGCGAGATATCGTTGCCGTCGTTGTCCATGCCGATGGACTCGGAAAACGACACCTCAGAAACCTGCTTGCGTTCGACGCGGATGCTCATGAGGATTTCGTTTTCCACGCAGCGGCTCGCGTAGCTTGAAAGCGCCACGCCCTTTGTCGGGTCGTACGTCGTTACGGCCTTGATGAGCCCGATCGCGCCGATCGAGATGAGGTCGTCGCAGTCGCGCCCGGCCTTGGCGTATTTGCGCGCGATGTGCGCAACAAGCCGCAGGTTGTGCTCGATGAGCGTCTCGCGCGCGGAAAGATCGCCCTGCGCCATGCGCTCGATGCATTGGCGCTCCTCCGCCGCCGATAGCGGCTCGGGAAACGAGCCCGCCGCGTTGACGTACGCCACCCAGAAAATCAGGTCGCCGAACCATTGCAGCAGCTCCACTTCGCACCTCCCGCCCGACATGTTTCGATGGAAAATGCTATGCGCTCTTTGCGTTGTCCTATGCCACGCGCAGGGCTTGTGCGCCGCGGCGCTTCACGCCCGCTCAGGCGCGCGGGCATGAGCAAAGCGCCGCCTTAAAAGGCGGCGCCCGGAAGTTCATGGGGCGATTGGCGAAAAGCGCTTGCCGAAAAAGCGGCTTCGGCGGTGCGTTAAACAGGCCATAAATATCCGAACACGGTGTGCTTAGCCCCAGTACTGCTGGTATTTGCGTACGTTCTCCTGATGCTCCTCATAGGTCTTGGCAAAGACCAGCTCGTGCGTTACGGCGGGGTTCTGGTTGCAGAAGAACAGATAGCCCTCCTCGAGGAA
This sequence comes from uncultured Oscillospiraceae bacterium, assembly GCA_964393095.1. Taxonomy (GTDB): domain Bacteria; phylum Bacillota; class Clostridia; order Christensenellales; family CAG-138; genus UBA7703. Next base: position 9,137 of record CAYMSL010000059.1, on the reverse strand, counting down.
ATCCTCGTTCGGATAGAGCGCCGCCTCGATGGCCGCCTTACCGGGGTTGCTCACGGGTCCCACGGGCAGGCCGCTGTAGAGATAGGTGTTAAAGAGCGAATCGATCGCCCGCTCGGACTCGGTGAAGGTATACTTCGTCACCCCGAGCACGTAGGAAAGGCTCGCGCACGACTGCAGCGGCTGCTTATCCCGCAGCCGGTTCTGGAACACGGCCGAAACCTTGGCAAAGTCGCCGGGCGCCTGCGCCTCGCGTTCGATGAGCGAGGCGAGCGTGACCACCTCGTCAAGCGTCATGCCCAGCTCCTCCGCGCGCGCGGCGTACTCCTCGGAGTAGACCTCGTTGAAGCGGTTGAGCATCTTGATGAGGATCGTCTCGACGCTCGCGTCGACGTAGACCTCGTAGGTGTCGGGGAACAGATACCCCTCGAGCGCGTACTGGCGCGCGATGAAGTCGGGCGTGGCGAGCACGTCCGATACGAAGGCGAAGTTCGTAAACGACGCGCCGTCCTCCGCCGCGCCGTAGAGCTCGCTCTGGCTGCCGATGAGCGCCTTATCCACAAGCACCTGAGCGATCGCGGAGATCGTATAGCCTTCGGGGATCGTAAACTTGACCGTCGCCTTGGGTGGGTTGCCCTCGCACATGACGTCTACAATCTGCTTCACGCTCATGTTCTTGCTCAAAACATAGG
>CAYMSL010000059.1:6922-8438 GCA_964393095.1 uncultured Oscillospiraceae bacterium | reverse complement strand
ATAGGTGCCAGCCTTGAGGCTGTTGGCCTTGCCCACAAAGTCGACATACACCTTAAACGCCGCCACGCTCTTGATCAGGCCGTCGTTTTCCGCACCGCAGGCGGTGTAGAGCATGCGCGCGATGCTGCTTGCCGACGAGGAGGCCGGCACCGTAAGCGCGATGGGCGTGGCATCGTTTTTATCCACGGGATTGATGTAGTTTGAGAGTACGTAGTTTACGCCCGCGCGCGCGATGAAAAACACGAGCATCACGCTTATGCCCAGCACGGCGGCGGGGCGAAGCGCACGCCATGTGCGCATGAGCTTGCGCTGCCTGCGGTTTTTGAGCTGATCGGATTCCGTTCGCATCGTCATGGCAATCCTTTCGCTTTCATCTTTCTATGCCTCGAGCGCGCCAAGGTCGATATCGACCGCCTCGGCAAGGATGCGGTATACGTCGCCCAGCATCTGCTTGAGGCGGTATTCGGCCATTAAGCAAGCCGCGGCGTCGCTGTCGAACTGCAAAAGCTCGCCGAGCTTTTGCAGCTTCTGCATGGCCTCGTCATCCCGTCTGCCGGACACGGCGGCGGCCTGTGCGCGAAGCTGCAGCCGCGCGTATTCGCTAAGCAGAGCGCGCGTGGACTCGTTGGCGGTTGCACGCTCCCGCGCCTCGGCATAAGAAACGTATTCCTCGCTCGCCTTCAACTCCCCGGCGAGCCGCTTTGCCGTATCGTAGACCATTTGCTTCGCCCTTTCAGATTTCGATGACGATCGGCACGATGATCGGCGTGCGCTTGGTCTTGCTCTTGAGGAAGGTTTTCAGCGCGCTGCGTACGCCGTTTTTGATGCCGGAGTACTCGCCGCGTTCCGCGCCTTCGAACTTACGCGTCTCGCTGATCAGCATGGCCTTCGTCTCCGTGATGAGCTCCTCGGAGTCGCGCATGTACACAAACCCGCGCGAGACGATCTCCGGCGGGGCAAGCATGCGCCCCGTCTCGCTGTCGATCGTCAGCACGGCCACCACAAGGCCGTCCTGGGCGAGGGTCTTGCGATCCTTGAGCACCACGTCGTCGATATCGCCGATGCCGTCGACCATCACGCTGCCGGCCGTGACGCTCTCCTCCATGCGGCCGCGCTTGACGGTAAGCTCGACGACGCTGCCGCAGTCGGCAACAAACACGTTCTCCGGGTGGATGCCCATCTCCTCGGCAAGCTGCCCGTGCATAAACAGGTGCCGGTATTCCCCGTGTACGGGGATGAAGAACCTGGGCTTTGTCAGCTCCATCATGAGCCGCAGTTCCTCGCGGCAGGCGTGGCCGGAGACATGCACGTCCGCCATGCGATCATACACGACCACCGCGCCCTTTTGAAAGAGCTGGTTGATCACGCGCGACACGCCGCGCTCGTTGCCCGGTATGGCTGAAGCGGATATGATCACCGTATCGCCCTTGCCGACGTTGAGCTTGTGCGTGGACGTCGCCATGCGAAACAGCCCGCTCATGGGTTCGCCCTGGCTGCCGGTGGTAATGACGCAGAC
>CAYMSL010000059.1:327-6912 GCA_964393095.1 uncultured Oscillospiraceae bacterium | reverse complement strand
GTCGTCCCGGTAGCGCTTGAGCTGGTCGACCTTGACGACGTGATCCGCAGGCATCCTAAGGTAGCCGAGCTTCATGGCGATCTGCACGATCTGCTCCATGCTGCGCCCCTGGAAACACAGCACGCGCCCATGCGCGATGGCCACGTCCGCCACCTGCTGGATGCGGTATACGTTCGAGGCAAACGACGCCACGATCACACGGCCCTTCGCCTCGTCGAAGATGTGTTCGAAAGCCTTGCCGATCTCCTGTTCGGACTGGGTATAGCCGCTGCGCTCGATGTTCGTGCTGTCGCTTAAAAGCGCGAGCACGCCGCGTGAGCCGTAGTAGGCAAAGCGGTTGATGTCGATGGGCTCGCCGTCGATCGGTGTAAAGTCCACCTTGAAGTCTCCCGTATGAATCACCGTGCCGATCGGCGTGTTGATGGCAAGCGCCACCGCGCCCGCGATCGAGTGGCCGGTCTTGATGAACTCCACCTTAAAGCACCCGAGTTCCACGCGATCGCCCGGTTTGACGCTCACAAGCTTGCGGCCGGTTACGCGCGCCTCGTCGAGCTTATGCTCGATGAGCGCTACGGTAAAGCTCGTCCCATATACGGGCGTATCGAACTCCTTGAGCGCATAGGGAAGCGCGCCAATGTGATCCTCGTGCCCGTGGGTGATCAGAAAACCGCGCAGCTTCTGGCGGTTTTCGCGCAGGTATGTCATATCCGGTATCACGACGTCGATGCCCGGCATCTCCTCGTCCGGGAAGATCAGGCCGCAGTCGACAACGACCATGTCGTTGCCGTACTCCAGCACGGTCATGTTTTTTCCGATCTCGCCGACGCCGCCGAGCGGAATAATCTTTAGTTTACTTGCCATATGTTTGGGTAATTCTCCATTTTTTATATATCGGTTTTGCCGGCGTCAATAGTAAAAATCGTTGCCGCCGTAGGTTCCGTAGTAGGTGCGGCTGCCCCATGTCTTGTCCTCGTGCCCGCTGCGAAAGGACATAACCTTGGCCGGCAGCAGCCGGTTGTTGTTGTTGAATACGTCCTCCGCATAGTCATAGACCGCGCTCGGGATCGACTTTGTCAGAAAATCGCTGCGACCGATGACCGTAAACTGACTTTTCTGATAGATAACCTTCGCGACCGTATCCGGCCACTTGCTCGACTCGACGCGGTTGAGCACGACGCAGAGCACCGCACGGTAACCCTCCTCGGTCTTGCCGGACTCAAAGTAGGCCACGCGCGCCGCAAGGTCGAGATCATAGTCGCTATAGCCGCCCGATCCGCCGCCGGTGTCCGGCGGCGGCGTCGGCGCGCTCGTCGGCGCACTGGTCGGCGCGCTGGTCGGCTCGCTCGTCGGCGCGTCGGTCGGCGCCTCGGTCGGGGCAGCCGTCGGCTTGGGGGTTGCGGTCGCTTTTGCCGTAGGTTTCGCCGTGGGCTTTGCGGTGGGCTTGGCGGTCGGCTTTGCGGTCGGCTTGGCCGTGGCCGCGGGGGTCGGCTCCTCGGTCGGGGTCGCGGTGGGCGCAAGCGTCGGTTCCGCGGTCGGGGTTGCGGTGGGCGACGGGGTCGGCGTCAGCACGGGCGACGGCGTGGGGGTCAGCGCGAACTGCAGCGTCAGCACCGTGTCCGACTCCGCTTTGGCGGCGCCCGGCGCGACGACCTCAATCGAATACCGCTTTTGCGGGACCGCGTCCGCAGCCGGCTCGCTCAGGGTAACGATCTCGGGCGCGGGCGAGGGCGTGGCGAGCGCAAGCGAAACCCGCTGCACCTCCGCTTCGGCGCAGCCGAAAAGAAGGGTGCCGAGCATCGCTATGAACATGCCGATGATGGCCCGAATCGCCGTCCATCTATGCAATCGTTTTCTCCCTTCGCAGCGCGTTTGGCCGTTACAGCTTCGTCACAGGATATACTTATGTATATCATCCTCGTGAAATTCCTCGCCGATATGCTCGTCTACATACGCCGCGTCGATCACAAGATCGATCTCGGGATGCTGGCCGCTCGCGTTAAACGAGATGTCGTCGAGCAGGTTTTCCATCACCGTATGCAGCCGCCGCGCGCCGATGTTCTCGGTGTTTTCGTTGGCATACCAGGCGTAGCGCGCGATCGCGCCGAGCGCGTCCGCCGTAAACGAGAGACGAACCCGGTCCGCGGAAAGCAGCGCCGTATATTGCTTTGTCACAGCGTTCTCCGGCTGGGTGAGGATTCGCTCGAAGTCCTCGCGCGTGAGGTCGTCAAGCTTGACGCGGATCGGAAAACGCCCCTGCAGCTCCGGTATCAGGTCGCTGACCTTCGCCGTATGGAACGCGCCCGCCGCAATGAAGAGCATATAGTCCGTCTTGACCGGGCCGTACTTCGTCGACACCACGCAGCCCTCGATGATCGGCAAAATGTCGCGCTGCACGCCCTCGCGGGACACATCCGGCCCGCCCACGCGCTCGCTGCCCGCGATCTTGTCGATCTCGTCGATAAAGATGATGCCGTTCTGCTCGGCGCTCTGCAGCGCCTCGCGGTTGACGTCGTCCATGTCGATGCGCTTCTCGGACTCCTGCTGCACAAGCACGCGCCGCGCCTCGCGCACGGGGAGCTTGCGGCGCTTGGTCTTCTTTGGCAAAAGATCGCCGAACATCTCGCCAAGGTTGAGGTCGATGCCCGCGGCGAACATCGCGTCGTTCGCGCCGGACTGCTCCTCCACCTCCACCTCGACCAGCTCGTTTTCAAGCCGGCCCGCGCGCAGGTCGGCGAGCACCCGCTCGCGCTCGGAGCGATGCCGCGCCTTCTCTTCCTCGGAGGGTTCCGGCTCCTGCTGCGGCGGCTGGCCGGCGGAGAGCAGCATCTGGAGCGGATTTGCGCTTTTGCGCTCGCGGCGCTTCGCGCCCGGCAGCAAAAGATCCGCCAGCGCCTGCTCCGCCGCCGCCTCGGCGACAAGCCGTACGTCGTCCATGCGGCGGTTCAGGCAGATGCGGATGGCGGCGCCGACGAGGTCGCGTACCATCGACTCGACGTCGCGGCCGACATAGCCGACCTCGGTGTACTTTGTGGCCTCCACCTTGATAAACGGCGCGTCGACAAGCTTCGCAAGCCGCCGCGCGATCTCCGTCTTGCCCACGCCCGTAGGCCCGATCATGATGATGTTCTTCGGCGTAATCTCCTCGCGCAGCTCCTCGGAAAGGCAGCTTCTGCGATAGCGGTTGCGCAGCGCCACCGCCACGGCGCGCTTTGCGCGATCCTGTCCCACGATGTATTTATCGAGCGCTTCGACGATCTCCCTTGGGGTCAGCATGGCGTCAGACCTCCTCGAGCACGATGTTGCCGTTGGTAAACACGCAGATTTCACTCGCGATGGCGAGCGATTTCGCAGCGATCTCGCGCGCGGAAAAATCCGTGTTGTTCTTGAGCGCGCGCGCCGCGGCAAGCGCATACATGCCGCCCGAGCCGATGGCCGCGACCCCGTCGTCCGGGTCGATGACCTCGCCCGTGCCGGAGACGATCAGCAATTCGTCCTTGTTGGCTACGATAAGCAGCGCCTCGAGCTTGCGCATGATCTTATCGCTGCGCCAGTCCTGCGCGAGCGATACCGCAGCGCGCGTGAGGTTGCCGCCGTACTGCTCGAGCTTCTGCTCAAAGCGCTCGCAGAGCGAAAAGGCGTCCGCCACCGATCCGGCAAAGCCCACGACCACCTGATCATGGTAGAGCCGCCGCACTTTATGGGCCGTCGCCTTCATGATGACCGACTCGCTCATCGTCACCTGGCCGTCGCCCGCAACAGCGCATCTGCCGTCCTTTTTGACCGCCAGAATGGTCGTTCCCCTGAGTTCCACAAATCCTCCTTCGGCATCTACAAATGGGCCGCGCGGCGTTTTTCCCGCGCCGGTTACATCCATGATTGCCGTATTTTTATCATAGTAACACAAAGCGGGCATAAACGCCCGATTTCAGCAATTCGTTTTCAATTCTTTCACGATTTCTTCCACGGTTTCGAGCGCGCGCCGGGCGATTTGTTCATACCGCTCGCGCTTGTTGCGCACGCGCTCCGGTAAACCCTCCATGATGCCGAACGTCACGTTCATCGGCTGAAAATCCGCCCCGGCGTATTCGGATACATAGTGCCCGAGCGCGCCGATGGCGGTGCGCGCGGGGAAATCGACCGGCGGCAGGCCGTCGAGCGCGCGGCCGAGCGACAGCGCGGCGACAAGTCCGCTCGCGGCGGATTCGACATATCCCTCGACGCCCGTAATCTGCCCGGCGAAGTAGAGGCCCTCGCGCGCAAGAAAGCGGTAGTCGCAGCCGAGCTGCCCGGGCGCACGCAAAAACGTATTGCGGTGCATCACGCCGTAGCGCGCGTACTCCGCGTGTTCGAGTCCGGGAATCAGGCCGAACACGCGCCGCTGCTCGCTAAACTTGAGGTTCGTCTGGAAGCCCACGATGTTCCACAGCCGCCCATCCCGGTCGTCCTGCCTTAGCTGCACGACCGCGAACGGCTTTTTCTCCCCGAACGAGAGTCCCACGGGCTTGAGCGGGCCGTAGCAGAGCGCAAGCTCGCCGCGCTTTGCCATGACCTCGACGGGCATGCATCCCTCGAACACATGCGGCGTTTCAAAGGAATGCAGCGCCGCGGTCTCGGCCGTAATCAGCGCGCGGTGAAAGGCAAAATACTCCTCGCGTGTCATGGGGCAGTTGAGGTAGTCCTCGCCGCGCCCGTAGCGTGAGGCGCGGAAGATCTTCTCGTGGTCGAGCGAATCGTAGAAAACGATCGGCGCGGCGGCGTCGTAGAAGTGCAGCGATTCCCCGACAAGGGTTTCGATCGATGCGGCGAGCGCGCCGCTTGTAAGCGGCCCGGTTGCGATGATCGCCGGCGAATCGGGGATCGAAACGATCTCCTCCTCGCGCACGGAAATGTTTGGATGCGATCGAACGATCTCGCTCACGCACCGCGAAAACCCCTCGCGGTCGACCGCCAGCGCCCCGCCCGCCGGCACGCGTGTTTCGTCGGCAACGCGCAGCACGAGCGAACCGAGCAGCCGCATCTCGGCCTTGAGCAGGCCTACGGCGTTTTCCACGCGGTCGGATCGCAACGAGTTGCTGCACACGAGCTCGCAGAGCGCGTCGCTTGCGTGCGCGGGCGATCTCTTGTGCGGCTTCATATCGCACAGGTCGACGGGTATGCCGCGCTCGGCCAGCTGATACGCCGCCTCGCAGCCGGCAAGCCCCGCGCCCGCGATTGTGACGCGCGCATGCGCCATCAGGCTTCGCCTTCCTCCTCGGAGTCCTTTTTGCGCTTCACGTTGCGCAGGATATGGCCGCAGGCTTTATCCATGCAGGCGACATAGCTGCCGTTTTGGCCGATCTTCTGCACCATCATGCCGCCGCACTGGGGGCAGGCGGTCTTCGTCGGCTTATCCCAGGAGACGAAGTCGCACTCCGGATAGCGCTCGCAGCCGTAAAACGCCTTGCCGCGCTTGCTCTTGCGCTTGATCAGATCCGCGCCGCACTTGGGACAGGCAACGCCGATCTTCTCGACGATGGCCTTCGTGTTGCGGCACGTGGGAAAATTCGGGCAGGCGAGGAAGCGCCCGAAGCGCCCCGTTTTATAGACCATCATGGCGCCGCACTTGTCGCACTGCACGTCCGAAACCTCGTCCGGAATCTTCTCGGGCGGGGCTTTCTCAAGCGCGACCTCAACCTTGCCGTGGAAGGGCGTGTAGAAGCGCGAGAGCACGTCCGCCCAGCCGATCTTGTCCTCCTCGACCTCGTCGAGCTGCGTCTCCATCATGGCGGTAAACTGCACGTCTACGATCTCGCTGAAGTTTTCGAGCATGAAGCGGTTGACCACAAAGCCGAGTTCGGTCGGCACAAGCTGCTTCTTCTCGCGCGCGACATACCCGCGCTCGATGATCGTCGAGATCGTCGGCGAATAGGTGCTCGGGCGGCCGATGCCTTTCTCCTCGAGCGCTTTTACGAGCGTCGCCTCGGTGTAACGCAACGGCGGCTGGGTAAATTTCTGCTCGCTGTCGATCTTCTCCGCCCTGCAGTGCTTGCCGCTTGCAAGCTCGGGCAGAACCGTCTCCTTCTCCTGCGCCTCGTCGCGGCCCTCGGTGTAGATGACGGTAAAGCCGTCGAAGAGCGTACGGATGCCGTTTGCCTTGAACGTCGCCCCCGCGCAGTCGAGCGTGGCGGCGGAGGTGGCGTAGAGCGCGTCGCTCATCTGGCTCGCGAGGAAGCGCTCGTAGATGAGCTTGTAGAGCCGGTACTGCTCGCTCGAAAGGCAGTCCTTAACGAGCGCAGGCTCGTTTTCCACGCCCGTGGGGCGTATCGCTTCATGCGCGTCCTGCGCGCCCGCGCGGCCCTTGTAGAAGTTGGGCTTCTCGGGCAGGTATCGTTCGCCGTAGCGCTGCAGAACGAACGCGCGCGCCGCCTGCTGCGCCTCGGCGGCGACACGCACCGAGTCGGTGCGGATATAGGAGATCAGGCCCACCGCGCCCTTGCCGCCAAGCTCCACGCCCTCGTAGAGCTGCTGGGCGATCATCATCGTGCGCTTTGTCGTAAAGCCGAGCTTGCGCGAGGCCTCCTGCTGAAGGCTGCTCGTGGTAAACGG
>CAYMSL010000059.1:0-317 GCA_964393095.1 uncultured Oscillospiraceae bacterium | reverse complement strand
AAACGGCGGCACCGCGTGGCGCGATTTTTCGCCGTTTTTGATCTCTGTAACGTCAAAGGGCCTGCCTTCGATGCGGCCCATCACCTCAAGCGTCTCCGCCTCGGTGTGCAGGTCGCGCTTTTTGCCCCCTTCGCCGTAATACCGGGCCTCAAAGGTCTTCTTGCCGGAGCCGTCGCGCAGCTTTGCCGTGATCGTCCAATATTCCTCGGGCACGAAAGCGCGTATCTCAAGCTCGCGATCGCAAAGGATGCGCGTGGCGACCGACTGCACGCGCCCCGCGGAAAGCCCCTTTCGCACCTTGCGCCAGAGGATCGGGC
>CAYMSL010000058.1:0-11018 GCA_964393095.1 uncultured Oscillospiraceae bacterium | reverse complement strand
TCCAGAACTACGCGCTCTATCCGCACATGACCGTGTACGAAAACATGGCGTTCGGGCTCAAGCTGCGCAAGCTTCCCAAGGCGCAGATCGACGCCAAGGTCAAGGAGGCGGCGGAGATCCTCGGCATTACGGAGTACCTCGGCCGCAAGCCCAAGGCGCTCTCGGGCGGGCAAAGGCAGCGCGTCGCCATCGGCCGCGCGATCGTCCGCAAGCCCCAGGTCTTCCTCATGGACGAGCCGCTTTCAAACCTCGACGCAAAGCTGCGCAACCAGATGCGCGCGGAGCTCATCAAGCTGCGCCAAACGGTCAATACCACGTTCGTCTACGTTACCCACGATCAGACCGAGGCCATGACCCTTGGAGATCGCATCGTCATCATGAAGGACGGCTTTATTCAGCAGATCGGCACGCCGCAGATGGTGTTCGACCACCCGGCCAACCTTTTTGTCGCGGGATTCATCGGCACGCCGCAGATGAACTTCTTCGACGCGGAGCTTGCCCTCGAAGGCGGCAGGTATGTCGTCCGCCTTGGCGAGGCGAGCGTCGCCCTGCCGGAGGAGAAGCAGCAGGCGCTTAAGGCAAAGGGCGTGCAGCCGCAAAATATCATACTCGGCATTCGCCCCGAGCACATCGAGCTTGCCGACGCGGCGGGCAAAGACGTCATTCACGCGAAGGTTGACGTCTCCGAGATGATGGGCAGCGAAGTCTATGTGCACGTGACCACGCTTGGCAAATCCTGCATCATGCGCATCGCAACGACCGACCTGCAGGCGGAGCACCGCTTGGGGTTCCATTTCGGCGATGAGGTTATGTTCACATTCGACGGGGCGCTCGCGCACCTCTTTGATCCGGAGACCAGCCTCAACCTGCTGTAAAAGACCTACTTGGGTATCGCGCCCCCGCACGAGTGCGGGGGCGTTTTCGCGCGCGAGATTCGTACTTTTGCCGCGGCAGAAAACGGCGTATACTGATCTTGCGGCGTATGGCGATGGGCCGAAACGCTGCAAGATGAAGCATAAAAGGAGATAGAACAGGATGCGTCTTGATGCAAGGGGGCTTGTGTGCCCGCAGCCGGTGATTCTCGCAAAGAAGCAGCTTGACGGCGGCTGCCGCGAATTGACCGTCGCCGTGGACAGCGCGGCCGCGGTGGAGAACCTGACGCGTCTTGGCGCGAGCATGGGGCTGTGCGTCGAGTCCGGCCAAAGCGGCGGGACGTTTGAGGTGCGCTTTCACCAGGCGGATTGCGCGATCGTCGAGGCGGAGCCGGACTGCCGCGCGCCGGCCGGTTCGGATTACGTCGTGTTCATCGGCAAGGAGTCTGTCGGCGCGGGAGACGAAACGCTGGGGCGCAACCTGATGAAGATGGCGCTCTACACGCTTGCGCAGGGGGAGTCGCTCCCAACGCACGTGCTGTTTATCAACGGCGGCGTCAGGCTGCCGGCGGGCGGCGAACGGCAGATTATCGAGAGCCTCAACACGCTGATCGATCGGGGCGTAAGCGTGCTTGCCTGCGGTACGTGCCTCGATTTCTACGGCCTGAGCGATCGTCTGCAAGCCGGGCGGGTCAGTAACATGTATGAGATATTGGGCGTGATGCAGGCCGCGGGCAAGGTCATCGCGCTGTGACGCGCCCGGATTACTATGTTTTCGCGTTTGAATCCACGCACGCGGCGCTTGCCGCGGCGCGGCTGCTTAGCGAGATCGACGCGGCTGTGATGCCCACGCTGCGCGCGATCACGGCGGGCTGCGGCATATCGCTGCGCGTCTCCGGGGAAAATCTTGCCCGCGCGCGGGCGCTTCTCGCAGCGTCTTCGATTGAGGCGGCACAGTATGCGCTCTACCGCGTGGAACACGAGGGCAATCAGGCGCGCTGTACGCGGCTGAATTGAGCGTCGGCGCCGGCGCGATGTGCCATTAAGCCAAGAGATCCGCGCCCCGGCAAGGTTCGGGGCGCTTTGCCGTAACGGGGGCAAAACAAAGCGGACAAAAGGATGCTCCGCCGTCCGCCCGTCCCTGAAACAGACAGTTTATAGAAACGGACTTACTTCGAAATCTGCGGAATATATTTTTTAGAAGTACATTGACAGGCGAGGTACTATATAATAGAATATACTCAAACAGTGAAGGAGGTGCGTCATGTCCGTTGCATCGGATCTGATTCGAGGGAATACGGAGACCATCATCCTTGCGCAGCTGATGAAGGGCGACAACTATGGCTACATGATCAACAAGGCCATCCTCGGCATGAGCGGAGGCAGGTTTGAACTCAAGGAGGCAACGCTGTACACGGCGTTTCGCCGGCTCGAGGACGAGGGCTGCATCCTGTCCTACTGGGGCGACGAGACGACGGGCGCAAGGCGGCGGTATTACTCAATTACCGACCTTGGCCGGGAATCCTACCGGCTGCGCAGGAAGGAATGGAAGACGGCGCAAGCGCTGATCGACAAATTGGTATCGGGAGGAGAAGAAGAATCCAATGAGCGACAAGCTTAGAAACTACGTCGAATCGCTGTTCGAAAGCGCGCCCGACACGGTGCGCGCGGTCGAGCTCAAGGAGGAGATGCTGCAGAACCTGACGGAGAAGTATAACGACCTTCTTTTGGCGGGCAAGAGCGAGGAGGCCGCCTACAACATCGCGGTGGCGAGCGTTGGCGACGTGACGGAGCTTATCGCGCGGCTCGGCGAGCGGGGCGCGGCGGATACCGCGAAGGGGCGCAAACGCAGCGCGCTGTTTGTTTCGGTTGCGGTGAGCCTCTATATACTTGGCGTCGTACCCGTGCTGCTAATTCAGGATGTGATGGGCGTTGTGGCCATGTTCGTATTCATCGCCGTGGCCACGGGGCTTTTGATCTATAACGGCATCACGAAGGAACGATACGTCAAGGCCGACGACACCGTGGTTGAGGAGTTTAAACGCTGGAAGGATGCCAGCAGCAAGGATAAGCAGGCGAGCAGCGCGATCATCGGCTCGCTGTGGCTGCTTGCAACATGCGTGTATCTCTTCTTGAGCTTTGCTACGGGGGCCTGGCACATCACCTGGATCATCTATCTCATCGCGGCGGCGATTGCCATGTTGATCCGCGGCATATTCATGCTCAGGAAATAAGGGGGGAACGGTATTATGCGTACGGGTGGCATCATCCGCATTCTGGTCGGCCTGATTGTGGCCGTTCTGCTGACGGCGTTGCTTGTGCTTACGCTCAACGGCGTAAACGTGTTTCAGCGCTTCGGCTACGGACAGTGGAACCGCTGGAGGAACGCCGGCGTGTCCGGGGCGAGCGATACGGCTTCCATCGGAACCGGTGAAACGGTCTCCATCGCGGCAGGCGATGTGCGCGAGATCGGCATTGACTGGATGGCCGGCGGCGTGGAACTGCGCGTCGGCGAGGGCGAGGAGATCGTTTTCTACGAGACGGCCAACGCCGATTTGACCGATGAGATGCGCATGCGATACTCGCTTACAAACGGCAAACTGAACATCCAATACTGGTACAACGCCGAGCGCGCATGGAACTGGTTCAGCTTTGGCGGGAACAACTGGCCAACCAAGCGCCTCACCATGACGGTGCCGGCCTCGCTGATGGAGAGGCTTTCGGAACTTGAGATCGACACGGTCTCCGCCAATATCGACATCGACGGCGCGTTTGGCAGGCAGACGTCGCTTGAGAGCGTCTCCGGCAACATCGAAGTAAAGAATCTTGCCGGAAACGAGCTTGAGTTCTCAACAACGAGCGGCACGCTCAAGGCGGAAAATTGCGTTGCCCGCAGTCTCGAGGTCGGCAGCGTAAGCGGCAGCGCGACGATCGAGGGCGCGTTTGAGAGTGTTGAGTTGGAGAGCGTTTCGGGCAGCATGAAACTGCAGTGCCTCAGCACGCCGGTCAGGCTCGAAAGCGACAGCGTCAGCGGCGATGTGACGATCCAGCTGCCCGCGGACAGCGGCTTTACGGCGCAGCTCGATACGGTAAGCGGCCAGCTGACCTGTGAATTGCCCGGCACGATGAGCGATAAGCGCATCGTCTGCGGCGACGGCAGCGCGAAGTACCGCATCAACAGCGTCAGCGGCAGCGTGCGCATCCAGCAACTGCCATAAAAAGGCGGCATCGCTCCACGCGCGCCGGTGAGGTATCGCCGGCGCGCGTTTCTTTCGAGCGGCGCGCGGGCGGAAACAGAAATCCGGGTGGCGGGGTTTCTTCCGGCTATGCGTGTGTGCTATAATCATTCCGGTCCTTGCCGCGGTAAAAGGCGCGACAAATCATGGCCCGATTGGGAGGCACCATGTCAATCGTCTGGAAGGTTCTCATCGTCCTCATCATGCTCTTTGGCCCCCGGCTTATGATCCTGCTCTCCGATCGCTCCAAGGTATGCGGCATGCTTGGCCCCGTGTTTCTCTGCTACGCGTGCGGTATTCTATTGAGCTTTGTGATGCCGGAGCGCGCGTTTGCCATGGATATTGCCGAGGTGCTCGTGCCGATTGCGATTCCTATTATCCTCTTTTCGGCGGATTTGACGAGTCTAAAACGCCTTGCGCGCCCCATGCTGCGCTCGTTTTTGCTGCTCATCGTCGCCGTAGTCGCGGTGACCGGCGCGGCGTATTTTCTGTTTCGCAATCTGATTCCCGAAGTCTACAAATACTGCGGTATGGCCGTGGGGGTCTACGTCGGCGGCACGCCAAACCTGATGGCAATCGGCCGGGCGCTTGAGGTCGACAGCACGCACATGGTGCTTGCCAACACCTCGGACGTCGTGGTGGGCGGCGTCTATTTCCTGCTGCTGATCACGGTGATGCCGCGCCTCGTGCGGCGCTTTTTGCCGCGGTTTGTGCCGAGCGGCGCGCCCGCGCAGACGGGGGACGACATGCTTGCAGCGCAGCTTGAGAAGAGCTTTGTGCCGGAGAAGCAGCATTTTTCCCTGCGCGGCATTCTATCGCATATCCCGATTATCCTGCTTGGCATACTCTCGCTCGGCATTGCCGCGGGCGTCGCGCTGCTGCTCACCGGTGAATTGACGGTGGTGCTGATCATGCTCGTGGTCACGACCTGCGGCATCGGGTTTTCGTTTATCAAGAGGATCAGAAACACGCCCGGCACCTACGCCACGGGGCAGTACCTGATTTTGATGTTCTCGTTCGGCATCGGGCTTTCGTTTGACATGGGGTTGCTCAATCGCGAGGCGGTGCTGTTTCTCGCATTGTTTGCCACAGCGCAGTTCGGCTCGGTGCTCGTGCACCTCCTCCTCGCGAAGATCGGCCGCATCGACGCCGACACGGCGCTGATTACCTCGACGGCGGGCATCTACGGCCCGGCGTTTATCGGGCCGACGGCAAACGCGCTCGGCAACCAGGAAATCGTGCTGCCGGGCCTGATCTGCGGCATCTTCGGCCACGCGATCGGCAACTATGTCGGCATCGGCGTGGCGCTCTTGCTCAAGCTCATCGGAGGGTAAATCAATGCCGTTGACACAGCGGGAGATTGCAAACGGCGCGCTCGATATGACGCTCGGCTCGCTCTACGGCGCGGAGCGCCTATCGGCGCAGCGCGCCCGCTATGCGCGCGCGCTTACAGCGTTTACCGACGCTTTCGGCGAGCGCCCGGAGAGGATGCTCCTTTCCGCGCCGGGGCGCAGCGAGATCGGCGGCAATCACACCGACCACCAGCTCGGACGCATACTCGCGGCGGCGGTCACGCTCGACATCATCGCCGTAGCCGCGCCGCGCGGCGACGACGCGGTTTGCATCCACTCGGCCGGCTACCCGCCGATGCGCCTCTCTCTTGAAAGGCTCGAACCCGTCGAACGCGAGAAGAACACCTCCGCGGCGCTCGTGCGCGGCATCGCCGCGGCCCTGATACGGGCGGGCCGCCGCGCGGGCGGCTTCGACGCCTGGATCGAATCGGACGTGCCCACGGGTTCGGGGCTTTCTTCGAGCGCGGCGTTCGGCGTATTGATCGGCACGATTTTTTCCGCGCTGTACAACGGCGGCGCGCTTTTGCCGGTTATGCTTGCGCAGGCGTCGAAATATGCCGAGAACGATTTTTTCGGCAAGCCAAGCGGGTTGATGGATCAGCTTGCCTGCGCCGTCGGCGGCATGGTGGCCGTTGACTTTGCCCGGCCGGAGCAGCCGGAAATCGAGCAGGTTCCCTGCGATCTCGGCGCGCTTAGCTACGCGATCGTCATCGTCAACGCGGGGGGCAGCCACGCGGGGCTGACGGCGGAGTACGCCGCGATACCGGAAGAGATGGGCCTCGTTGCCCGATTCTTCGGCAAGACGGTGCTGCGCGAGGTGGAGCCCGCGCAATTCTACGCTTCGCTTGGAAGTCTGCGCGGCAAGGCGCCGGATCGGGCGCTGTTAAGGGCCATGCACTTCTTCGAGGAAAACGCGCGCGTTCCAAGGCTTGTTGCCGCCTTTCGCGCGGGCAACGGCGAGGCGGTCCGCGAGCTGATCATCGAGAGCGGGCGTTCGAGCGCGGAATACCTGCAAAACGTTTGCCCCGCGAATCCAAACGAACGCAGCGTCGCGCTGGCGCTCGCACTTTCGGAACGGCTCTTGCGGGGGGCCGGCGCATGGCGCGTCCATGGCGGCGGATTCGCGGGCACCATACAGGCGCTTTTGCCGTTCGATTGCCTGGATGGCTACGTCTCCGGCATGGAAGCTGTGTTTGGCAGCGGCTGCTGCTACCGGCTCTCGGTGCGCCCGGTGGGCGGCACGCGCGTTGACGCGTAGGTAAAAACAAACCAACGAAAACCGCCGCCGCCCTTTCGTGGGCGGCGGCGCTCGTTTTTCCGGGGAATCCGGCTCGTTAGCGAATGAGCGCGGCGAGGGCCAGGATATGCGCGTCGGTCGTGCCGCAGCAGCCGCCAAGGCCCCAGACGCCGCCGTCGGCAAACGGCTTCATCTGCAGCGTAAACGCCTCGGGGCCGACAAGGTAGACGCTTTGCCCGTCGACAAACGATGGCAGGCCGGCGTTTGGTTTCATCAAAAGCGGCACGTGCGCCGAGGCAAGAAAGCGCGGCAGCAGAGGAGCAAGCTGCTCCGGCCCTACGCCGCAGTTGCAGCCGAGCGCGTCGACGCCCGCTTCTTCAAGCGCCGCGACGGCCTGCTCTATTGGCATGCCTGTAAGCAGGCGGCCGTTTGCGTCGAACGAGAGCGTGCAGACGACGGGCAGAGCGCCGCCGTATGTTTTGGCCGCCTGCACGGCGGCGAGCGCTTCGGTTACGTCGCACATGGTTTCGATGCAGACGAGGTCGGCGCCGGCGGACACGCCGGCTTCGATCGGCGCGCGAAACAGTTCCACGGCCTCCTCGAACGTCAGATCGCCCATGGGTTCAAGAAACGCTCCAAGCGGGCCGACGTCGAGCGCGACACAGCCCGCGCCGTGCTCCTCGGCCGCCTGCCGCGCGAGGTGCACGCCCGCTTCGGCCAAAGCGGACGGCGTATACGGCCCGTGCTTTTGCCGGATGGCGTTCGCGCCGAACGTGTTGGAAAGCACGACATCCGCGCCCGCGGCAAGGTATGCGCGGTGGATGCCGAGCACCGTCTCGGGGTGGGCGAAGGTCCAGTGGTCGGGCGATACCCCGACCGGAAGGCCCGCCTGCTGAAGCATGGTGCCCATCGCGCCGTCAAAGAGTACGCGGGGTTTTTCAAGCAGTTCGGTTGCGCGCATGGCTACCTCCATATCAATCAATGCGTCGGCGGCACAAACGCCGCAGGCGAATAATTCCAATTTGCCGCGCAATACTAGGCGCATGTGGAAGGAAATTGCCCAAATTCCCCTGACTGCGCTGCTCTCGCTGCTCGAGCTGTTTTTGGTTTGCAAGCTCATGGGCAACAAGCAGATTTCGCAGCTTTCGATGTTCGACTACATCGTGGGCATCAGCATCGGCTCGATCGCGGCGGAGTTCGCCACGGAACTCGAAGACCCGGTATACCCGGCCATCGCCGTGCTCGTCTATGCCTTTGTGGCGCTCGGCATATCGCTCCTCTCCGCCAAGTCCATGCGCTTTCGCAAATTTATGACCGGGCGGCCGGTGCTGCTTATGGATGACGGCGTGATCTACCGCGACAACATGCGCCGCGCGCGCTTTGATCTATCGGACTTTCTCACGTTCGCGCGCATCGCGGGCTACTATGACATATCCGACGTGCAGACCGCCATACTCGAGGAGAACGGCACGGTGAGCTTTCTGCCCCGAAGCGGCGCGCGATCGCTCGAACCGCGCGACATCGCCCAACCGGTGCGGCAGGAGCGCGTTAAGACGAACATTGTGCTCGACGGCGTGGTGCTCGAGCGCTCGCTGCGCGCGCGGGGACGCAACGCCGTGTGGCTCGGCGACCGGCTCAGGGAGCTTGGCTACGCAAGCGAAAAGGACGTATTTCTTGCGACGCTCGACGACGAAGGCGCCGTGACGGCCTTCCCGATGAAGCCCGGGCGGCGGCGCTTTAGTCCGTTCGACTGAGTGCGAGGGTCAATCCCCGTAGACGGCCACGCACTCGATCTCGACAAGCGCGTCCTTTGGCAGGCGGCTCACCTCGACGCAGGAGCGCGCGGGCGGGCATGCGCCGAATGTCTCGGCGTAGGCGGCGTTGACGGCGGCAAATGCGTTGAGGTCGGCGAGGAAGATCGTGGCCTTGACGACGTTTTCGGCGGCAAGGGACTCGGTGCCAAGCAAGGCGACAATGTTTTTGCAGATCTGCCGCGTCTGCGCCGCGGCGTCGCCGCCGACGAGCGCGCCGCCTTTGGGATCGATCGCGAGCATACCGGAGAGAAACAGCAGTTCGCCCGCGCGGATCGCCTGTGCGTAAGGGCCGATCGCGGCGGGGGCCGCCTCGGTTTGAATCATATTTCGCCGCATTCTTTTTACGCCTCCTGTGCTAATTTGTTCCGGCCGTTTCAAACGCTTTTAACCGCGCTTCGCCTAAGCCTCCGGCAGCAGCGTGTTGACGACCTTCGGCGCCTCCTCGAGCAGGGCAGGGTTTGTCAGGTACTGCCTAAAACGGCGAAATACCGCGGCAAAGTAGCTGCCCGAGCAGATGCGCTCGTCCATCACCACGCCCATCGGCAGGCAGCGCTCAAACACGATCTCCCCGCCTTTTCGCAGCGCGACCTCGCGCATGTTGCCGAGGGTGATGAGCAGGCTCGTCGTGCCGAATTCGTAAAGGTGGTGGAAGATATGATTTGTGCGGATGCTCGCAAGGTTTGAGATGGTCATGCTCGTGTGGAACGGGCTGGCCTTGATGATGCTCTTTGGCAGCAGGCCAAAGCGGTCCATGAGCTTAAAGATGCCGACGCCAACGTTGCAAAGCCCCGGTATGCCAAGGAGCTTGCGCACGATGTCGTCGGTTTCGTTCGTATCGCCCCGCTCGCGGTTCTGGTTGACGTAGCGATCGATCGTTTCGTGTACGGTGAAGATGTCGTCTTCCATCTTGAAGTACATCTTGTTCATCGTACCGTCGACCTCGCCGGGTTTGAGCACGACCATCGCTATGGAAAAATCGTTGCGCTGGTAGATGCGCTTGTTCGCGATAAAGCGGTTGAGCAGCGGGAACTCCGCCGCCGTGCGCACATAGGCCGCAAGCACCACGCCGAGGTGGGAGAAGGCTAGGCCCTGTTTGCGCTTTTCGTTGAGATAGGCCTGCATGGGCGCGATGGGGATGTCGAGCTCGATCATATTCATCGCGTCGTAGCGGTACTTGAGAATATACGGCATAACCGTATAGATGGGGTTCGCGTTTTTGACGCGCGTTCCGTCTTGTCTCATAATGGCGCCTCGCAATATTATAAATTCAGTCTCTAGGATAGCACAGTTTTATGATATACTGCAAGTATAGGCGCAGGGAGGGGAACCGTATGCGGCTGGCGCGTATTTTCTTGAAAATCGGCGTTGTGTCGGCGGCGTTTTTGCTCATGGCGGGCTTTTTTGCCTGCGGCGGCAAGCCCCTGCCCGAGGGCTTTTCAGCGGACGAGGTGAACGCGCGTGCCGTGGAGATCGTGGGTTACGCAAGCGAGGGGGACTATGAAGCGGTCGTTTCGCAGCTTCGAAGCGACTTGGCCGAAACGCTGACGGCCGAGGCGCTCGCCGAGGCGTGGGGGCCGACCTACGGGCGTGTGGGCGCGTTTGAACGCGTGCGGCGCGTTACGCTCTCCGGCACGGCGGACCCATCCAACAGCGAAGCGTACGCCGTGGCGCGGGCGCTCTGCGCGCACGAAAAAGGAGACGTATTGTATACGCTCTCGTTCGACGCGGAGCTTAACCTCGTGGGACTGTATCTCAAGTAGGCATATCGGCGCCCGGGAAAGACGCGCGTAAAAAACGGCAGGGATTCCCGCCGTTTTTGCCGATCCACAACGCCGCTTGCCTGCGGCTTGGCCCGCCCGCCGGAATGGGAGTCCGACCAAATCATCCGCCAAACCCCGCAACCCGCGCGGCGGTTTTGACGCCTTGCAGGAGGAAAAGCCCGCAAACGGTGCAATCGTTCAGGCGAAGCGCTGCCGCAGTCTCCGCCGATAGGCTATGATTCTTGGCGGCCGCACAGGGCGGCCCTTTTTTGTGTACCGGGCGATTCGGTTGCTCGCGGTTAGCTAGCGCACGGTGACGAGATCGTACTGCCGCGTGCCGATGCCAAGCGACTCCGCGTGCTCGAGCGTGATGCGCCAGTCGGTGCCGGGCGCGGAGGCGTCGAAGTGATCGCCATGGCCCTTGCCGGCGGCAAGGTGGTCGGCGAGCTGGCTCTGCTGCAGGACGGGCTGGCGGTTGCAGGCGTCGGCGCAGGCCTGGTCAAGCGCCACCGGGTCGAACGAGGCGAACATGCCCACGTCCGGGATGATCGGCGCGTCGTTTTCGCCGTGGCAGTCGCAGTTGGGCGAAACCTGCGTAACGACGCTGATGTGAAAATGCGGCCTGTTTTGCAGCACGGCGAGCGCATATTCGGCTATCTTCTCGCAAAGGATGCGGCTGCTACCGCTGTTTGGTTTATAGATGGCGTCGAAGTTGCAAGCGCCGATGCAGCGGCCGCAGCCGACGCA
>CAYMSL010000057.1:5248-11544 GCA_964393095.1 uncultured Oscillospiraceae bacterium | reverse complement strand
GTTTTCAAGGTGCCTCCGCCGTTACGCGCCGTTTCCTTTGCCTCTGCGCCCCGGCGCCCCCGCGGTTCTCGCTTCCGTTCCCCGCGACAGCTTTTATAGTATAGCGCTCCGTCAACATGAAAACAAAGCTCCATCCCATACGGTTTCCGGCTAATTTCGATTTTATCCGTGATCTTATTTAATTATTTAAAACTATCGATCTTGTTTGTTCTGGATCTCTTGTTTGCTCCATTTTTCGTCAACATCCGATAATATGCAAAACCATTCGTCACAGGCACCGCAAAAGTCCGCGTTTTGCGCAAAACAGGAGCGGGCCGCGTGTTCACGCGGCCCGGCTCGGGTATTTTTTTCAGGAGAAGGCGCTATTTCTGCGGCCGCATGGTCGGGAAGAGCAGCACGTCGCGGATGCTCGCGGCGTCGGTGAGCAGCATGACCAGGCGGTCTATGCCGATGCCGATGCCGCCCGTCGGCGGCAGGCCGTACTCGAGCGCCGTGCAGAAGTCCTCGTCGATCATCATGGCCTCGTCGTCGCCGGCCGCGCGCTCCTGCGCCTGCTGCACGAAGCGCTCGCGCTGGTCGACGGGGTCGTTGAGTTCGGAAAACGCGTTGGCGTATTCGTGGCCCGCGATGAAGAGCTCGAATCTCTCGGTCACATGCGTCGCGCCGGGCTTGCGCTTGCTCAACGGCGAAATCTCCACCGGGTAGTCGAGCACGAACGTCGGCTGCACGAGCGTCTCCTCAACGAACGCATCGAACGCCTCGGCGAGCAGCTTCCCTCGCGTAACCGCCTTGTCCTTCACCGCAAGCCCGATTTTTGCAGCGAGCGCGCGCGCCTCCTCGTCGCTTTGGCACGCGTAGAAATCCGCGCCGGTGACGCGCTTGACCGCCTCGTTCATCGTCACGCGCGCAAACGGCGGGGTCAGGTCGATCGCCGTGCCCTGATAGGTAATCCGCGTCGTAGCGTTGACCGCAAGGCAGCAGCGCGAGATCAGGTCTTCGGCAAGCTCCATCATGCCGTGATAATCCGTATACGCCTGATAGGCCTCGATCGTCGTAAACTCCGGGTTGTGCATGGGGTCCATGCCCTCGTTGCGAAACAGCCTGCCGATCTCGTACACACGCTCGAGCCCGCCGACCACGCATTCCTTGAGGTGCAGTTCGGTGGCGATGCGCAGGTACATGTCGATATCGAGCGTGTTGTGGTGCGTCGTAAACGGCCTTGCCGAGGCGCCGCTCGCGGTCGTGTTGAGCACGGGCGTCTCAACCTCGATAAAGCCCCGCTCGTCCATGCGGCGGCGGATCTCCGCGATGATGCGGCTGCGCTTGACGAACGTCTCGCGCACCTCGGGATTGACGATGAGGTCGACATATCTCTGGCGGTACCTGAGCTCCGGGTCCTTGAGCCCGTGATACTTCTCGGGCAGCGGCCGAAGCGACTTGGCGAGCAGCACAAGCTTCGTCACGTGCACGCTGACCTCGCCGGTGCGCGTGCGGAACACCGTGCCCTCCGCGCCGAGGATATCGCCGATGTCCCAGGTCTTGAACGCCGCGTAAGCCTCCTCGCCGACGTCGTCCTGCTTAACGTAGATCTGGACGCGCCCCTTCCCGTCGAGCAGGTGCGTAAAGCTCGCTTTGCCCATGACGCGGCGCGAGACGACGCGCCCCGCGAGCGACACCCGCGTTCCCTCGAGCGCCTCGAAGGAGGCGAGGATATCCTCGCTCGTATGGGTTACGTCATAGCTTGTTTGCATAAACGGATCGCGCCCGTCCGCCTGCAGGGCGGCGAGCTTGTCGCGCCGGATCTGCAAAAGCTCCGAAAGCTGCTCCTGGGTCGGCTCCTGAATGAGAATCGTCTGTTCCATCGTGCTCTCCTTCTTGGTCTCTTCAAAAAAACGAGGGGGCGTTTCGCCCCCTTCGTTGATACCGCTCACTTGCCGATCGAGGTGATCTTGAGCCGCAGCGCGCCGCCGGGGGTGACGACGTCCACCACGTCCCCGGATTTATGCCCAAGCAACGCCTTTCCGATCGGCGACTCGTTGGAGATGCGCCCCTGCATCGGGTCCGCCTCCGCGCTGCCGACGATCTGGAAGGCCATCTTGCTCTTATCGCCGAGGTTCGCCAGCTTCACGCTCGAACCCACGACGACGATCGTCGTGTCGATCGCCGACTCGTCGATCACGCGGGCGTTCTTGAGCTCGTTTTCGAGCTGGACGATATCGTACTCGTTCTTGGCCTGCTCGTTCTTTGCCGCGTCGTACTCCGCGTTTTCGGAGAGGTCGCCAAACGCGCGCGCAATCTTGAGCTGCTCTGCGATCTCGAGCCGGCGGGCCGTCTTGAGATACTCCAAACGCTCCTCGCGCTTCTTAATCTCCTCCTGGGAAAGCCAGGTCTCTGCCATGACCGATACTCCTTTATATATGGGTACCGCCTTACGGGCGGATACTCGTTCCACCATTATATGTGTGTGCAAAACACGTGTCAAGGCCAAACTTGCTCAAGCGCGGCGAGCGTCTCGCAGGCGTTGATGCGCCGGCGAAGCTGCGAAGCGTCCCGCGCGCCGCGCGCGTAAAAGGCGAGATGCTTGCGCAGTTCCACAATCGCGCGCTCGCCGCGCTCCGCCACGGCCAGCCTCGCGTGCATGAGCGCCGCGAGGCGCCGTTCCTCCATCGACGGCGGCGTATAGGGCCGCCCTTCGAGCGCCGCGCGGATCTCTGTAAATACGAAGGGATCGCCAAGCGCCGCGCGCCCGATCATCAGCGCGTCGCAGCCGGTCTCCTCGAGCATGCGGCGGGCGGACGCCCCGTCGCGCACGTCGCCGTTGCCGATCACCGGGATATCCACCGCGCGCTTGACCCGCGAAAGAGCGTCCCAGTCGGCCGCGCCCGCGTACTGCTGCGCGCGCGTACGCCCGTGAAAGGCGATGGCGTCGGCGCCGCTTTGCCGGCACATGCGCGCAAACTCCTCGGCGTTTTCGTGCGCCTCATCCCAGCCTTTGCGGAACTTGACCGTCACGGGCGCGGCGACGGCACAGGCCGTTTGCTCGATGATGCGGGACGCGAGCGGCAGATCGCGCATCAGCGCGCATCCGTCGCCGTTGCCGGTGATCTTCGGCGCCGGGCAGCCCATATTGAGATCGATGGCAAGCAGGTCGCTGCCGAGCGTGTCTTCAACGAGCTTTGCCGCGCACGCCACAACGTCCGGCTCGCTGCCGAAGAGCTGCACGACGAGCGGCCCGTCCTCCGGCTGATGAAAAAGCAGCGCCCTGGTGCTCTCGTTGCCGTGCAACAGCCCTCTGGCGCTGATCATCTCGGTATATACGACGTCCGCCCCGCGTTCCAGGCACAGCCGGCGAAAGACGCGCCCGCTAAAGCCCGCCATCGGCGCAAGGCAGAGCGCCGCGCGCGCCGCGTTCAGGAAGGCGGCTCCCTTCATGGCGCGGCGGTCGGTTCGTCCGTCGGCTTCGGCGTCGGCGTGGCCGCCGGGATCGGCGACTCGTTGGGGTCGGGCGTACCGAGCGTCTCGGCGTCGGGGTTTTCCTCGAGCACCTTGAGCTCGGAGATATACCAGCGTCCGTTCGTGTTGATGAAGCGAATGCGGTAACGCGCCGGCGTCCAGAGCGGCGCGCCGTAATCCTCCGCGTTCTGGCCTTCGTCGAGCTGGTCGGCGTTGATCTGGCCCTTGAGCGTTACGCGCTCGATGGCCGTCACGTTCGCGACCATCGACCACGGCAGCACGGAGACCTTTTCGATCGTGAGATCGTAGTTGTAGCTTGAGATCGTATAGTTCGAGTAGGTTGTGTCGCTCATGGCGGGGTCGCTCTCGAGGAATGTGAGCGTAAAGTATTCCTGCAGATCGTTTCGCGAACCCTCGGCAAACACACATTCGGCCCTGAGCGCCATGCCCTCGGAGGCGAGGATGTAGAGGTTTGAAACGCGCTCGGCCGTAAGGAAGGCCGCGATGCATACGATGCACGCGAGAATGATCAACATCAGCGTCCGCACGACGTACGTCATCGAGCGCCGCGCGCGGCGCAGCCGCCGCACATCCTGGGTTTCCTCGTATCGCTTTGCCATGACTCCTCCACCTTTGCGCCGCTATGATAGCATAGTAAGCCTATGAAAGCAAACCAACATTTTTGAAACATTTCCGCAAAACGCCCGCGTGCCGCTCCCTCCCGACGGCCGTTCCGGCCGCGGGCGGACCGTTTACAAACCGGGCGGCCGCCTAAGGCCCGCGCCTTGGTTGACAGTACGGCGCTACGGGCTATATTCACCGTCCCAAGCGTTCCATTCAAACCTGCGCCTTGGTTGACAGTACGGCGTTACGGGCTATAATAGAAGCGCCGCCCAAAGCGGCAGAATATCCAAAGTCTGGAGACGATATCCATGAGCGAAAGCTGCAGCCACGACTGCTCCTCCTGCCAGAGCGACTGCGCAAGCAGGCAGGCGAGCTTCCTCGAAGCGCCGAACAAACTCAGCCGCATACGCCTTGTCGTCGGCGTCGTCAGCGGCAAGGGCGGCGTGGGCAAGTCGCTTGTTACCTCGATGCTCGCGGTGCTGCTCAAGCGCCGGGGACTCGCGAGCGCCATACTCGACGCGGACGTCACAGGGCCGTCGATTCCCCAGGCGTTCGGCCTGCACGAACACGCGCAGGGCACGGACGCGGGCATCTTTCCCGTGCTGAGCAAGATGGGCGTTCCGGTGATGTCCATGAACCTCCTGCTCGAGCACGAGACCGACCCCGTCGTCTGGCGCGGGCCCATCATCGCCGGCACCGTCAAGCAGTTCTGGACGGACGTGGTCTGGGGCAACGTCGACGTGCTCTTTGTCGACATGCCGCCGGGCACGGGCGACGTGCCGCTGACGGTATTCCAATCGCTGCCCGTCGACGGCCTCGTGGTCGTGACCTCGCCGCAGCAGCTCGTGGGCGTGGTGGTTGAAAAGGCGCTGCGCATGGCGGAGCTCATGCACATCCCCGTGTTCGCGCTCGTGCAGAACATGAGCTATGTCGCCTGCCCCGATTGCGGCAGGACCTTCCATCCCTTCGGCGAAAACAGCGCCGAAGCGCTCGCAGCGGCGCACGGTGTGGACACCTTTGCCGAGCTGCCGATCCAAAGCGATCTCGCCCGCGCCTGCGACGCGGGCTGCATCGAGCTCTTCGAGGGTGGCTGGCTCGACGGCGTTGCCGACCGTATCGAGCGCGCGCTGACCGAAAAGGGCGCGCCCGCCGCCGGGAACTGACCGCAGATCGATTTTCAGCCGGATAACAGGAAAAGCCCTTGCCGGGCTTTTCTTGCTATCGCTGTGTAAATTTGTCCTTTGGAAGCCGCCGCACTAGGCCTTTCCAAAGATGCAGCCGAGCATGAGCAGCAGCCAGCCCAGCGCAAGCAGCCAGAAGCCGTAATCCGGTACCGCGGAGAGAAACGGGGCGTACTTGGAAAGGTTGACGAAGTGATTCGCGATACCCACTCCTCCAAAGATCAGCGCCAGTATGAACGTGAGTGTTCTCGGTGCATGCATCGGTATACCCCTCTCATGTTTTACTCAAAGCGCCGCGCGCTCCTGTAAACACTATAGAAGATGCCGTAAATTTTTGCAATATCCGGAACAATTCGCACGAAGGATCGCGCTTCGAAAGGGTCCGCCCCGTTCCGGCGCGCCGCCCTGCGCATCGCCCAAAGATTCGTTCGCCGC
This sequence comes from uncultured Oscillospiraceae bacterium, assembly GCA_964393095.1. Lineage (GTDB taxonomy): Bacteria > Bacillota > Clostridia > Christensenellales > CAG-138 > UBA7703. The sequence goes on along the minus strand of CAYMSL010000057.1, from coordinate 5,851 downwards.
CTGTTCCCCCGGCGGCGGGCGGCAAAACGCCTAAGGAAACCCTTGGGCGCGGGGAACGGACGAATGCCGCTAGAGGCCCATTTCGCGCTTGACCTCGGCAAAGCACGCCACGGCAAAGTCGAGGTCGTCCCTCGTATGCCCGGCGGAGACCTGCGTACGGATACGCGCGCGGCCAAGCGGCACCACGGGGTAGCTAAAGCCGATGACGTATACGCCCTTTTCAAGCATGCGCGCGGAAAACTCCTGCGCGACCTTCGCGTCGTAGAGCATCACGGGCACGATCGGATGCTCGCCGTTCGGCACGTCGAAGCCGAGCGTCTTGAGCGCGGCGCGGAAATAGCGCGTGTTTTCGTGCAGCCGTTCGCGCAGTTCGCCGGAGGATTCGAGCAGTTCGAGCGTCTTTAGCCCCGCCGCGCAGATGGCGGGAGAAACGGTGTTGGAAAACAGATACGGCCGCGAGCGCTGCCGCAGCAGTTCGACGACCTCCCGCTTTGCCGCGGTGTAGCCGCCGGACGCGCCGCCGAGCGCCTTTCCAAGCGTGCCGGTGAGGATATCCACGCAGCCCGTCACGCCGCAGTGCTCGGGTGTGCCGCGCCCGTTTTC
>CAYMSL010000057.1:0-5238 GCA_964393095.1 uncultured Oscillospiraceae bacterium | reverse complement strand
GGCGTGGCTGTCGTCCACCATCACGAGCGCGCCGTACGCCTCGGCGAGGTCGCAGATGCCGGCGAGGTTTGCGATGAAGCCGTCCATCGAGAACACGCCGTCGGTCGCGACAAGCTTGATACGCGCTCCCTTCGCGCTTTCGAGCTGCTCGCGAAGGCTTACCATGTCGTTGTTTTTATAGCGGTAGCGCGCGGCCTTGCAAAGGCGCACGCCGTCGATGATGCTCGCGTGGTTGAGTTCGTCCGAGATCACTGCGTCCGCTTCCGTCAGCAGCGTTTCAAACAGCCCGCCGTTTGCGTCGAAGCACGAGGAGTAGAGGATGGCCTCCTCCATGCCGAGAAAGTCCGCGAGTTTGCGCTCGAGCTGCTTATGGATGCCCTGTGTGCCGCAGATGAAGCGCACCGACGAAAGCCCGAAGCCCCACGTATCGTAGGAGGCCTTGGCCGCCTCGATGAGCGCCGGGCTGTCGGAAAGGCCGAGATAGTTGTTGGCGCAGAGGTTCAGCACGCCCCGCTGCCCCGTCGTGTCGACGCGCGCGCGCTGGGGCGTGGTCAGCACGCGCTCCTCCTTATAGGTGCCCGCCGTGCGGATGCCCTCGAGCTGCTCAAGGTAGATTTCGTACGCCGCCTTGTTCATGAGGCGCCTCCTTCCGTCCAGTCGAGTATGACCTTGCCGGACTGGCCGCTGTTCATCACGGCAAACGCCTCCTCGTAGTCCCGGTAGCCGAAGCGGTGGGTGACGATGGGACTTAAATCAAGCCCCGCCTCCACCATGGCCATCATCTTATACCACGTTTCGTACATCCTGCGGCCGTACACGCCCTGCAGCGTGAGTCCCTTGAAGATCACGTCGTTCCAGTCGATTACGGTACCCGGCCCGGCGATGCCGAGCAGCGCGACCTTGCCGCCGTTTCGCATGAGCTTGAGCATCTGGTTGAGCGCCGCGCCGTTGCCGCTCATCTCGCAGCCGACGTCGAAGCCCTCGATGATGTGCAATTCCTTCATGGCGTCCTCGACGGTCTGGGTTTTGAGGTTGATCGCGGCCGAGGCGCCCATACGCTTTGCGATATCGAGCCGGTAGTCGTTGACGTCGGTAATCACGACGCGCCGCGCCCCGTTCTGGCGGCAGATACCCGCGGCCATCATGCCGATCGGCCCCGCGCCCGTGATCAGCACATCCTCGCCGGTGACGTCGAACATCGTGGCCGTGTGGCAGGCGTTGCCGTAGGCGTCGTAGAAGGAGACGATCTCCTCGGGCGTGGACGCCGGCACGGCGATGACGTTCGTCTCGGGGATGCAGAGATACTCGGCAAACGCCCCGTCGCGGTTGACCCCGACGCCCCTCGTAAACCTGCACCAGTGGCCGTTGCCCGCGCGGCAGTTGCGGCAGTGGCCGCAGACGATGTGCCCTTCGCCCGTGACAAGCTGCCCCACGTGATAGTCGTGCACGCCCGGCCCGAGCGCCGCGATGCGGCCCACGTACTCGTGGCCGATCACCATGGGGGGGCGTATCGTCTTTTGGCTCCAGTCATCCCAGTTGTAGATGTGCACATCCGTACCGCAGATGGCGGACTTGCGGATCTGAATGAGCACCTCGCCGATGCCCGGCGCGGGCGTTTCGACCTGCCTGAGCGCAAGGCCCTTCCCGGGCGCTTCTTTCACGAGCGCGTCCATGTATGCGGGTATCATCACAACACCTCTTTTTTCTTGAATCGCCGGTTTTCATGCGGGCATGCCCGCACGTTTACTCTATTCCTTTTCGGGCGGATTTTCAACGTCCGGACGCAATCCCGCCGGCGCGCCGCGCAAAAAAGCGTCCGCCGCGAGCCGGACGCTTCGCGGCGGACGCCGACCCGTCGAAAAAGATCTTCCCCGCGGGATCGCTACATGCCGCTTCCTGACGCAAGCGCGTCGAGCAGGCCGTTCGTCGCCGCGTCGTCGAAGCAGTAAAGCAGCTTCGTGTGCGGCGCGCGAAGCTTGGCCACCTCGCCGCCTACGGCCTTGCCGCGCAGAACGCAGTCGGCGACAAGGTCTGCGAGCCGCTCAAACTCCGCCGGGCCAAAGCCGAAGCGCGTCATCTCGGACACGCCCATGCGCAATGCCCCGCTCGCCGTAAAGCCCTCCTCGTCGGGCGTGGCCTGATAGTTGACGATCACGTTGTTCTCCTCGAGCCGCTCGGCGACCTCCGGCCCCATGCCGTAGCCCACGCGCACGATGACCTGATGCGTCTCGGTGTACGAAATCGCGGGATCGCCCGCCACGTCGAGCCCCGCCGCTTTCAGGCTGCGGGCGAACGACTTGGCGTTGGCCACGACGTTTTTCTGGTATTCATCGCCGAACGCGTTCATCTCGTAGGCAGCCATGAGCAGGCCGAGCATCGTGCCGAGGTGGTGGTTCGACACCGCGCCGGGGAACGTGCGCGTCTGGATGGTTTTCCAGAGCTCGTATTTGAGTTCGTCGTCCCTGTAGTTGACGCCGATCACGCCGCGCTGCGAGCCGAAGAAGGTCTTGTGCGTCGAGCCGGTCACGATCTCCGCGCCCTCCTCGAAGGGCTTTTGAAAGTGCGGGCCGATCAGGCCGAGCACGTGCGCCATGTCGTAGTGGATCGTGGTCGGGATGCCCTGCGCGTCGACAAACGCGCGGATCTCGCGCACCGGCTCCTTGTGCAGCACCATGGACTTGCCGAATATGATCAGCTCCGGACGGTAGCGCTCGATGAGCTTTTTGGTTTCCTCCACGTCGATGCGGTAGGGGTTGTCGGCGCAGACCGGGAAGTTGACCACCGCCGCGCGCTCGGTCACGGGATCGATCGCGATATAGTCGTGCATTGCGCCCATGGGCTGGGCGCTCAGGTGCCCGCCGCGGATGATGTGGTTGTTGAGCACGTAGCCGAGGCGGCGCGGCGTATGCTTGCGGTCGGTGCGGTTGACAAAGTCCATGAGCGCCGAAAACACCGTGACGTTTGCCATCTGGCCGCTGAGCACGCGGGTTTCAACCTCCGCGCAGCCGAGGAATTTGCGCATCTCGGCCACAAGACGCTTCTCGACCTCGTCGATGAACTTCGTGCCCTGGTAGTAGAACACGTCGTGATCGTAGAACGAGGCCACGGGCCGATGCTCGGCGTAGCGGAACGACGGGTCGCTCGCGCAGAGCAGCCGCACCGCGCGCGAGGCCGTCATCTCGGAGGGAATCAGGTTGACGCATTGCGTTTGCCGCCAAACGTGGTTGTCGAGACCCTTTTTGAGCAGCGCCGCGGCGCTCGCGGGCAGGTCGGCGGAAGGCGCGGCCTTCGGCTCCTCGGGTACGTCGACCACGATTGGCCGCGCGTAGGGCGGTGCGTCGGCGCGCAGGTGCCAGGCGGGTACGCACGCGGGGATGCGGCTGCCGCGGATGTCGACCTCGACGGCATCGTCGGTGAGCACGTCGGAATCGAGCAGGGCAAGTCCTATGGCGCGCAAAGCGCGCGTCTCGGTGAACATCCCCAAAATGCTGCCCGCGTCATCTGCCGTATACCGCGGCACCATCGTGCCGCTCGTGATGTAGCCGATCTCCTTATCGCCCTTATATACGGCAAAACCCGCGCGGGCCACGCCCTTGCCGGTGAGCGCGATGGGCCGCACGCGGCGCGGCAGCGCGGCGCAGTCGGAAAAGTCGCGGTTGAGTATGCGCGTGCTCGCCTCGAACTGGCGCTGCAGCGCCGCCCTGCCGATGAAGTCGCCCTTCTCGGCGGAAAAGCTCACGGCAAAGCGCGCCACGGGTACGGCGTAGATCGGTATCTCGCCGCCGTCGCGGTCTAACCCAAGCTCGTGGCCGTAGAGCGGCAGCCCCGCCTCAAGCCGCAGCGTATCGCGCGCGCCAAGGCCGATCGGCTTTGCGCCGCGGCGGAGCAGCTCGTCCCAGAGGAACGCCGCGTCGTCGCGAAGCGCGAACACCTCGTAGCCGATGGGTTCGCCCGTGTAGCCGGTCTTGGCCAAGTGCGCCGTTCTGCCGCAGAGCGAAACCGTGCCGAGCGCGTTTTTAACGGGCTCCGTAAGCTTTGCCCCGCCCGCCATGTCGCTTAGGATATCCCGCGCCTTCGGGCCCTGCACGGCGATGAGCGCCACCGCCTCGGATTTGTTTTCGATCTCGGCGTCGAACGCCCGGATTTCCCGCGTTAAATGCGCCCAGTCCTTTTCGGCGTTCGCGGCGTTGACCACGAGCACGTAGGCGTCCTCGACAAAGCGGTAGAGGTAAGCGTCGTCGATCGCGCCGCCGTTTTCGTTTGCAAGGATGGCGTACTGCGCCTGCCCGGCATCGATGGCGCTGACGTTGCTTGTGAGCACATGCTGCAAAAACGCCTTGGCCTGCCGGCCCGTGATGCGAAAGCGCCCCATGTGGGACACGTCGAAGATACCGCAGCCGGAGCGGGTGGCCAGATGCTCCTCAACGATGCCCGTGGGGTACTGGATCGGCATCTCCCAGCCGCCGAAATCGACCATCGTCGCGTTCGCCGCAACATGCTTTTCATAGAGAACGGTACGCTTTAATTCACTCATATGCTATTCCTCCGTAAAGGTATATCGCAGGATGGGGTTTCGCGCCGCCGCGACCTCGTCGGGCCGGCCGATCGGCGTGGAACGCGGGGCCGCGCGCAGCGGGTCGGGATCGCTCTTTGCGCGCGCGAGTATCGCTTTTACGCAATCCGCCGCCCAGTCGAGGGTTTCCTTGCCCTCCGTCTCGGTCGGCTCGAACATCAGCGCCTCGTGGACGATGAGCGGAAAGTACATCGTCTTCGGGTGCATGCCCGCGTCGAGCAGGGCCTTGGCCGCGTCCATGGCCGACACGCCCGTATCCTTTTTGAGCTGCTCGAGCGAAAGTACAAACTCGTGCATGCACAGGCCTTCCGTCGCCACGGGGCAGGCTTCCCTGAGCAAAACGCGCAGATAGTTGGCGTTGAGCACGGCGTTTTCGGAGGCGGCGGATAACCCGTCGCCGCCAAGCATCACCATGTAGCACAGCGCGCGCACGACGACAAGGAAGTTGCCGTAAAACGCCTTCATGCGCCCGATCGACGCGCCCGGCGAGGCGAAGGCAAACGTGCCGTCCCCGTTTCGCACCGCCACGGGGCCGGGCAGAAACGCCCGCAGCGCCGCCTTGCAGCCCACCGCGCCCGCGCCGGGGCCGCCGCCGCCGTGGGGCGTGGCAAAGGTTTTGTGGAGGTTGAGGTGCACGACGTCGAAGCCCATGTCGCCCGGGCGCG
>CAYMSL010000056.1:11245-12107 GCA_964393095.1 uncultured Oscillospiraceae bacterium | reverse complement strand
CGCGCGCCCTCTGGCGTGCTCTTCGTAAGGATCGGCGTTTCGATCTCGAGGAAGCCCTGTTCGTGGAAGTATTCGCGCGTGATGAAGGCGATCTTGTGGCGCATCATGAAGTTTTTCTGCATCACGGGCCGCCGCAGGTCAAGATAACGGTATTTCAGGCGCGTCAGCTCGTTTGCCTTGCAATCGTCGGCGATCTCGATGGGCGGCGTTTCGCTCCTGCTGAGAATCTTAAACTCCGATACCCGCACCTCGAGCTCGCCCGTTTCCATATTGGGGTTGACCATTTCCCCGGTGCGCAGCGCGAGCACGCCGCGCACGGCAAGCACATACTCCGAGCGGATCGTGCAGGCGCGCTCAAAGTCCTCCCGCGAAAGCGTGCTCGAATCGAACACGACCTGCATCAGTCCCGAGCGGTCGCGCATTTGGACAAACACCAGCGCGCCGAGGTCGCGGCGCACGTTTGCCCAGCCCATCAGGATGACGCTCTGCCCCACGTTGGCCTTCGTTAGTTCCGTACAGTAACCGCTTCGTTTCCAGCCGCCCAGCAGCTCGTTCATTGTCATTCACCTCAATGCAACAGATTTTGAATCGAACGCGCGTCCAGCGCGGTACGTTCTTCCCTGCCGTCCTCCATGCGCTTGAGCACGCCGGCGCCCGCTTCCAACTCGTCGTCGCCAAGCACCAGCACATATGCGGCCTTTACCTTGTCGGCATACTTGAGCTGCGCCTTGACGCTGCGGCCCACGTGGTCGAGCTCCACGCAGAGGCCGAGCCGCCTTAACGCGGTTGCGAGCGTAAACGCGCGCTCGTTTGCCCGTTCGCCGAGCGAAGCGATGTAGAGATCATAGCGGCGCGGCTTTTC
>CAYMSL010000056.1:0-11212 GCA_964393095.1 uncultured Oscillospiraceae bacterium | reverse complement strand
GATCTCTGTCCCCACGCTTTCGAGCACGAGCAGCAACCGCTCCATGCCGAGGCCGAAGCCCACGGCCGGCACGCGCGGCCCGCCGATCTCCTCAACAAGGCCGTCATAGCGCCCGCCGCCGCAGACCGCGCTCTGCGCGCCGATGCGCTCGGAGACGATCTCAAAGACGGTCTTCGTATAGTAATCCAGCCCGCGCACAAGCGTGGGCGTCAACTCGTAGCGAATGCCCATACCGTCAAGCAGGCGCAGCAGCTCCGCCTGATGCGCCTGACACGCATCGCAAAGGAAACCGCTGATCTTTGGCGCGCCGTTTGCGATCTCGCCGCAGCGCTCCGCCTTGCAATCCAGCACGCGCAGCGGGTTCTGTTCGCGGCGCACCTTGCAGTTTTCGCAGAGTTCCTCATCGTGCCCGGCCAGGTATTCTTTGAGCGCCGCGTGATAGTCCGGGCGGCAATTCGGGCAGCCGATGCTGTTGAGGCGCACGATCAGGCCGCCGCAGCCGATCGTCTCGAGCAGTTCGACCGCCACGGCGATGCACTCCGCGTCCGCCGTGGGCCTGCTTGCGCCGAAGAACTCCACGCCGAACTGGTGATGCTCCCTAAGCCGCCCGGCCTGCGGCCGCTCATAGCGAAAGACCGGGTTGTTGAGGTAAAAGATCTTCGTCGGCTGCGCCTCGGCAAAGAGGTTGTTCTCCACGAACATGCGCACAACGCCCGCCGTGCCCTCGGGCTTGAGGGTAATCGAGCGCTCGCCCTTGTCGAAAAAGGTGTACATCTCCTTTTGCACGATGTCCGTACTCTCGCCCACGCCGCGCAAGAACAGCTCGGTGTGCTCGATAACGGGCGTACGCGCCTCGAGAAAACCGTACTTGCGTACGATATCGCGTATCACCGCCTCGAGGTGCTGCCACTGATAGCTCTGCTCGGGCAGAACGTCCCGCGTGCCCTTGGGCGCCTTAAAGCTCGCCATACTTTCCTCCCCGCCGCGCCGTTTTCCGCGCGGCGCCGTCTCTTCGATGTTCGCCAAACCCCGTTTAGGGGTAGAACGATATAAAAAAGCGGGTTCCAATCCTCGAGGGACGGGAAACCCGCGGTGCCACCCTACTTGAGCGAACGGCCGGTTCGCTCCGCTTTGTTCCCGATAACGCGGGATCGCGTCGCCGCTTAGGGGAGAATTTCTCCCGGTGGGCCGCGCGGTTCACGGGTGTCGTTCGTCCGAAGGCCGCGCGCGGGGCTTTCACCAACGCTCCGCTCTCTTTGTCGCGGCCCGATCGGCCTACTTTCCCGATCAAAACCTTTTCACACATTATATTCACCGCGCCGCGCGCTGTCAATCGGCAAGGGCCGATTATTATTTGATCGGGCCGCATCGCACGTGGTAAACCGCTTGAAAGCCTTCTCTCGATGCGATCCCGCGCGAGCGGACGGCCGACGCGCCCAACGGCTTTGCGCGACCGTCAGGCGTCGAAGAGGCGATCCTTTTCGGCAAGCAGGCGATCGAGCTTGGCGAGGTAGGTATCGACGTCCTTCGGGTTCGGCAATCGCTCGATGCGGTTCCCCAGGCCATAGACGCGCTTCGACATCGCCCCCGCGCCGTGGGAAAGGATGCTGATTGTCTCCTCCATCATGTCGATGTTGTAGCGGCACTCCCTGCCCGGCAGCGCATAGCCGACGTTTTCGAGGTTGCCGCTCATGTACTTTTGCCGGTAGAGATAGTATGCGCGCATACCCATCACGTCCGCGCATGCCGCGCCGATGTCGATCATCTCCCGCGCGGCGTCCGGCTCCGGCAGCGGATGCTCGGCCAGGCGCGTTTTGAGCGTTGAGGCGCGCTTGAGCGCGAGCGCATGCACGGTGAGGTTGTCCGGCGCGAGCTTTGCCACGGCCTCGCAGGTACGCGCCATGTCGAAGACCGTCTCGCCGGGCAGACCCGCGATCAGATCCATGTTGATCGCCTGAAAGCCCGCCTCACGCGCAAGAGAAAACGCGCGCGCGGTGTCGTTTGCCGTATGCGTGCGCCCCACGCGCAGCAGCGTTTCGTCGTTCATGCTCTGCGGATTGATCGACACGCGGCCGACGCCGAGGCGCCGAAGCAGCGAAAGCTTTTCCGCGTCGATCGTATCCGGTCGGCCGGCCTCGACAGTGCATTCCAGCCCGAAGCCCCCGTAGCATTCGAACGCAAAGGAAAGCAAATGCATCAACTGCGCCGCGGACAGCACGGTGGGCGTGCCGCCCCCGACGTAAAGCGCGCGCACGCGCCGCCCCGTCCTTTTACAAAGCGCCGCCCCGTGCGCGATGTCGCGCCTGAGCGCGTCGAGATAGGCCGTAAGCCGCGCCGCGTCGCGCGCAAGCTCGGCGGCAAACGAGCAGTAGAGGCAGCGCGTGCGGCAAAAAGGAATGCCGATGTAGACGTCGACGTCGTTTTGCCCGACGGAGGCGATGTACGGCTCCTGCACGCCGCAGATGTCCTCGGCCAGCTTCGCCTTTCGCGGCGAAACGTCGAACATCGCGGTAAAACCGTTGCGCGCGTAATCAAGGCCGCCTTCCTGCGTCAGCTCGCGAAACAGCTTCGTCGGGCGGATGCCGGTAAGCGACCCCCAGGGCTTGGGAACGTCGGGATACAGCCGTTTGAGCAGATCGTAACAGGTCAGTTTGAGATAGCGCTTCTCCAGCTTTTTCACGAGCAGAGCGGACGCGTCCGCGGGCAGCGTAAAGCGCATTTGCCCCGTTTGTCCGCCCGCCCGCGCCAAAACACGATACGCGCCGCCGTCGTCTTCGAGCGTCAGCTCAAAGAGCGGGTCGTACGCTTCCGCGCCGTCTTCTTCGGCGGGTACGATCTCCGAAAGGCCGAGAAAGAGGCGTATCTCCTCGGCGACGTCGTTCCAATACGCCGGACGGTTCAGACGAAGGCCTACCATATCCCTACCACGCGCGCCGCCGCCCGGAGCATGCGAACGGGTTGTTCTTTCGCTCATGCTCGAGCGTCGTCTGCTCCTCGTGCCCGCAGTAGAGCGTATAGTCGCCCGCGAGCGCAAAAAGCGTGTGTTCGATGGAGTCGTAGAGCGCCTTCGCGCTGCCGCCGGGCAGGTCGGTGCGCCCGGCATCGTCGTGAAAGATTGTGTCCCCGCAGAAGATCACGCGCTGGCTTTCGAGCACGTAGCATACGCCGCCCTTCGTGTGGCCGGGCGTGTGCAGCACGCGGATGCACAGTCCCGCAGCCTCGAGCGTCTCCCCGCCCCGCAGCAGCAGATCGGCGCGCGCGCCCTCGATCGTCTGCCCCGCGAGCGCGGCAAGGCTAAGGCTGCTGTTTTCGATCATCGGCGCGTCGGCCTCGTGGATGACCACCCTGGCGCCCGTCCTTCTTTGCAGTTCCGCAACGCCGCCAACGTGGTCGAAATGGCCGTGGGTGAGCAGGATATGGGTGCAGCGCAGCGCCTGCGCCGTAAGCGCCGCGAGCACCGGCCCCGCCTCGCCCGGGTCGATTACGGCGCATTCGTTCGTTTCATCGGCCCCGATGAGATAGGTATTGACGGCAAGCGCACCGCAGACAAGCCAGGTAAGCCGCATCAGAATGTCCTCCGTGAATCAAGTAAAATCGTGTGCGGCCCGTCGTTGACGAGGCGCACCTGCATATACGCCTGAAAGCGCCCGGACGCCACGGGCACGCGCGCGCCGATGCGCCGTATGCCCTCCTCGTAAAGAGGGATGGCCGCCTCGGGCCGCGCCGCGCGGATGTAGCTTGGCCTTCGTCCTTTGCGCGCGTCGGCGCAGAGCGTAAACTGCGAAACAAGCAGCACCGCGCCGCCGACCTCCTCGAGTGAGCAATTCGGCACGCCGTTTTCGTCGTCGAACACGCGTAAGCCCACGATCTTGTCGCAGATGTAATCTAGGTCGGCCTGCGTGTCTCCTTCCTCGATGCCGAGGAACACCACCAAGCCTATGCCGATCGAGCCGAGAAGCTCGTTTTCCGCCTCGACGGAGGCGGAGGTTGTCCGCTGGATAACCGCGCGCATCGCCTCACCTGTTCATGCGATAGACTTCGCTGACGCATTTGAGTTTTTTAAGGCTGCGGATGATGACGTTGAGCTGCTCCGTGTTCGTTACCTCGAACGTCATTTCGATAACATAGCGATCGTCGGCCGTCGGCTTGCCGCTGATCGACTGGATGCTGATGTTGAGCCCCGAGAGCGTCGTGGAAACCTGCGAAAGCGTACCCGGTCGGTTCTCGGCATAGATCTGCAAGGAGGCGTTGAACGAGCTTTTGGCGTTGATCACCCACTCGACCTCGATGATACGGTCGATATCCGAGCGCAGGTTGGCCGCGTTCGTACAGTCCGCCCGATGCACGGAGACGCCGCGCCCGCGCGTAATATAGCCGATGATCGGATCGCCCGGCAGGGGGTTGCAGCAGTTGGCAAAGCGCACCGCCATGCCCGGATCGCCCCTGACGATGATGCCGTTGACCGGCACGTGGGTCTTAGCCTGCTCCTCGTGATCCCCGCGCGCGATGCGCTCGGTAAGCTCATCGACCTTGTCGGCCTTCTTTTTCAGTTCCATGAGCTTGTGCAGCACCTGACCCGCGGACATGCCGCCAAAGCCGATGGCCGAGTAGAGATCGTCCGAGCCGCTCATGTTGAGGCGCTTGAGGATCACGCCAAGGTACTCCGCCTTCGTCAATTCGCCGAGCGTAACGCCCTGCCGCCGCGCGGCGTCCTCGAGCATGTCGCGCCCGCGCGTGATGTTCTCCTCGCGGTTTTCCTTTTTAAACCACTGGCGGATCTTGTTGCGCGCGGACTGGGTTTTCACGATCTTGAGCCAGTCGCGGCTTGGCCCCACCTGGCTGTTTGAAGTGACGATCTCGATAACGTCGTTGGTCTTTAGTTTGTAGTCGAGCCGCGTAAGCGAGCCGTTGACCTTCGCCCCCTGGCAATGATGACCGATGTTGGTGTGGATGCGGTAGGCAAAATCAAGCGGCGTCGAACCCTTGGGCAGATCGATGATCTCGCCGCGCGGCGTGAGCACAAACACGTATTCCCCGAGAAAATCCTTCATGATGTTCTCGACAAACTCGCGACTGTCCTCCGTGGTCTCCTTGGCCTCGATGATCTGCCTAAGCCAGCTCGTCTTCTTATCGAGCAGGCTCTGCACCGAGCGGCCTTCTTTATACATCCAGTGCGCGGCGATGCCGTACTCCGCCGTGCGGTGCATCTCCTTTGTGCGGATCTGCACCTCGAAGGGGATGCTGTTTGGCGCGAGCAGCGTCGTATGCAGCGAGCGGTACATGTTGGGCTTCGGGGTGGCGATATAGTCCTTAAACCGCCCGGGCAGCGGCTTCCAGCCCGCGTGGATGACGCCGAGCGCCGCGTAGCAGTCGTTGATCGAGTCGACGATAACACGGATGGCGATGAGGTCGTATACCTCGTTGATACCGGCGTTGATGCGCTGCATTTTGCGATAGACGCTGTAGAGGTGCTTCGGCCGTCCGCTGATCGAGGCGGCAATTCCCGCCTCCTTGAGCTGCTCGCCGATGAGGCGTTTGGCCTCGTTGAGCGTCTCGGAGCGCTCGGCCTGCTGCTGCTGGAACTGGCGGCTGATGTTCTCGTACTCATCGGGCATGAGGTAGCGGAACGAGAGGTCCTCCATCTCGCCCTTGATCGCGCCCATGCCGAAGCGGTGCGCAAGCGGCGCGTAGACCTCAAGCGTCTCCTTTGCCTTGCGCATGCGCTTGTAGGGATTGCAGTAGGCAATCGTGCGCATGTTGTGCAGCCGGTCGGCGAGCTTGATGATGACAACCCGCACGTCCGCCGCGATCGCGAGGAAGAGTTTCCGAAGGTTCTCCGCCTGCTCCTGCTTTTTTGTGATGTAGGTCTGCTTGCCGGATTTCGTAAGCTTCGTCACGCCGTCGACGAGGTTTGCAACGTCCTCCCCGAACTCGCGCCGGATATCCTCGCTTGTGATGCCGTCGCCGTCCTCTACGACGTCGTGCAGCGCCGCCGCGATCACGCTTTCGGCATCCATGCCCATGTCCAGGACGATCTTCGCGACCTCAAGCGGATGGATGATGTACGGCTCGCCCGACTCGCGCAGCTGCGCGGCATGCACCGTTGCCGCATACGCCACGGCGCGGCGAAACGCCTCGGTCTGCTCCGGCGTATACTTGCCGGCAAATGCTTCGATCAACTGATCCTGTTCCACACGCAGCTCTCCCTTCGCGCGTTCTGCGATCCGGTCTATGCCGGAAGGGTCGGTCGGGTAAAAAAATCAACGGAGCCGCCCGTTGATCTTTGGGGTCTCTTCGGTTGGATTAGAAGCGCATCACCGACTCAACATCGTATCCCGCGAGCGGGGCGCGCCCGTCAAACTCGGAGGAAAGCTCGATGGCGAAGCGCACGCCGACGACGTTGCCGCCCGCCTGCTCGACGAGCCTGATCGTAGCAAGCGCGGTGCCGCCGGTCGCGAGCAGGTCGTCGACGATCACGGCGTTCTGCCCGGGCTGTATGGCGTCCTTGTGAATTTCAAGCACGTCGGTGCCATACTCGAGGCCGTATTCGTGGCGAATGGTATCGCAGGGCAGCTTGCCGGGCTTTCGCGCAAGCACAAAGCCCGCGTTGAGCGCGTACGCCAGCGCGGAGCCGATCACAAAGCCGCGCGCCTCGGGTCCGACCACAACGTCTACCCGCCGATCGCGCAACGACGCCGCGATCGTGTCGATGAGCGTGTGATAGCCCTCTTTATCCTTCAGCAGCGTCGTGATATCGCGAAACAGCACGCCCTGAATCGGAAAATCCGGTATGTTGCGAATCTTTTCTGTCAAATCCATGGGCTTAAGCCTCCTCGTTTTTGTGCGCCAGCCGGTAGAGCGAACTATCCGAAAGCGCGCGCGGCGCACGGTGCGCGTTATGCCGCATCATGCCGGAATCCGGGTCGAACGTGAAGAACGAAAGCTGCGCGAACACGCACAGTGAAAAGAGTTCCTCACCGCTCCTTGTACGGATGAGCTGCTCGAGCGGCATCGGCCCCGCCGCAAGCGCCGTGCGCAGCGCGCGGTAGGCCCGCCGCATCGCCTCATCGTCAAGGACGGCATGACGCCCGACGTCGAATGAAACATACCATTCGGTTAGTTTATCATCCGAACAGCATTCATTATATAGCGTTTTTCCGAAAAAAGCATCAAAAAAATGATTTTTTTCTTCCGAGGGGTTCGCGCAGCTCCACAGGAGTTCGACGCGCTCGCTGCCGCGATAGGCGTTGATAGACGGCCGCGCGACGAGCTCCCACGCGCCTTCGCCCTTGAGTTGCTCGAGCAGCGCCCCCTGTCCGAACGCCACCGCGCGCAGCACTTCGCCATCCTGCACGACGCTTGCCGAAAGGTGCTTTTGCTCCTGCCCGAGCGTGCGGGGAGAAACGAGCCGAACCCCGTCGAAGCGAAACGCAAGCTCCGGATTGCCTTCGCCAAACGGCGCGAGCCGCGCAAGCTCCTTTACCTGCGCAAGCGAAAGCGCACAAAGGCGGAGCGTCTCTTCATAGTCGCCCGCGGCCTCGAAGTCCGCGGGCGTAAACGATTCGTCAAGATAGGCGCAAAACGCCGCGCGAAACGCCCCGAATTCCTCCTCGAGCATCGTTACGCCCGCCGCGCGCGCATGCCCGCCGTAGCGCAGGAAGCGATCGGAGAAGCGGCTCAGCGTCTCGTAAAGGTTGACGCGCCCGATGCTGCGGCCCGAGCCTGTGAGCACGCCCTCCTGCCCGGCAAAGAGCAGCACGGGCACATGATGCGTTTCGCACAGGCGCGAGGCCACGATGCCGATCACGCCGGGGTTCCAGCCCTCGTGCGCGAGCACGATCGCCCGCTGCGTGCGCTCCCCCGCGGCGATGCGCCGCCGCGCCTCCTCGAGGATGGCCGCTTCCGCATCCCGCCGGCGCTGGTTCTCCTTGTTGAGCTCGCCCGCAAGCGCCTTGAGGCGCGCGGGTTCCGTCTCGGAGAGCAGCTCTACGCCGCGCATCGCCGCGGACATGCGGCCGACCGCGTTGAGCCGCGGCGCAAGCACGAACGAGACGGTCTGCTCGTCCACGCGGCCCTGCTTCCAGAGCGCCGCGTCCAGCAGGGCGGTCAGCCCCGGCACGGCGGCGATCTGCCGCAGGCCGCAGGCCGCGATCGCGCGGTTTTCGCCGACCAGCGGCACGACGTCCGCAATCGTCGCCACGGCCGCAAGCGCGAGTTCCGCCTCGGAATAGGCATCGTCGCTCAATGCGGCGATGAGTTTAAACGCCACGCCCGCGCCGCAAAGGTGCGGGTTCGGATAGGTCGAATCCTTGCGCGAAGCGGACACGACCGCCGTGCAGGAGGGCACGCTCTTTCCCGCGCTGTGGTGGTCGGTCACGATCACATCCATGCCGAGCGCGCCGGAGAGCGCAATCTCGTCAAAGGCGGAGATGCCGTTGTCCACGGTCACGAGCAGCCTCGTCCCCTGCCCCGCAATCAGGCGCACGGCCTGCTCGTTGAGACCGTAGCCCTCGCTGCCGCGCAGGGGAATGTAGCACGTTGCGTTCGCGCCGAGCGCGCGCAGCCGCCCAAGCAGCATGGCGGCGGCGCAGATGCCGTCGGCGTCATAGTCGCCGAATACGCAGACAGGCTCCCCGCCCGCAATGGCCGCGCGGATGCGCAGGACGGCCCGCTCCATATCCGGCAGCAGGTAAGGATCGTGAAAGTGCAGCTCGCTCGGCCGCAGGAAACGCCCCGCCTCTTCAACGGACGAAACCCCGCGCCGTATCAGCGCGCGCGCGGTCAGCGCCGACACGCCCTCCGCCTCGGCGATGGCCGACACGAGCGCCGGATCGCACAGCAGCGGTTCGCGCACGCTCAGGCGGTACATAGGCGCTCCTTGCAATGGATGCCGATTGCGCACTCAAGCCGCTTTCGCATCAGCGCGCAGCTCGTCTCGTGCGGCCGGTCCAGTCCGCCGCCGTAGAGACAGGCGTTGGCCATGCAGCCGCCGCTGCAGGAATACTTCGCCCAGCAGGCGCGGCATTGTTCCTTTGTGCAGACATTGCAGTTTAAAAACCGCCGCCGGATGTCCTCGTCGAGCGCGTCGGAATCGACATGGCCGATTTTCCAGCCGGACATGCCGACGAACTGGTGGCAGGGGTAGAGTTCCCCGTCCGGCGTAACCGCCACGTACTCCGTGCCGGCCCCGCAGCCGTTGATGCGCTTGCGCAGGCACGGCCCGTTTTCGGGGTCAAACGCAAAATGGAAAAAATGGAACCAGGTTTCGGGGTTTTTACGCGCCGCAAGATAATAGCTCGCGAGCGCGTCGTACTCCGCGCCGATGCGCGCAAGGTGCTCCGGCAGCAGGCTGTAGGGGCTTTCGTCCGGCAGCACGACGGGCTCGATGGAGAGCTGCGTAAACCCCTCGGCGACAAGCGCCTTAACGTCCTCGAGGAAGTCGAGGTTTTCGCGCGTAAACGTGCCGCGCACGTAATACTCCTGATCCCCGCGCGCCTCGATAAGCCGTTTGGCGTTTCGCAAAATGAGCTCGTACGAGCCCTTGCCGTTGACGGTCGGCCGCAGCTTGTCGTGGATCGCCTGACGGCCGTCGAGGCTCACCACCACGTTGTGCATCTCACGGTTGATAAACGCGATGGCCTCGTCGTCGAGGGCGACGCAGTTCGTCGTCATCGTAAAGTTGATCTGCTTGCCGTGCGCCTGCTCAAGCTCGCGTCCATAGGCCACAAGCTGCCTGCAAACCGCGAGATTCAGCAGCGGCTCGCCGCCGAAGAGATCGACCTCGAGGTGCTTGCGCCTGCCGCTGTGGCGGATCAGAAAATCCAGCGCGCGCCGCCCGACCTCGAAGGGCATGAGCATGCGCCCGCCGTGAAAGTCGCCCGTTGAGGCGAAGCAGTATTTGCAGCGCAGGTTGCAATCGTGCGCCACGTGCAAACACATGGACTTGATCGCGCCGCCGTCCGCGATATCCGGCGCTTCGGTGGCCGGCGCGTCAAGCGAGCCCGCGCGGCGCAGCTCTCCAAGGTCGTCGAGTACCTCGCGCACGGTAGCTGCGTCCGGACCGGACGCGAACGGGTCCTCCCCGCGCTCGAGCGCGCGCGCGACGAGAAACGCCTCCCCGTCGAGCAGGTGAATCGCGCCGCTCTCGACGTCGAGCAGGATATTAAGGTCTTCAAAGCGGAATGTATGGATCACGTTTTCCTCCCAACAGACAAAGAAAGGCCGCCGCCGGCCTTTCAGCCATCGAAAAACCGCAGTTTCCCGATAAGGGCCGCAACACGCGAGGCTGGTACGGCAGCGGCCCCGGGCGGCTAACGCCGCCTGTCGGCCCCGCTGCGTACAAGGCGCGAAAACCTGCGTACACGCCGCAGGTTTTGAGCGATTTCTGGCTGAACTTTTATCATGGCCGGCGTCGTCCGGCCCTGCCTCCGGCTGAAGCCCCGACGGTTTGCGGACGCTTACTTCGCCTGCTTATCCTGCTTGGCGCACTTCTGGTTTGCCACGGTGCAGGACGTCTTGCACGCGGACTGGCAGCTCGCCTGGCATTCGCCGCAGGCGGTGCCGTTGCCGGAGCGCACGCAGGGCTGCTGGATGGTTTGCATATGTTTCATGGCTTTTTCCTCCCGATTTGGCGTTATCATACAGATTTAGTATACACGACGGCGCGTTAAAGCGCAAGCGCCACGGTGTCGTGCGCGATGGTCATCTCCTCGTCGGTGGGGATGACGTACACGTGCGTGCGGCTGCCGGGCTTTGTAATCTCCACCTCGACGCCGCGCGGACAGTTGCGATTGAGCTCGCAATCAAGCTCCACGCCGAGGTATTCGAGGCCTTCGAGTACCGTCTCGCGGATGTAGGCGTCGTTTTCGCCCACGCCCGCCGTAAACACGATGGCGTCCACGCCGCCAAGCGAAGCGGCGTAGGAGCCGATGTACTGCTTGACCCGATAGCAAAACAGTTCCCTTGCAAGCTGCGCGCGCTCGTTGCCCTGCGCCGCGGCGATCGCAAGGTCGCGAAAATCGCTCGACACGCCGGAGACGCCGAGCATGCCGCTCTTTTTATTCATATAGGTATCCATCTCGCGCGCATTCATGCCGGTGCGCTCCATAAGAAACGGCAGGATAGCCGGGTCGATGCTGCCGCAGCGCGTACCCATCGGCACGCCCTCGAGCGGGGTCAGGCCCATCGAGGTATCGACACACTTGCCGCCCTT
>CAYMSL010000055.1:0-12165 GCA_964393095.1 uncultured Oscillospiraceae bacterium | reverse complement strand
CGGAGAAGGCCCAGAGCGTGAAGATCAATTGATCCGGCCGCCCCCGGGCATGCCGAACTCGACCCCTTTGCAGGAACGGCGCAGCGCTGCGCCGTTCTTTTGTTCCTTATCTCATAAGGTTTCAGGCAAAAAATGGCGTTCTTTGGCCCCAATAATACACGCATAAAACATGTAGCGCACGCGTGCCCTCCCTTGGGGAACTCCTGTTATTTCACAGGCAGATTCGTCGGCTTCTATCCCGGTATCCGCCCTATGCACATGTTCGCAATGGCGGGAAGCGGGCGGCTTGCATTAAAGCAAAAACAAGCCTACCACCCGGCTGGGGCGATATGCTTGCTTGCTTGCGTGGTTATTCTGTTTGGCAATGCTCGAACACAACTTTGCCCTAGGGCCCCGGGGCTGGCCGCGCTTCCCTTCCCGGCTTACTGCGCCCCCGAAAGGGAACTGAGCAGGTAGCAATAAGCATCCTCCGCCTTTTGGGGCCAGGCGGCGGCTGCCTTGTTGGCGCTGGCCACATCTGGAAACATTAGCTCAATGGATAAGAGGGTGTCGTCTTTTTCTACAAAGAGGCAGCGCACCAGGCATTCGCCCCCGGGCCGGGGCTCAATCCGGGCCATGTATTGGGTCTCCCGGCGGATACCCTCCCGGCAGGCGTCCGCATAGGAATCCAGATCATCCCGTAGGGAAACGGGCAAGCGTTCCTTGAACATATCCACCGCGTCCTGCCCACTGGGTGTAAGGGCGTAAACCTGGCCATATGGCCGGGGCACGGCGGCTAGGAGGCCATCCTCCTCCATCTCCGCCACTGCGCTTTGCAGCTCAAAATAGGGCGCCAGGTCATAAGCCGCCCCTACCGTGGTGATCTGATCCCGGGTGAGGGCCAGGCCCAGCTGGTTCATAAAATAAAGGACGGTAAGCTTATTTTTTGTTACGCCTTCCGAAAAAAACGACATGCCGAACCTCCGCTCCGTTGAAATGCCCCCGCAGGGCTTGGCCCCGCTGGATAAGCCCAGAGCATGCCTATAGTATAGCATGGCCCGGGACGGATTTGGGCAGGAAATTAATTTGTACTTGCAAAGTTGCGGATTTTATGTATAATATTAAATGCGCAAGGGGTTATAGCTCAGCTGGTTAGAGCGCTACGTTGACATCGTAGAGGTCGTTGGTTCGATTCCAACTAATCCCACCATAGTAATCCTGCGGTGTGCGTCACGTTTTCGGTTATAAACCCACAGTTTGTCTACGGGAGCGCGGGTTGCACAGCATCGATCAAGCCCGTTACGCGCGGGAAGATCAAAGCCAGCACGGCGCACCCACCTGCCGAGAGGCGGGTATTATGACAAAGGCGGACGGCACCTCGGGATTCTCTTTGTGAAATTGCGGAATTGTGTAATGGTAGCACCTACGACTCTGACTCGTATTGTCTAGGTTCGAATCCTAGTTCCGCAGCCAAAAAGAACCAGTTATTCTGGTTCTTTTCTTGTATTTGCCCATAATATCGTGGTTTTCGCTCCGTCTGTGTGGCGTAAATTCTAACATAACAAAGTTTGCGCCTGAACCGAGCACGGCGCTTTCGATTTAGTCCCAATTTAAGAAGAAGGTCAAATGGCGTTTGCCGATCCGCCCCTAGCGCTGTACGCGGCCGCTGCCGTCGCCGCCCATCAGCGTTTCGACGTCCGAAACCGACACGCGGTTGAAGTCGCCGGAGATCGAATGCTTGAGGCAGGAGGCCGCGACGGCAAACTCCAGCGCTTGTTGTGCGTCGTCATAGGTGTTGAGGCCGTAGATCAGCCCGCCCGCAAAGCTGTCGCCGCCGCCGACGCGATCGACGATGTCCTGGATTTCATAGCGCTTGCTCAGGCGGAAGGCGCTGCGGTCGTTCATGCACGCCTGCCAGCCGTTGATGTTTGCGGATGTGCTGCTGCGCAGCGTCACGGCGATGCGGCGAAGATTCGGATAGGCGAGAAGCACCCGATCCGTCAACTCCCGGTATTTCTCTACATTCAGCTCGCCCGACTCGACCGCCACGTCCGCCCGGATGCCGAGGGACTTCTGGCAGTCCTCCTCGTTGGCGATGGCGATGTCCGCATACTTGATCAGTTCGCGCATAACCTCCGGCGCCGAAACGCCATACTTCCAGAGGTTCTTGCGGAAGTTCAGGTCGCAGGACACCGTGACGCCGCGCCGCTTCGCCGCCTGGACGGCTTCGAACGAGAGCCGCATCGCGGTTTCGGAGATCGCGGGCGTAATGCCGGTGATGTGGAACCAGCCGACGTTTTCGAAGGCATTCTCCCAGTCGATCGAGCCCGGCTTTGCAAGCGCGATTGCGGAATAGGCGCGATCGTAAACCACCTTGGCTGGCAGCTGGTTTGCGCCCTGCTCAAGAAAGTAGATGCCCATACGGCCTTCGCCGCGCAGGATTTTTCCTGTGTCGACGCCGTTGCGGCGCAGCTCGCTTATGCACGCGTCGCCGAGCGCGTTATTCGGAAGCACCGTGCAGAACGCCGCCTCCATGCCGTAGTTTGCGAGGGAAACAGCCACGTTCGCCTCGCCGCCGCCGTAGCTCGCCTCAAAGTATGGAGACTGGAAGAAACGCTCCACGCCGCAGGGCTTGAGCCGCAGCATGATCTCACCGAACGTCAGAATGCGCATGGGGATACCTCCGTTTGTTTCTTGATCGGGTGGTCGGCAAAGCGCCGTTTCCCTCCGTAAGATCGATGGCGGCGAGCCACTCGCCCGGTTACCCGCTCGCGCCGAGGGCATGTCCTTTGTAACCTCGGCGCCGCGTTCCCGCAAAGGCCGGGCGCCGTCCTTGGCGGGCGGCGGGAAGCCCTTGCCGAGACGCGCGGCTACGATCCGGTCGACACCCTGGATGCATCGGCGGCGCCGGCGCCGCCAGGCGCAAGCCGAGAGCCGTGAAACGCCTCGGCCGCTTCCCTTGCAAGCGCCGTGATCCGCGCAAAGTTGCCCGCCGCGATATCGGCCTTGGCGCAGACCCAGCTGCCGCCGACGGCATGGATAAACGGCGCGGCGGCAAACGCGCCGATGTTGGCCTGCGAGACGCCGCCGGTCGGGATGAATTTCGCGTCCGGAAAGGGGCCGGAGAGTGCCTTCATGGCAGAGAGGCCGCCGTAGATATCCGCCGGGAAAAACTTGAGCACCCTGAGCCCGAGCGCAAGCGCCGCCATGATCTCGCTCGGCGTCACGCAGCCGGGTACGACGGCGACCCCGTTTGCAAGGCACCACGCGACGAGCGGCCCGTCAAGGCCGGGTGAGACGATGAACCTTGCGCCGCAGCGAACTGCAAGGCGCGCCTGCTCAGCGTTTAACACCGTGCCCGCGCCGACGAGCATCTCCGGCACGGCGTTTGCGACGGCCTTGATCGCGTCCGGAGCCGCTGCCGTGCGGAGGGTGATCTCCATGACGTTGATGCCGCCCGCAAGCAGGGCCCGGGCCGCGGGCACGGCGTTTGCCGCGTTCTCAATGACGACGACCGGCACGATGCCGCACGCGCCGAGCTGTTCGATAATCTCCATAGCACAGACCCCCCTTGGTTTGTTAGAATGTATCGGCGCAGAGAGCGATCTGCACAAAGGCAAGGATTGCCAAGCGCATGCCGTCCTCGTCGAGGCAAAAATCGTTGCAGTGCGCGAGCGTAACGCAGCCCTTTTGCTCGTTTCGCGTGCCGAAGCGAAAGACCATTCCCGGTTTTTTCATGAGAAACCAGCTGAAATCCTCCGTACTCATGCGCTGGGGCAGCTCCTGTATGGGGAGCGCCGCATATTCCCGGATGATTTCAGAAAAGCGTTGCGTGAGATGTTCATCGTTGTGTAACGGCGGCGCGCTCATCTCCCAACTGCACTCGAAGCTTCCGCCGTACGAGGTTGCAATCCGTTCGCACTCCGCCAGCGCTTCCGCCCTCACGCGGGAGGCAAACGCCATATCGCGGTAGCGGAAGGAGATCTTCATCACACAGGTGTCGGCGATGACGTTATGCGCCGTTCCGCCCTGCACGACGCCGACCGAAAAGATATAGGGCGTTTTGCCTTCGGCCATGTCCCGCACCAGCGCCTTGAGCGTGCGATACGCGTCCGTTGCCATCGCAAGCGCATCGACGCCCTGCTCGGCAAGCGTTGCATGCGCGGTTTTGCCGTGGAAGGTGATGGTGATCGGCGTGCAAGCGGACATATAGTCGCCTGCGCGGATGCCGATCAGGCCGCAGTCGACGGTGTTGTCGCAGTGCGTTGCGAAAACCATGTCCGCATCGTCCATCGCGCCGTTTTCCATCATCATCCGCGCGCCGCTCGTTTCGCCTTCCTCATTTGGCTGGAACAGGAACTTGATGCGGCACGGGAGCGTCTGCTCCTGCCGCTTGAGAATGCGGGCGACGCTTAGAAGGATGCCGGTATGCGCGTCGTGTCCGCAGGCGTGCATGCGGTCGGGAATGAGCGACGCAAAGGAAAGGCCGGTCTTTTCCTCGACCGGCAGCGCGTCCATATCCGCGCGAAAGGCGATGGTGCGCTGGGCGTTTGCGGGGCCGACGTAGGCCGCGACGCTGTTTTTCCCGTATCGGTCGCTCCAGGGGATGCCGCTTTCCTCAAGACGGCTTTTGACAAACGCGGCGGTGTTGTCGAGCTCCATCCCGATCTCCGGGTATTGGTGCAGATGACGCCGGGCCGAAACGGCGTAGCAAACGTCCTCGTCGGTCATGATGTCCACTGCGCGCATATACCTCTCTCCATTCATGTTTGATTCTGTATGCCTGCAAAAAGACGCGGTTTTACAATGCGAGCGATTCTAGCTTGAACCTGTGTGCCCGCGAAAAGACGCCGTTTCTACAGTGTGAGCGATTCCATATAACGCCCGATTCTTCGGATGCCCTCGCGGATATTCTCCTCGGACGTGGCGAAGGACAGGCGCACATAAGCGCTGCTCGCCGTGCCGAACGCGTCGCCGGGGACGACGGCCACGCGCTCCTTTTCGAGAAGATCCAGCGCAAAGTCGCCCGCGCGCATACCCGTTTCGGAGATGTCCAGCAGGGCATAGAACGCGCCCCGCGGGGCAAAGCATCTCAGCCCCCTGATCTTCGAGATGCCGTCTACGATGATTTCGCGGCGTCTCGCATAGGCGCGCTGCATCTCGCACAGCGGTTCCTGCGTGCCGCAAAGCGCGGCGATTGCCGCGTATTGCGCCGCGGAGTTGACGCAGGCGGCCACGTTCTCCTGGAGCTTGACCATGTTTTCGACGACGTTTGCCGGCCCCAGCGCAAAGCCGACGCGCCAGCCGGTCATGGCATAGGTCTTTGAGAAGCTGTTGACGACGATCGTGCGCTCCGCCATACCGGGCAGCGCCGCGATGCTAAAGGCTTTGTTATCCTCGTAGATTAAATTTGCGTACACCTCGTCGCTGATTACGTAGAGGTCGCGGCGTATGGCGATGCACGCAAGTTTATGGAGCGTTTCAAGATCGGCGATGCCGCCCGTGGGGTTTGCGGGCGAGTTGAGGACAAAGGCCTTGGTTTTCTCGGTGATTGCGGCCTCAATGGCGTCGGCTTCGAACTGGAAGCCGTTGTTTGCATTTACCGTTACAAAGGTCGGCTTCGCACCGCAGATGAGCACCTGGCGGGAGTAGTTCGTCCAGCAGGGATCGCTGAGTATGACCTCGTCGCCCGGGTCCAGGATCGTGAGCATGGCAAGCATCAGCGCCTCCATGCCGCCGGCCGTTACGATGATCTGTGAGCCGGGGTCGTAAGAGATGCCGTGCGAGCGCTCGATCGTGCGGGCGATCGCCTGACGCAGCGGCAGGATGCCGGCGTTCGGCGTGTAGTGATGTTCGCCGCGGCGCAGGGCGTCCACGGCGGCGTCAACGATGTGGTCGGGCGTGGAAAAGTCCGGCTCGCCGACCGCAAAGCTGACCACGTCCGTCATATTGCCGGCGCGGTTGAACATCTGGCGGATGGGGGAGTGGGTTACGGTTTTCGCAATGGCTGAGAGGCCTTTCATATTTATGGCGCGTTCCTTTCCGCAATCGTGATCTTATTGGACTTCTTCGAAACCACGGGACATGCCCAAAGACGTCCGGCGTTCCCGGGAAGGGGGTTTCATATGGCGGGCGGGGCGTTAGGAACCCTCGCTCTTCGACGCGTCGGGCAGGGCGACGGGCTGGAACTTGTGCTCGAGCAGCGTGAGAATCGTATGGCTTTTTGCAACGCCCTTGCGGCGCTTCAACTCGAGGAGCTTGTCCTCGATGGATTCGATATCCGCGGCGCAGATCTTGAGGAGAAAATCGTATTCGCCGGTCACCGCGTAGCACTCGAGAATGTCCGGGTCTTCGGTAACAAAGCGCATCAGTTCCTCCGCCCGCGTAAAGCGCCCGAGCATAACCATGATGTAAGCGATGAGCGGTTTTCCCACAAGCTTCGGGTCGGTCAGGATCGTATAGCGGCGGATGAGGCCAGCGTCCTTGAGCTTTGCGATGCGTTTGTTGATGGCGGGAATCGACAGCTGCAGCCGCGTAACGAGCTGCGCCGCTGTGACGTTGGCGTTTGCTGCAAGCTCGTGCAGCAGCTGGATGTCGATGCTGTCCATCATTGCCTCCTTCGCCCGTGGCCATCGATCGCTGTGCAATCGAAAAGGTATCCGTATACTCGAATTTTAAGCAAATTCGTTTTAATTTACAAGCGAAGCACGAATATGAGAGCAAAATTTAACTAAAATTGGGAGAAAGCACGTCCGCGGATCGCCGGAGGGTCGGGAACGCCGTGCGGCGCAGTAAATTGCTCCAAACAATCGCAAACGGGTTGCAGGAAAACCGCTGAAACAGCGCGACCGCGCGGCGCCCCGACAAAGCGTCCGCCTGGTCTTTTCCGCTCCCGCATGGTATGATGGCCGGAGGAAACGACAGGAGTCGGGTGCATGCATACCGTTTTGAAAGGAGCGCGCGTTGATGATTTCCCTATCGGCGTTCAACCTTGGCGAGCGTGCGGAATGGGCGTCCTATCTATCGCTGTTTCAGGCCTACATACGGGAGGTGTGCTGTGGCGACGACGATGCCGACGAGGTCATGGAGCATATCGCCAGCGAGGCCTACCGTGCCGACATCCTGCGCGTAACAAGCAGGGCGCGCGACCGCTTCCATGTTTGCAGGATTCTCCTGGACGGCGCGTGCATCGGGTTTTGCGACCATGTCTGCTTTCCCGGCGAGAACGGCAAGTGCATCGTCGGCAACCTCTATCTTGAGCCGCAATACCGCAACCGGGGCTATGGCACGCAGGCGTACCGGCTGCTCGAAGAGGAACTGCTCCGCCTTGGCGGGCAATACATTGACCTGACGTCGTCGCCCGGGGCGGTTTCGTTCTACGAGCGCAAGGGATTCGTCAAAACGGCGGATGTGTCGCCGGAAAACGGCGAGATCGTCTACAGGAAAACGATCGCAGGATAGACGCATGCAAACAGGAGGAACGGGGCGGATGAACCATTTTGCGCGGGCGGCGCGCTGGTGCGCCGCGGCGGCGTTTGCGCTGCTGCTGGCGGGAACGGGCGTGACTGCCTATCAGTACGGCTATATGCAAAGCGCCATCGACCGCAACGTCGCGGCGTTCAGCGCGCCCGCGTATGTCGCATTATTCTCGGGCGCGCCGTATCTGCTTGGCGCGGTCCTGGCGGGCGTGATCGCGGCCGTTCTATTTAAAAAGAGCCGCTGAAGCGCTGCGCGCCAACGCGAAAATGCGGACGCGCCGCTGCGGCCGGAACATGGTGCAAACCGGCGAACGATTGCCATTCACAAGCCGGACGGGCTGTGGTATCCTATCGGCATGGAACAGGAAGTTGGGGGACAGGCAGGCGCGTCAACGGCGCGCGGCGCGGCGATCGACACGCGCTGCGTCGACGTGCTCGACGGCGTGCGCGCGGTTGCGGTATTCGGCGTGGTATGGTTCCACTTTTGGCAGCAGAGCTGGATTTCGCCCTACTTCGAGCTGCCGTTTCTGCGCTTTGTCGGGCTGCCGAGCGCGGTCAGCCTCGATTTTCTGCCGCGCGCCGGCTATCTCTTTGTCGATTGGCTGCTCCTTCTCTCGGCCTTCTGCCTGTTTCTGCCGCACGCGCGCGCCGCGCTCGCCGGCGAGCCCGTGCCGGCTATACGCGTATTCTATCTTAAGCGCGTTGCGCGCATCGTGCCAAGCTATCTTCTAAGCGTACTGCTGATCCTCTTGTGCGTGGAGATCCCTGCGGGCACATACGCGTCTTTGCGGGAGTGCGTTCGCGATCTTTTGCCGACCATTACGTTTACGCAGACGTTCTTTCCCGGCGTACTGCTTAACACGAAGCTCAACGGTGTGCTCTGGACCGCGGCCGTCGAGATGCAGTTCTACCTGCTCTTTCCCCTGCTTGCGCGCTGGTTTCGCCGCGCGCCGCTGTGGACATACCTGGGCATGACGCTCGTTTCGGTGCTCTACCTGCGCGTATCGATGCGAATCGATGCGCTTGACCTGCGCGTTTTGCTCAACCAACTGCCGGGCTTTTTCGGCGTGTTTGCCAACGGCATGGCGCTTTCCTATTTTTATGTGTGGTTTGCCGGGCGTTTCCGGCGCGGGGCGGCGCTCTCCGCCCTTTCGCTTGCGGGACTGCTGCTTGGCCTTTGGCTGCTCGCGGGCATGATGAAGCAGGCGGCGTCGGTCAGCCCCGTACAGCCCTGGCAGGCGGAGTACCGCCACCGGCTTTCGCTCGTGTTCGCGCTCATCACGCTCTCGGCGGCGCTGACGTTCAAGGCGGTGCGTGTTCTTTTTTCAAACGCGCTGACGCGCTACCTTTCGGCCATCTCGTACAATATGTATATATGGCATCAGTGGATCGCGGTCAAGCTCAAGCAGTGGCGTATCCCATATTGGAACGGGGACACGCCGCCGAACATCACGGGCGATCGCGCCTGGCAGTGGAACTACGCGTTGTTGATACTCGGCGTGTCACTGCTTGCGGCAACGGCGGCCACCTACCTTGTGGAACGGCCCGCCGCAAAACGCCTGCTCCGGCCGCGCCCGCCCGGAAAGCGCGCGGCGCTGATCGAATTTGTACCGGCGGAAGCCGAAACAGAAGACGACAGGGAAACGGAACATGGGCATGGGGAGGAAACGATAGACGGCATGAAGCACACCTGCTACCCCGCCGGGGTCTGCTCGCGGCAGATCGACTTTGAACTGCGCGGCGGCGCGCTGCACAACGTCGTGTTCACGGGCGGCTGCGACGGCAACCTCAAGGCGCTTTGCAAGCTCGCCGAGGGCATGGAGGCCGCGCGCGTGGTCGAGCTGCTTACCGGCAATACCTGCCGCGAAAAAGGCACCTCCTGCGCCGACCAGCTTGCGCGCGCGATCCGCGCCGCGCAGAAGGAGGAGTTTGCGGCGCGGGACCAGGGCCGCGTCAGCCCGTCGGAAAACTAGTTTTTGACGGGATACCCTTGTCGCTCATCTTGCGGATTTTCGGGCGGCAAAGGGGTGAGGGCTGATGCCGCGGGCATCCAGCGATCCGGCGGATCGTTGAAAGGCCCGAACGGGCGGACATTCATGGCCGCCCCGGAAGAGGGAAGCGCTCCTATGGAGCGATCCGCCGCAGGGCGAAGCCGGCGCGGCCGGAACGTATGAATGAAGGGCTGCGGCCGCGAACAATCCCGGAAGGGTTCAGACAGACCGAAACGTCCGGCCCCATGCGGGGCCGGACGCTTTTGAAAAACGGATTTGACGCTCTGCGGCGCGGCTGAACCTAGATCGTAATCTCCTGCGCCACGCGGAACATGTAGGGATCGAGGAGCTTCTTCATCTCAAGGGCCTCGTCGATGGGCAGCGTGCGGATCTGCGAATCGCGGTAGCACACGACGAGGTTCGAGTTGCCTGCGAGCAGTTCCTCCACCGCGCGGTGCCCCATGCGCGTGGCCATCACGCGGTCGCGCGCCGAAGGGCTGCCGCCGCGCTGGATGTGGCCGATGATTGTGACCCGCGTTTCAAGCCCCATCTCGTCGCGGATGCGCTGGGCGATCTCCGCCGTGTGACCCACGCCCTCGGCGACGATGATCAGGTGGTGGTGCTTGCCGCGGTACTGCCCCTCGCGGATATGTTCGATGACGTCGTGCTCGAAGTCAAACGGCATCTCGGGGATCAGTATGGCGGTCGCGCCCACCGAAATGCCAACATAAACTGCAAGATGCCCTGCATTCCGCCCCATGATCTCGACGACCGAGGTGCGCTGGTGCGACTGCATCGTATCGGAGAGCTTGTCGATGGACTCTATGGCGGTGTTGGCGGCGGTATCGAAGCCGATCGAGTAATGCGAGCAGCCGATGTCGTTGTCGATCGTGGCGGGGATGCCCACGGTGTTGACGCCGCGCGCCGCAAGGTCGCGCGCGCCGCGGAACGTGCCGTCGCCGCCGATGGCGATGATGCCGTCGATGCCGAGGTATTTGCAGTTGTTTACGGCGGTTTTCATGCCCTCCTCGGTGGTGAACACCTCGCTGCGGGCGGTGTAGAGAATCGTGCCGCCGCGCGAGGTGATGCCGTCGACGGTGCGCGCGTCGAGCTCGGCCACGTCCGAATGCACAAGGCCGTTGTAGCCGCGATGGATGCCCACGGGGGTGACGTCGTGCAGCACGCACGTGCGCACCGCCGAGCGGATGGCCGCGTTCATGCCGGGCGCGTCGCCGCCGCTTGTGAGGATTCCGATGCGACGAATCTTTTCTGCCACAAAAAACGTCCTTTCTCTCTTGAAGCGCCGGAAAATTGGTAACAATACAGTATACTACGCGTGCGGAAAAAACTCAAATATCGCATGCGGGCGCACCGTGCGGGGATAAAATGCAGGGAATCGTATAAATTCCTGCAATTATTGGAGCTAACGGAAGCCGAATTCGATTCCGGACCGGCGGAAAAGCCCGGCGCACACGGCGGCGGGGCCGCACGGGGGATTTCGGGCCGGAGCGCAAAGTGAATTTAAAATGTACAGGGATTGTGCGGAAAATATATAAAATCCAAAATAATGGCGCTGATGAAAACATTTTTTAAGCAAACATAAAAAAAGTACTGCTTTGCATCAAAATAAAAGAAATTCTTTGCAGGGGATACTAGACATGGCTTCATTTGCGCGGTACAATGAATCCGAAGCCGCATTCTTGGAAGCGGCGCCGACACATCCATATCAGCAACAGAATTAGGAGGACCAATCATGAGCAAGTACGATGTTCCCGTAGACGAGATGGAAGCCAAGCTCCGGCCGCCGACAATCGGCCTCAAGCCCTATGAGCCCAAGGTGATCCCGCTGACCACCGGCGAGGATTTGCTCGTGCGCGAGGCGAGCCGCGAGGAGGCCGAGATGGTCGTCGAGTCGCTCAAGCAGCTGCTCAACCACCAGAAGGATTTTTACGACATCGTGGCGGCCCGCTTTATCGCGGAGCTGCTCGGCATGCTGCGCTATCGCGTGCGCGATGAGTATTTCCTCATCGGCGCGGTGGACGGCGAGATCGCCGGCGTCGTCAACGGCCGGCTCGTCGACGAGAAGGTCGGCATGTCCTACCACACCCTGACCCTCAAGCGCGGCGCGCGCGTGGGCGCTCAGCTCTTCGCCGCCAAGATGGAGTACCATTTCGACTTTATGAACCAGGACGAGGTCTGGATCGTGGCCGAGAGCCCGAACGGCTTCAAGCGCTGGATGATCGAGTACGAGCTCGAGTCCCGCCCGCAGTGCTCACACGAGCTTGGCGGCGTGCCGACGTTCGTTCTCACCCGCGCGCTCTGGGAAAAGCACAAGGCAAACAAGAACGTCGGCATCCGCCCCGCGTTCGAGGATGTCATCGAGGCCAACAAGATCGTCCACATGCCTGCGAAGATCAGCGTCTGAGCGAAGTATACGTTTGAGAAAGGAAGAGGGAAATGAGACAAGTAGGTATCGTCGGCGTCGGTCACACCAAGTTCGGCAAGTCCAACGTGCCGTTCATCGACATGATAGGAGACGCGGCGCTCGAAGCGATGGATGACGCGGGAGCCAAGACCGGCCGCAAAAACGTCATCGACCAGGTGTTCGTCGCCTCGATGGGCGCGAGCATGGTCAGCCGTATCAGCGGCGTGGCAAGCGCTCTTGTGGACACGCTCAACATCCGTCCCGCCATGGCGGAGACCATTGAAAACGGCCC
>CAYMSL010000054.1:0-12279 GCA_964393095.1 uncultured Oscillospiraceae bacterium | reverse complement strand
TCGTTTCTTAGATCAGTTCGTAAGCCTTGAGCGTATCCTCGATGAGGCGCATGCTCGCGCTCGACGGCGGTACAAGCGGCAGGCGCACATCCGGCTCGCAAAGCTGCATAAGCCCCATCATCGCCTTGAGCGGGATGGGATTGACCTCGCAGAAGGCTGCCTTCCAGATCGGGATGAGCTGAAGCTGCAAATCCCGCGCAAGCGCGAGATCGCCCTTGAAAAACGCTTCGCAGAGCGCATGCATCTCGCCCGGCACGACGTTTGCGATCGTCGAGATCACGCCTTTGCCGCCGATGCTCAAAATGGGCAGCACGTGGTCGTCGTTACCGGCGTAGATGACGCACTTGGGGCAGATTGCGGCGAGGTTGACGATCTGTTCGATGTTGCCGCTGGCCTCCTTGACGCCTGCGATGTTCTCGTGTCCGCATAGCTCAAGCATGGTCTGCGGCAGCACGTTGAGCCCCGTACGGCTCGGTACGTTGTAGACGATGATCGGCGTATCGACGTTATCCGCCACCGCAAAGAAGTGGCGCACAAGCCCGGCCTGCGTCGTCTTGTTGTAGTAGGGGGTTACGATGAGCAGCCCGTCTACGCCGATGGCCTCCGCGGACTTGCTCGCGGAGATCACGCTCTCGGTGTTGTTGCTGCCGGTGCCGGCAATCACGGGTACGCGCCCGTTGACGCGCTCGACGACGAACTGGATCACGCCAAGGCGCTCGTCCAAACTCAGCGTGGAGCTTTCGCCCGTGGTGCCGCAGACGACGATGGCGTCGGTGTGGTTGGCAATCTGCAGCTCGATGAGCCGCGTGAATGCCGTAAAGTCGACCGCGCCGTTTTGGAACGGCGTTACGATCGCTACAGCGGAGCCGCGAAAGATAGACATAAGCTTACGCCTCCCATTGACGAATCAGTTCCTGCGCAATCTGCACGGCGTTCGTCGCCGCGCCCTTGCGGATGTTGTCCGCGACGCACCAGAAGTTGATGCCGTTTTCCACGGAGAAGTCGCGGCGGAGCCTTCCTACGTAGACGGGGTCTGTGTCGGCGGCAGTGATGGGCATGGGGTAGAGGCTGTTTCCGGGGTCGTCCTGCACGACAAGCCCTTCGCTCGCTTCCCAGAGCGAGCGGATGTCGGCAAGCTCAAACGGGCGCTCCAGTTCAACGTTGATGCTCTCGCTGTGGCCGTGGAGCACGGGCACGCGCACGGTCGTGGCGGTGACGCGCAAATTCGGCAAAGAGAGAATCTTGCGCGTTTCATCGACCATCTTCTGTTCTTCCTTGGTGTAGCCGTTGTCGAGAAACACGTCGATTTGCGGCAGGCAGTTGCCCGCGATCGGATGCGGGAACTTCTGCGGCGGCTGGCCTTTGAGGCCGTTTTCCAGGTCGGAACAGCCCTTCATGCCCGCGCCGGATACGGCCTGGTAGGTCGAGTAGATGACGCGCTTAAGGCCGTAGCGCTCCGAGAGGGGTTTCAGCGGCAGCATGGCCTGTATCGTCGAGCAGTTCGGGTTGGCGATGATGCCCTTGGCCTTGTAGCGCGCGATCGTGTCCGCGTTGACCTCGGGCACGACAAGCGGAACCTCCGGGTCCATGCGCCAGCAGCTTGAGTTGTCGATAACCACGGCGCCGGACGCCGCAACGATCGGGGCGAATTGGAGCGAGGTGCCCCCGCCCGCCGAGAAGAGCGCGATGTCCACGCCGAGGCCGTCGAAAGCATCTTCGGTCAGCTCGCGTACGGTGTGGGTCTTGCCCATGAACTCCACCTGCGTGCCCGCGCTGCGCTCGGACGCGAAGAGAAAGTACTGCGACACCGGTAATTTGCGCTCCTCGAGCACGCGCAGGAACATGCGCCCAACCATTCCGGTGGCGCCGACGATCGCGATCTTATACTGCTTCATGGCAGGTACCCAGCTTCCCGGGCGGAGACACCGCCCATTGATTAGCCTGATTTTAATGGATATGATACGGTTTGTCAAATGAGAAGCTTAAGAAATATAGGGGGATAAGCGCGCCGCTTTGGGGCGGATTGCATTGCCTCGGCGGGATTTCTGTTGTACAATAAGTAACCAATGGAACGGATTGAAACGCTGCCCGGCGCGGACGCGCCCTATATGCATCTTGCAAACCTCTACGACGTGCTCATGCGCGACGTCGATTATGACGCCTGGGCTGGGTATGTTCTCGGCCTGTTACGGGAATACGGAGTAACGGAGGGCGCGTCCGTATTCGACTGCGCCTGCGGTACGGGCGCGCTGACGCTACGGCTTGCGCAGGCGGGCTATCGCGCGGTCGGGTTCGATTGCGCGGAGGCCATGCTCGAGCGCGCGCAGCGCAACGCGCGTGCGGCGGGGCTGCGCATCCCGTTCGTCTGCC
The DNA here is from genome assembly GCA_964393095.1 of uncultured Oscillospiraceae bacterium. GTDB lineage: Bacteria > Bacillota > Clostridia > Christensenellales > CAG-138 > UBA7703. Next base: position 9,909 of record CAYMSL010000054.1, on the reverse strand, counting down.
AGGATATGCGCCGCCTCTCGACGCACCATCCGGCGGAGGCCGTTACCTGCGCCTGCGACGGCGTCAACTACCTAACCTCCGTTGCCGACGCCGAGGCGTTCTTTCATAGCGCGTATGCCGCGCTGATGGACAACGGACTCCTGCTCTTCGATGTTTCGTCCGCCTATAAGCTGGAATGTGTGCTCGGCGGCCAGACATATGGCGAGGATCTGCCCGAGTGCGCGTACCTTTGGCGGAACGTGTTCGATCCGCAGAGCCGTCTGCTTGAAATGGATCTTACGTTCTTCCTGCCGGACGCGGAAGGGCGGTATCTGCGCCTTGCCGAGCGGCACGTACAGCGCGCCCACAGCGTGCGCGAATTAAACAACGCGCTTGCGCGGGCGGGGTTCGAGGTGCTTGCAATCTACGAGGCGTTTACGCGCCGCGGGATACGCGAGGAGGCGGAGCGCATCCAGTTCGTCGCGCGAAAGATCGCATGCGAGCAAGAATAAGCGCCGAGAAAACATTGAAAATAAACGAGAGATATATAGATATATGGATCAGATAGAAAAAAGCAATTTACATCGCCTGGGCGCGCGGGCTGATCAAGCGGATCGCCTGCTGTCGTGCGTGGCGGCGGAGGATGCCGTCCGCATCATGCTCATCGACGGCAAGCGCCTTGTCACGGAGGCGCGGCGGCTGCACGGCCTCTCGCGCGTAGCGACGGCGGCGCTTGGAAGGCAGCTTATGATGACCGCGATCATGGCGGGCGAACTCAAGCACGAGGATGACGCCGTGTCGACGATCCTCCGCGGCGACGGCCCGGCGGGCAGCATGATCTGTACGGGCAACGCGCGCCTCGAGATCAAGGGCTCGATCACGAACGGTAAAACGGAACTGCCTCCGACCCCGGACGGCAAGCTCGACGTGGGCGGCTTTGTCGGCCGCGGCGGCAAGCTTTCGGTCGTGCGCGACCTCGGTCTCGGCGAGCCGTACGTGGGCGTGAGCAACCTCGTTTCCGGGGAGATCGCTATGGATTTTGCCGAGTACTATGCCGCAAGCCAGCAGCAGCCCGCGCTCGTCTACCTCGGCGTGCGTGTGGATGCGTTTTCCGGCGAGGTGCTTTCGGCGGGCGGGGTACTTGCCGAGCCACTGCCCGGTTGCTCCAAGGAGGCGCTCGATGCCCTGCAGACGCTGAGCGGAGAGATCGCCGCGCTCTCCGAGCGGCTCGATGCGGGGGAGATGCTTGCATCGTTTGCCCTTCGCGTATTCGGCGGTCTCGGCTGCCGCATCGTATCCGAGCGGGAACCGAGATACCTGTGCGATTGCACGCGCGAGCGTGTCGAACGCGCCTTGCTCGCTACGGGAGCGGAAGAGCTTGCCGACATGATCGCGCGCGATCGCGGCGCCGAGGTAACCTGCCAGTTCTGCGAAAGAGCGTACGCGTTTTCGGAGGAGGAGCTTAGGCGCCTTTTCGCAAGCGCCGCTGCGCGCGGGGAAGCACATGAAGCATAACGGAAGCGGAAAAGTGATCCCATTTACGCAAGGCGCCGCGTTCTATATGAAGCGCGGGGCCAAGGAACTCGAGCGCAATGACCTCATCGCGGCGATCAGCCGCTATCGCGAGGCCTACGAGCGCGCGCCGGAGGACCCCGATATCGCCATTGCGCTGGCCGAGATATTAAGCCAGATGCAGCGCTATGAGGAAAGCAACCGCATCCTCCTCCAGCTCTGCTCGGACGAGGGCGACACGCCGCCCGAGTGTTTTTTCGGGCTTGCCTGCAACTACTTTGGCCTGCAGGAGTACGACTGCGCGGCGGACAGTCTGGAAGACTACCTCGACGCCGATCCCATGGGCGTGTTCAGCGAGGATGCGGAGGATTTTCTCGACCTCATCGACGACGACGACGCGATGTTTGAAACCACGGGCCTGCGCACCGACGACGACTATGAGGACAACGCGGTGTGCCGCTTTGCGCGTTCGCTGATCAACAGCGGCGAAACAGGCTACGCGGTCGAGGAACTGGAGCACCGGCTCGGGCAGGCGCCGGACTCGCTTAGGGTGCGCGAGCAGCTCGCCATCGCTTACTTTTGCGACAACCGCCGCCTTGAGGCGCAGCGCGTTGCGGGGGAGATACTCGAAAAGCAGCCGAGCGACGTGCTGGCCAACTGCACGATGGCGCTTGCGGAGCTTGACGCGGGGGACCGCACGGCGGCGGAAAGCCGGCTTGACCGCATCGCGCGGCCGCTGCCGGATTCGCCGGAGGAATTGCACAGCATCGCCGTGCTGCAGCTCGATCTAGCGCGCTACGGCGAGGCCGAGCAAACGCTCTTAAGGCTTATGCAGGCGCTGCCATACGATGAAAACGTGCTGCACAAGCTGGGCTACGCGCGCTTTATGCAGGACGACGCGGAGGGGGCGAAGGCATATTATCGCAGGCTGCTTGCCATCGACCCGCACGATACCGTGGCGCGCTACTACCTGGGCCAATGCAACCGCCCCGAAGCGTCGCGCAAGAATGCCGCCGCGCGCTGGATGATTCCGTATCAGGTGCCGTTCGGCGAGGCGTTTCGCCGGCTTAACCAAATCAACCGCACGCTTGCGCAGCCGCACGAAGCGCTCTATGAAACCTGGTCAAACGACGCGCTGTTTCGCGATCTGCTCGTGTGGGCGATATCGCTTGCGGACGTACGCGTCAAGCGCAGCATGCTCTCTCTCGTGTATACGTTCGGCGATCACCGCGCGGAGCTTATGCTGCGCGACTATCTGCTGCGCTCCAACCAGCCGGACGAGCTCAAGCGCGCCGTATTCGGCATGCTCAAGCACATGGGGGCAAAGGAACCGTACCGCGCCTATCTCAACGGGCGCTGGATCAGCGGCCGCCTCAACATGCTCAAGCTCGACTACAAGCTCCCGGCCGCATATGAAAGCATCATGCAGATTCTCCTGCAATACATGCTCGGCAACTGCCGCGAGGCGTGCGTGACCGAGGCGGCGCACATCTTCCGCCGCTATATCGAGAGCCTGAACCGCCAGTTTCCGCGCATCTCGGTGGCGCAGGAGGTTTCGTTCGCCGCCGCGCTTGAGTACCTCGGCCGGCAAAGCTGCGGCGAGGACGTCTCCGAAGACGAGATCGGCCGGGTCTATCGCGTCTCCCAGCCGCGCCTGCGAAACGCGATAAAAAAGCTCGAGCCGTTTGTACTTCAACCGCAGGGGGAATCGAAATGAAGTTTTACGCCACCTGCAAGCTCGGCCTCGAAGCGCTTGTGACGCGCCAGCTGCGCGACCTTGGCATAGAGGTGCTGCAAACCGAGGACGCGCGCGTGAGCTTCGCCGGCGATGAAAACGACCTGGCGCGCGCGCTGTTGTGGCTGCGCACCGCCGAACGCGTGCTGCTCGTAGCCGGCGAGTTCGATGCCGAGACATTCGATTCGCTCTTCGAGCAGACAAAGGCGCTCGACTGGCGCCGCTATCTGCGCCCCGATACGACCATCCACGTTACGGGTAAGTCGGCAAAGAGCGCGCTGTTCTCCGTATCCGACTGTCAGAGCATCGCTAAAAAGGCGATCGTCGAGAGCCTGAAGGCCTCTTACCGCAGGCCGGATATCCCCGAGGGCGGGCCGGAGATCATCGTTGAAGTCGGGCTTTTGCGTAATCGCGCCTCACTTTGCCTCGATTGCTGCGGCGCGGGGCTCTCGCGGCGCGGGTATCGCACCTATAACGTCGCGGCGCCGCTTTCCGAGACGCTTGGCGCGGCCATCGTGCTGCTCTCGCGTTACCGAGCCGAGATTCCGCTCGCCGACCCGATGTGCGGCTCCGGCACGATGCCCATCGAGGCCGCGATGATCGGCCAGAACGTTGCGCCGGGCCTGCGCCGCTCGTTTGCGGCGGAGGGATGGTGGTTCCTCGATCGGGACGCGTTCGTGCGGGCGCGGGAAAGCGCCGCCGATGCGCGTACGCGCCAGGCGGTGACGATCTACGCCTCGGATATCGACACGCGCAGCATTGAGCTGTGCAAGCAGCACGCGAAAAAGGCCGGCGTATTCTGCACATGGCAGGTGCGCGCGCTGAAGGATTTCTCCGTGACCGAACCGAAAGGCGTCATCGTCTGCAACCCGCCCTATGGGGAGCGGCTGATGCGTCCCGACGAGGCGCGCGCGCTCTATCGCGAGATGCGCCGCGTGTTTTTCCAAGCGCCCGGCTGGTCGGTGAACGTGTTCTCCGGCATGCGGGATTTTGAAGCGGCATACGGCAAGCGCGCGGACTGCCGGCGAAAACTCACAAGCGGCGGCATGCCCTGCACGCTGTACCAATATCTGGGAGCACAGAGGGTATGAAATATGTCGTGGTGCTCGGCGACGGCATGGCCGATTGGCCGCTTAAGGCGCTGGGCGGCAGGACGCCGCTTGACGCAGCGCGGCATCCGTTTATGGACAGGCTTGCACGCGATGGCGAGCTTGGGCTTGTGCGCACCGTGCCGGAGGGCATGAAACCCGGCAGCGATATCGCAAACCTCTCCGTCATCGGCTACGATCCGCGCCTGTATTACACGGGCCGCTCCCCGCTTGAAGCGGCAAGCCTCGGCATATCGCTGTCGCTAACGGATGTGACATACCGTTGCAACTTCGTAACGCTTATGCGGGCCGACAGGCTTGAACACGCCGCGATGGTCGACTACAGCGCGGGTGAGATCGGTACGGCCGAGGCAAGCGTGCTCGTGGCGTTTCTCAACGAGCGTCTCGCCGACGGGTACGCGCATTTACACACGGGCCTTTCCTATCGCCACTGTTTTGTGCTGCATGATGGCCAAACGGGCGCGGAGCTGATTCAGCCGCATGATATTCCGGGGGAAAGCGTATCCGGCAAGCTGCCTGCGGGCGCGAACGCGGCGCTGCTTGGGCGCTGGATGCGCGATGCCTACCAGTTGCTTGGCGAACATCCGCTCAATCGGGCGCGCGCCGCCTCCGGGAAGAACCCCGCCAATGCGATCTGGTTCTGGGGCGAGGGCAGAAAGCCCGATTTGCCCTCGTTCTTTGGCATGACGGGGCTTGACGGCGCGGTGGTTTCCGCGGTCGACCTGATTCAGGGCATCGGCGTTTGTGCCGGAATGCGGGTGCTGCGCGTGCCCGGCGTGACCGGCACCTGGCAAACGAACTTCTCCGGCAAGGCGCAGGCTGCGATCGACGCGCTTATGCGCGGTGTCGACTACGTATACGTGCATCTCGAGGCGCCGGACGAGTGCGGCCATCACGGGCAGCTCGAAGAGAAGATCGATTCGATCGCGCAGATCGACGAGAAGGTGCTCGGCCCGATCTTTACGCATCTCGAGGCGTCGGAGGAACCGTACGCGCTGCTTGTGCTGCCGGATCACCCGACACCGATCGCGCTGCGCACGCACACGTCCGACCCGGTGCCGTTTGTGCTCTATCGCAAAGGCGATGTCGCGCATCGGAACGCCCGCTACTGTGAGCGCGACGCGGCGGACACGGGCGTGTTTGTCGAAGCCGGGCATACGCTTTTGGCAAGAATGCGCGCGCAGGATAGATAGAAACGGATGCTTGCCGAACATGAGGTTGTCAATATAAATTGAAGATATTGCGTACGAGAGCAATCTGTGCGATTTGATTTATTCCGCATACGATACCATTGATTTACAACTCGCGGGAAAGCCATAATCCCATACTATAGGGTCGGTTTATTTGTAGCGGGCCGCACGCCAAAAGGGCGCCGTATCGGATGCTGCGGGCACGGTTGCCGAACGCGGGGGAGGCGTGCTATACTAACGTCAAATCGAATGATTCGATCCATTGCCCGTGCCAGCCGCCGCAGGGCACGTTCCGCCCCGGCGCCACGCACTCCGACGGCGCGGCGCGATCCCAAGCGGCATTGGAAATGCGTACCCGTTAAAACTATTTCGCAAAAGGAGTAAGCTGTTGCTCGAACTCATCCTTATCGTAACGATCCTCGCGCTCGATCAGATTACGAAGCATATTGCGGAACTTCGCCTTTCCCCGGTCGGCACAACCGTGCCGCTGATACCGGGCGTGTTCCATTTCACAAGCACGCACAATACGGGCGCGGCCTGGGGTATGCTGCCGGGCTTCCGCTGGCTGTTTTTGCCGATGACCCTGATCGTCTGCGCGCTCCTTGTCTATATCATGATTCGCCATCGTAAGCGCCTAAGCGTGTTTTCGCGCGTGATCCTCGCGCTGCTGTTCGCCGGTGCGGTCGGCAACGCGATCGACCGGGCCGCGCTTTCCTATGTGCGAGATTTTCTCGACTTCCGCCTTATCAACTTTCCGATATTCAACGTAGCGGACAGCTCGCTGAGCATCGGCTGCGTGCTGCTAATATTCGACGCGCTGTTTTGCAAGCGGCGTTCGCTCTTTGAGACGGTATTGGCGGAGAAGAAGCCGGGGAGCGATTCCGTGCCGGGCGACGCCTCCTATCATGGCTGAGCGGGAAACGCTGCTAAGCGCGTGCAAGGCGCGGCTCGACGCGTTTGTCGCGTCCGAGACCGAGCTTTCTCGCACGCAGGCGCAGCGGTTGATCCACGCGGGTGCGATTCGTCTCAACGGCGCTGCCGCAAAGCCAAATGCCGCGATCGTTCCCGGCGACTGCGTGGAGATCGACTATCCCGAGCCGGAGCCGCTCGACGTTTTGGCGGAGGACATACCGCTCGATGTGCTCTACGAGGACGCCGACCTGCTTGTGATCGACAAGCCCCAGGGCATGGTGGTGCATCCGGCGCCGGGACATGCCTCGGGCACGCTCGTTAACGCGCTGCTCTTCCACATTCGCGATCTCTCCGGCATCGGCGGCGCGCTGCGCCCCGGCATCGTGCACAGGCTCGATCGCATGACCTCCGGTCTGCTTGTGGTGGCAAAGAACGACGCGTCGCACCGCTCGCTGGCCATGCAGTTTCAGGCCCACAGCGCGCGCCGCAGCTATGTCGCCCTCGTCGACGGCAACATACGCGAGGATGCGGGGACGATCGACGCCCCGATTGCGCGCCACCCGATCGATCGCAAACGCATGGCCATCGCGCCCGGCGGGCGGGAGGCCGTCACACGCTGGCGCGTCGTCGAACGGCTCGGGCAGTATACGCTCTTGCAGCTTGAGCTTGAAACCGGGCGCACGCACCAGATCCGCGTGCATCTTGCTTCCATGCGGCACCCCGTAAGCGGAGACGACGTCTATGGCCGCCCAAAGCGTCCATTCGGCCTCGAAGGGCAGGCGCTGCACGGATACCGGCTTCTGTTTCTTCATCCGAGGGACGGTCGTGTGATGACATTTTACGCACCGCCGCCCGCGTATTTTACGGAGGCGTTCCGGCGCGCGGGGGGAACAAACGCCGGCGAACTACTCGCAGCCCTCAAGCAAATCGAATCCAAAGAAGGAGACCCCGATGAACAGACTCGTGAAAAGAGTACTTAAAGTCATCTCGTTCTGCGCGGCGTTTGTGCTGCTGTTTGGCTGCCTTTCCGGCTGCTATCGCGGAGATGTGAACAATGGCGACATCAAGACCATTACGGTCGCTACCAACAGTCCGACCGCGTCGCTCGAGGCGACACCCGAACCCACGCCTACTTTCGAGGAAAATAAGCAGACCATCGAGGCGTTCGACGCGCTTGATCGCGAGGTGTTTTGCTGGTATGCCACAAGCGACGGTTACGCCTTCCACATGTTTATTGCCAAGCCCGACTCATACGGCATCGACCCGACTGCGGTGAAAATGACGCTCGGCGAGTTCACCGAGGAGGATTCGACGCGCATGTGCGGGGAGGCCGCCGTCTATCTTGAAAGGCTTAAGCAGCTCAACCGCGAGGAGCTGCCGCAGGAAAAACAGTTCAGCTACGACGTTTTGCAGCAGATTCTTGAGGATTTGGCGCTGGATGTGAAGGAATACGCCTATATGTATGAGCCGCTGACCGAATACAGCGGCATCCATTCCAACCTGCCGATCTCGTTTGCGCTGTTTGAGTTTGATAACGTGCAGGATGTCGAGGATTATCTGACGCTCCTGGCCGACGTGCCGCGCTACATGGGTCAGGTGCTTGCCTATGAGCAAAAGCGCGCCGAACTTGGCTACTTCATGACTGAGGACGCGCTTGAAATCGTGCTCGAAGACTGTCAAGCGATCATCGATTCGCGCGAGACGTCCTTCCTGTATGCGACGTTCAACGACGGAATCGACGCGCTTGAGAGCTTGAACGACGAGCAGGCGCAATCGTATAAGGACCGCAACGAGAGCCTCGTTCGCAACGAGTTCATCGGCGCCTACCAAACGCTCTATCATGGGATGAAGGCTCTAAAAAAGCACTGCCGCACCTACGAACAGGCCGCGGCGCTTACAAGCGTGGAGAAGGCGTATTTTGAGCTTTCCATGCAGGATGCCGGTTCGAACCGCCTCTCCGTCGAGGAAACGCTTGAACTGCTCAAGGACGAGGTTTTCTATCAGCTCAACCAGGTTATCATGCTGCAATACGTTAATCCGGACCTTCCGGACATGAGCATCGAGCTTACAAGCGGCAGCACGGAGGCCGACCTCGAAGAGCTCAAGGCCATTACCGAGAAGCTCTTGCCGCCGCTGCCCGAGCATACGCTTACGCTCTCGAGCGTTCCCGAGGAGCTTGAGGACATGACCTCGCCCGCGTTCTACGTTATCCCCGCGATGGACGAGTGGACTAAGAACGATGTCTACATCAACCTTGGCAGCGAGTCCGGCACGCCTATACTGACGCTGGCACACGAGGCCTACCCGGGGCACCTGTTTCAGCACGTCTACCAGCACGGCCTTGAGAACGTCGGCCTCATGCAGTCGGCCGCAAACTTCGGCGGCTATGCCGAGGGCTGGGCGCAGTTTGCCGAATACCTGTACGCGGAGAATCAGACGAGCTACGATAGCGACTACGTGCATTTCGACATGGCGTACGATATGCTCGTCAACTCGCTGCTGCCCGCGCTCATCAGCATTCAGGTCAACTACTACGGCTATACCGAGGAGGCGCTCGAATCGTATCTGACCGGGCTTGGCTTCGACGGATCGCTGCTCGCGCCGATTTTCTATCCGATCGTGATCGACCAGCCGTATTACTTCTTCGAATACGCCACGGGTTACTGCGAAACGATCAAGCTCTACCGCGGCGCGCAGGAAGACCTCGGCGAACGCTTTGACGAGCGGGCGTTTATCAAGGCCTATCTCGATCTGGGGCCGGCCGGCTTTAACCTCATCGGCGAACAGATGGATATCTGGATCGATGAGCTTATGAACGAATCCAGCCTATGACCGCTTGACAAAGCCCGTATCATTCGGTAGACTTACTCCAATCGGAGAAATGCTTGGAAGATGAGGAGTACGCGAGTAGCGGCGCATCAGAGAGTCCGCCAGTTTGCTGTGAGGCGGGTTGCGTAACGGCGCGGAAGGTCGCATCGGAGCAGGGGGCGCGAAGGAGTTTTTCGTAGCGCTTCACGTCTTCCGCGTTAAGGAGCAATCGAGTGGAGCGCCGCCCTAACGGCACGCTCAACAAAGGTGGTACCGCGAGCGTCCGCTTCGTCCTTTGACGGGGCGGGCGTTTTCTATTTGCGACGGAAGAGGAAGGGGGAGCGCACATGCGTTCCGAGATGGAGAAAACCTATGATCATGCGCGCGTCGAGAGCGCGCTCTACGAAACGTGGGAGAAGGCGGGTTACTTTCACGCGCGTCCGAATACCGGCAAGCCGCCGTACACGATCGTTATCCCGCCGCCGAACATCACAGGCCGCCTGCACATGGGTCACGCGATCGATGAAACGCTGCAGGACGTGCTGATTCGCTATAAGCGCATGAGCGGCTTCGAGGCGCTCTGGCTGCCCGGCACCGATCACGCCTCGATCGCCACTGAGGTTAAGATCGTCGAGCAGATGGCTAAGGAGGGGCTCACGAAGAA
>CAYMSL010000053.1:0-12338 GCA_964393095.1 uncultured Oscillospiraceae bacterium | reverse complement strand
GACGCGCGCTTCCGGCAGCGCCTCGGGCTCGGGTTTGACGTTCTCGCGCTCCTTGGCTTTCTCCTTGCGCTTCTCGGCGCGCGAAGGTTCCGGCTCGCCCTGCTCAAAGGTTACGCTCTGCACAAAGACGTTGATCTCCACCGCTCTTAGACCCGTCATGGTCTCGATGGCGTTCTTGACCGCAAGCTGAATCTTCTCGCAGACCTCGCGGATCTTATAGCCGTACTTGATGCTTACCGAGATATCGACGGCGGCCTCTTCCTGGCCGACTTCGACCTTTACGCCCTTGGTCAGGCTTTTCTTGCCGAGCATTTCGGTGATGCCCTCGACCATTCCGCCGCTGAGCGTCGCAACGCCTTCTACATCCGTCACCGCAAGCGCGGCGATCGTCGCGATCACGTCGTCGGCAAAGACCACGCGGCCGCCATCGGAGCTCTTTACGGCGACTTCTCCGCCGGTCAGCTTCTCCTCGGACATACGCACACCTCCATTCTTCTTTGGTAAGATTATAGCAGGCAGCGGGTTCTGTGTAAATACGCTATCCCCCGCGTGTGTAACCGTTCCGTGAACGATTGCGTCGATTGTAAGGCGTTTTGGGCGGTTTTTGCCGCTATTGCGCAGTGGTGACCTTGATGTTTTCCGCGCTCTCGCCCGTCTCGCGGATGATGATATCGAGCACCTGCGCAACCTGTTCGTCGGTCAGCGTCTCCGCCTGTAAAATCACGTTGATCGCGCCCTCGTGCAGCGTTACCGCCGCGTCGAGAAAGCCCTTGGCCTTGAGCAGGCTCTCGATGGTCATCTCGTGCTCCATGTTATCGACGATGGTCATCTTCTGCCGCTGCGCGTCCGCGAGCGTTTCCTCGTCCGCGCCCTGCTCGACGATCGTGTCAAGGTACTCGATCTCCTGCTCGCGCGTGGTGTTGCGCTCCTGGCGGAACGATTCGAAGAAGCTCGTCTGCGTGCTCGCCTGCACGCTGTCGTCCTCGCCGGATGAGGTGGAAGCCGGCAGCGTTCCGTCCTCGGTTTTCTTCGCTTGGTTGAGTATCAGGTTCGTCGCGATCGCGCCGATCAAGAGCACCGTCACCCCGACCAGCGTGAGCACCCTCTTGTTGAGTCTTCGCTTTTCAAAATGCATTCTGTTCATCGGACTCCCTCCCTAATCCATGCTCGATTTGGATAATTCAAATACCTCGATCCTCGAGAGCGGTATATCCAGCACGGCCTTTACCGCGCGCTGCAGATCCAGCCGCACCGTGATGTCCGCGGCCCCCTCCGATACGACGATCACGCCGCGCACCGTCGGCGTCTTCTCGAGGAGGATCAGCGGCTCGCTGCCTGCGCCGCTTTCGATCGTCGCCGGCTCCGCACGCTCGGTGGTCTGCGTGCTCGTGCTCGTACGCTCGCCGTCATTCGTCTCGGAGGCCGTCGTGTTCGTGTTCGTGCTCATCGCGGCGACGATTTGCGTGCCCGTCTCATATGTGATCATCACCTCCACCTGCCCCGCCCCGCGGATGCAGGAGAGCACCTCGCGCAGCCGCGCCTCGATATCGGCCTCGGTCTCCGCCTGCAGCCGTTCGGAGACGGCGCTCTCCGCCTCGGCCGTTTTCTTTTCCTTCGAGGGAAACAGCGCCGCCGCGTAGAGAATCACGGCAAGCAGCGCGACCCCGCCGTAGATAACGATCTCAAGCCGCTTGCTCGCGCGCAGGCGCATGGCGATGCCGTTCCACCACGGCGCGCGCTCGTCCGCTCCGCCTCCCTTTTGCATATCTATACCCCCAAATCCGCGAATATTCCGACGATTCTGTCCGCCACATATGCCAAAAACACAATACCGGTGCCAAGCTTGACCGCGTTCTTCATCGCCCCCGCCGGAAACATGAATTCCATCAGCGAAACAAGCAGCGCCGCGGCGGCAACGCCCGTAGCAAACGACGTGATCTCTTCCATGCGCCTTGTACCGCCTTCCATCAAACTTCCGCCGGCTGTTTGCCGCGCGATTGCGGTTTTGTTTTTTGCGTCAACCCCAATAGCCGCCGTTGCCGAGCCCGGTGATGAGTCCGGCCGTCACGATAAACATCGCGCCCGCCGCCGCGCAGGCGGAGAACAGCGCCGCAAGCATATCCGCGCCGGCGCGGAACAGCCCCACCTGCTTTTCGTCGCTCACCGGCTGCACGAGCGCCGCAGAGAGGTGCAGCAGCACGATGTACGCGCCGAGCCGGAACAGCGGCACCGCGACAAGGCAGGCGCAAAGCAGAATCGCCGTCAGCCCCGCGGCGTTCTTTACGAGTCCCGCGCAGCCAAGCACCGTGTCGAACGCGCCCGAGAGCAGGGAGCCGACCATCGGCGCGGCGCTCGAGGCGGCGTACTTGGCCGTGCGGATGGACACGCTATCGAAGGCCGCCGCCGCGAGTCCCTGCACGCTCGTGATGCCGATATAGAGCGTGGTCACGATGCCGACGGCCCATTTCACGCCGCTCTTGAGCAGGTCGCTCATCTCGCCGAGCGCCGCGCGGCCCGAGAGCCTGTCGAACATGCCCAGCACGCCCGCGGCGAGCGCAAGCGGCACGACCACGCGCGTCATCGCGAGCGCCACGCCGCCCGAAAGCAGCGAGAGCGCCGGCTGGTAGACGCCCACGCCCGCCGCGCAGCCCATCGCGGTCAGCAGCGCCATGAGGATGGGCGCCGCCGCCTCGATGAACGCGCACAGCGAATCCATGGCCTCGCGCGCGAGCGCCGCGCAGGAAAGGAACGCCGTCGTGAGCACCGCGAGCGTAAAGCACCTCGCCACAAACGCCGCCGCCTCGCCGGCGCTCTCCTGCTTGCCGCCCGAAAGCAGGTTTGCGAACGCCCCGATGAGCGATATGCCGACGAGCGAGCAAAACAGCCCCGCAAGGTTCCTGCGTTCGCTTTTGAGCAGTCCCCCGAACATGGAGGCGAGTACGTCCCAGACGTTCGTATCCGCCCCGAACGACTCGCCAAGCGCGATGCGCTCCGCCGTCTGCTCGGCGCCAAGCCCCTGCCAGAGCGCGCGCACCTCGGCGGGCAGGGCCGCGAGCAGCGCCTCCATGCCGCCCCAATCGACGCGGTTGAGCCACTCCGTCACGCCCTCCTCGATCGTGGCGTCGCCCGCGGCCTCGTCGCTTTCTCCCGCGCCCGCCGCGAGCGCCGCGCCCGGCAGCAGGAGCAGCAACAACAGCAGAAGCGGCAGAAACGGCAGCTTCGCCCGCCTCACGAGGCGTTTCCAAGCAGGCGCGCCGCCTCGGCAAGCGTCGCGGCCGCCACGGGCAGAGCGCTTGCAAGGATCAGCACACGGCCCGCAAGCTCCACCTTCGCGGCGGTGCCCGCCTCTCCCGCGTCGCGGCATACGTCGGCCCCAAACTGCGCGGCGTAGGCGATGCCGACGATCTTGACGAGCACGCCGAGATAGCCTTCGTCGAGGCCGTACTCGCTTGCGAGCGCACGGATCGTGTCGAACAGGCCGCTGAGCTCTCCGATGATGGAGAGCAGCACCGTTACCCCCGTGACGACGCCCACAACGACGGCAAGCTCCGGCCGCATGCCCTTGAGCAGCACCGCAAGCGAGGTGCCAACCAGCGCAAGCAGCACGATCTGCAAAATCCGCATAACGCACCCTCAATAAAAGCTGAACACGGTGCGCACGCTCTCGAATAGCTCCTCGACCATCGAAAGCATCATCGTCAGCCCGATGATGAGCCCCGCGACGGCGGCAACGGTCGCAAGCTCGTCTCGCCCGCTCTGCTTAAGCACCTGTGTCACGATCGCGGCGACGATGCCGACGCCCGCGATCTTGAAGAGTATATTCACATCCATCTTTGTCCTTCGCCTCCGCGTGCGCCGAAGGCAACCCCCGTTCCCTCCGTCCGGCACGGCGTCACAGCAGCAGGATGCACGCGCCCGCGCCCATCAGCACGCCGAGCGTGCGGTACACGCGCGCCTTGGCCGCGCAGGTCTCCTCCGCCTCGGCGCGCAGTTTTTCAAGCCCGGTCAGCGCCCGTTCTCCGCGCGCGAGCGCGCTTGTGCGCGTACCCGCCGCCAACGCCTCGACGAGCCGCCGCGAGAGCGTCTTTTCCTCCTCCTCGAGCCAGGCCGCGTAGCCGCCGCGCGCGCTTTCCTGCGCCAGCGCCGCCTTCCAGGCGCCGATTGCGTCCGCGCCCCCAGACAGGCGTTCGGCAAACGCCGCGAGCAGCGGGTCGCCCCGCCCAAGCGCGCGCGAGACGCCAAGGAGCGGCCGCACGCAGCCGAGCGCCTCGTCAAACAGCGCGCGCATCGCCCGGCAGAGCGCCGCGAGCGCATCCCGCCGCCGCGCCAGACGCCGCGCGCTCCGCATCCCCGCCGCCGTACACGCCGCAAGCGCCGCCATCGCCGCCAAGAGCCTCAGCATACCGCGCGCCCTCCTCCCGTTCCAACTCCGCCGCGCTCCACACCCGCTCGATCGTGCCCGTGCCCGCGCTGCGGCCAAGCAGCACGACGCGCTCGAACGCGCCGCAGCCGACCAGCTTCCGCAGCGCCTGCCGCCGCGCCAGCGCCCTAAGATCCGCGGCGTGCGCGCTCGCAAGCACCGCAACGCCGCTGCGGATCGCCTCGAAGATCGCGTCCGCATCCTCGCGCGAGCCGATTTCGTCGGTGACGATCACCTCCGGCGCAAGGTTTCGCACCATCATGCGCATCCCCTCCGCGCGCGTCGTGCCGAAGAGCACATCCGTGCGGGGCCCGAGGTTGAAGCGTATCGTCCCATCCGCGCCGCCGCCAAGCTCGTATCTTGCGTCCACGACGCCGACGCTGCAGGCGCGCGCACCGTACGCGCCCGTTGAAAGCGCGCGCGCCGCGTCGCGCAGGATCGTCGTCTTGCCGCAGCCCGGAGGCGAAACAAGCAGGCTCGAGCGCGCGCGCCCCGCGCCGTCGATGATGCGCGGCAGCAGCGCCTGCGAAGCGCCGAGTATTTCGCGCGCGATGCGGATGCAAAACGAACGCACGCTATCAAAGCGCAGCGCGCCGTCCGTCCCCCGCACCGCCTTTCCGCAAAAACCGACGCGATAACCGCCGCTCAGCGTAAGAAAGCCCTGGGAAATCTCCTCCTCGCAGGCGTAAAGCGAGTGTCCCGCAAAGGCCGCGAGCATCCGCTCGCAGTCCTCCTCCGACACCGGCGCGCGTCCCCCGCCGCCCGAGAGCATGCGCTCGCCATCCGCAAAGCGCAGCTGGATCGGCCGGTTCGCGCGCAGGCGAATCTCCTCCGGCGGCGTCGGCGTTTCGACGGCGAGGAGGAGCGCAGCCGCGCGATCGGACAGATACGGCAGAAGATCGCGCTTCCAATTCGGCTCGGGCGGCTTGTTCAATCCCATCGCTTCACTATACGTGTCCACTCCGGAATTATGATCGTGCATTCGTACACAAACGCTTGTATTCGCCACGAAAACACGATACAATCAACTTAAGTAAGTGGAGAAATAAACGATGGCCGGCTTCTATGATCCGAAGGATTACACGTCTCTATCCGATAAGGTTTATCGCATATTGCGCGACAGCATCGCGGAGGGCCGCTACAAGACGGGCGACTGTCTTGTGGAGATGAAGCTTGCCGAAGAGCTTGGCGTAAGCCGTACGCCCGTGCGCGAGGCGCTTAAGCAGCTCGAGCTTGAGGAGCTCGTCGAACCCCAGCCAAACCGCACCGTCGTGGTCAAGGGCCTTTCGAGGGAGGACGTACGCGACGTTTCGACCATCCGCCACCTGCTCGAGGGGCAGGCCGCGTACTGGGCGGCCGAGCGCATCGGTGCGACGCTGCTCGCGCAGCTCAGGGAGATCGTCGACCTCATGGAGTTCTACACGCAGAAAAACGACGTCGAGCACCTCGTGCGGCTCGATACGCGCTTTCACGAAATCATCTATGAGGCAAGCGGCAGCCGCACGATCCGCCACATCCTTACCTCGCTGCATCACAACATCCACCAGGCGCGCCAAAGCTCGCTGACCGTGCCCGACCGGGCCGTCTATTCGCTCGCCGAACACAAGGACATCTTTTCCGCGATCGAGCGGCACGACGCGCCCGCCGCCAAGGAATATATGGAAACGCACGTCGCCACCGTAGCGGAACACTGTCCGCGCGCCTGAATGACACCGGGCTTTGTCCCGTTTTTAATCCGAATCCAATCGAATACGGAGGGATCGCTATGCGCATCGAGTGCACCGCGGAGCTGCATCGCCACGGCGGGCCGGGCGCGTTTTATCTTGCGCGCGCGGAAAACGCGTTCGACTCGCTGCTCGCGCCATACAGGGGCCGCGTGCAGCTGATCTATCTCGATCCGCCGTTCGGCACGGGAGACGTGTTTTGCGCCGCGCCCGCGCAGGGCAGGCCGGGTTCGGCGGCGCCCGCCTTTGAAGACCGCCTCAATGGCGACGATTACCTCGTTTGGATGCGCCGCGTGCTCACCGGCGCGCGCGAACTGCTCAGCGACACCGGCTCTCTTTACCTGCACATCGACTACCGCAAAAGCGCGCCGCTGAAACTTCTGCTCGACGAGATCTTCGGCGAAGGCAACTTCATGAACGAGATCATCTGGCGGTACCGCTCCGGCGGACGCAGCGTGCGCCACTATCCGCGCAAGCACGACACGATCTACTTCTACCGCAAAAGCCCCAAGGTGTTCTTTAACATCGCGGCAGTCGGCCGGCCGCGCGGGCCGGAAAAGCGCAACCACATGAAGCGCTTTATCGACGAGGACGGGCGCATCTGCTTTTCGATTCGCTCCGCGGGCAAGGTCTACACCTACTACGAGGACACGCCCGTCTACCCAAGCGACGTTTGGGACGACATCGAGCACCTGCAGCAGAAAGACAGGGAGCGCGTCGGCTACGACACCCAGAAGCCCGAGGCGCTGCTTGAGCGGGTCATCCTCGCCTCTTCGCGCGAGAACGACCTTGTGCTCGACCTCTTCTCGGGAAGCGGCACGACGGCGGCCGTCGCCCGGCGGCTCGGGCGGCGCTTCCTTGCGCTCGACGCCTCCCCCGCGGCGCTCTATACGCTGCGCGCGCGTCTGCTTAAGGGCGCGAGCGCGCGTTCGCTGCTCGACGGCGAGCACGACCTTTCGCTTTCCTACCCGGCCGACGCGGCGGAAGCGACGTTTGCCTGCTCCGTCTCCGAAGAGGGCGGCAAACGCACGCTGCTTGTCGAAGAGGCTCGCTTCGACGATGCGTATCCGCTCGTCTATGCCGCGCTCGGCACGATCGAAGATGGCGTTTTCCTGTCTGCACGCACCGAGCTGCACCCGGTTTTGCCGCTGCGCTTCTCGCTTGGGGGAATCGAGAAGCCCGTCGTGCAGTTTGCCGACGCGCGCGGCCGTCAGGCGTTCTTTACCGTGGATTAAAAGCGTCCCCCCAAACGCCGGAGGAAACGATGCGCGAGTGGATTACCGATTACTGCCTGCAAAAGAAGGGCGTGGAGAAAACCTACAAGGCCGAGTGGGACATGACGCTGTTTTTGCTCGGCGGCAGGATATTTGCCGAGCTCGGCGCATACCGCGACGGGCGGCCGCTGTTGACCGTCAAACTCGAACCGGCGTTTTCGGAACTGCTGCGCGCGCAGTACCCCGGCGAAATCATACCCGGCTACTACGCCAACAAGGTACATTGGAGCTCGCTCTTTCTCGATTGCGCGGTGCCGGACGACACCGCGCGCGCCATGGTCGACGGCGCGTACGCCTGCCTGCTCTCCGCGCTGCCGAAGAAGGCGCGCGAGGCCGTAGAAGCGCGATAAGCCGCGCCGCCGCGTCGGCGCGCGCCGCGTACAACATTGCTGGCAATCGGGACACAATCGGTCATCTCATCACTATAATCCTGCCATAATGGGCGCATATGATCTGACACAAAGATCAGATTGCGGAGGGTTATTGATGAGACCGATAAGAGTTTTCTCTATTTTTTGCGCCGCCGTGCTGGCGGCTGGTGCGCTCGCCGGCTGTGCTTCGCCGGCGGCTTCCGAGACGAAGACGGCCACGCCGCAAAACGCCGACGACACGGACACAATCTACGCGCAGGTGCAAACCATTGACGACGGCGTCGTGACGGCGCTTGTCGGCACGCTCGTAACGCCCGGCACGCCGGACGACGGCGAACGGCCGGAATCCATACCCGGGCAAGCGCCCGGAGCGGCGAATGGCGATTCGCAGGCAGCGCCGCCTGAAGGGGCGGATGGCGATTCGCAGGCAGCGCCGCCTGAAGGGGCGGATGGCGATTCGCAGGCGGCGCCGCCGGAACGGCCGGCGGACGGGAAGGATTCGGCTATGCAGCCCTCGCCGGGCGCGCAGGGCGGCGGCATGGCCGGCGGCCGTCCGCAGGGCGATCCGGCAGGCGGGCTGCCCGGCGGTTTCCTCGCGGGCACGGAGACCATCGTCTTTACGATCGACGCCGATACCGTCATTACGCTGGCAAACGGCGGCGCGGGGACGATCGGCGACATCAGCGCGGGCGACGTGCTGGCGCTTACGCTTGCAAACGGCGTGGCAAAAACCGTCTTGTTGCGGCGCTCCGGCGGCGATTTCGGGAGCTTCGGCGCAAACGGCGCTCCGGGGGCGAACGGTGGCGGCGGCGACGTTGAAAACGGCACGTCCGCCAACACCATCGGCTTCGATACCGCCGTCACCGGCGAGACCTACTTTTCGGACGGCGACGATGAAAACGCCCTCCGCGTCGACGGCGCGGCGGTGACGCTTGAGAACATCACCGTCAACAAGAGCGGCGGCGCTTCCTCCAACACGGAAAACGGTGACTTTTACGGCATGAACGCGGGTCTGCTCGCGCAAAACGGCGCGACGGTGACCATCGTAAACGCCGCGATTACGACAAACGCGGTCAACGGCAACGGCGTTTTCAGCTACGGCGGCGAGACGACGATCAACATCGCGGATTCAAGCATACGCACCGCGAAAAATAACTCCGGCGGCATACAGACCACCGGCGGCGCGACGATGAACGCCACAAACCTCGACGTCGAGACCGAGGGCGCGTCGTCCGCGGCGATCCGCTCCGACCGCGGCGGCGGGGATGTCAACGTTTCGGGCGGCGTGTTTGTCACAAACGGCACAGGCAGCCCCGCGATCTACAGCACGGCGGATATCGCGGCGGAACACGCCTCGCTTACGGCCAACGCCTCCGAGGCGGTCGTCGTCGAGGGGAAAAACGCCGTAACGCTAAGTGACTGCGCGCTCTATGGCAACATGCAGGCAAGCGCAGACAGCGGCGAGAACGTCCACAACATCATGCTCTACCAGAGCATGTCCGGCGACGCGGAGGTGGGCCGCTCGAGCTTTACGGCCGTCGGCGGCAGCATCGTCGCCGGGGCGGGCGATCTCTTCTACGTAACGAACACAACCTGCGTAATTTCGCTGACAAACGTCGCGCTGACGCTTGCAAACGGCACGCTGCTTAACGTGGCGGGCAACACGAGCGCGCGCGGCTGGGGCAAAGCCGGCGCAAACGGCGGAACCTGCGCGTTTGCGGCGGCGCGCGAGACGCTGCTTGGCGATATCGTTATCGACGCCATCTCCTCGCTGGATTTTACGTTGACGGACGGCTCCGCGTTTACGGGCGCAATCAACCATAGCGGCGACGCGGGCACGGTGCGCGTAACGCTCGGCGACGGCTGCGTCTGGACGCTCACGGGGGATAGTTACATCTCCTCGTTTACCGGAGACGCGGCGAGCGTCGTTACCAACGGTCATACGCTCTACGTCGGCGGGGTCGCGTTCGCGGCATAGGATACGGCAAACACGCCTCCGTTCGGCGGCGCGGGGCTTGCCCGAAAGGCATGCCCCGCCTTTTTGCGGCGCTCTTCCCCCGCCGCCTCGTATCCCCGCACCCAACGGAAGCGCATGCCGTTCGCCGCGGCTTCCTCTTTGGGCGGCAAAAAAACAGGCACGACCGTTTTGGTCATGCCTGTTTTATGGAGCGCTCAGGCGTCCCCGGGCGGTTCCGCAACGGTCTCCCGCGCCAAAAGCCGCCTGTGCCGGCCGAGCAGCAATTGCATCGCAAGCGATATCACGCCGCTGACGGCAAGTATGAGGTAGAAGCTTACAAAGCGCGAAAGCAGCATGGCGGGTACGATCAGCGCGCTTTGAAACAGCACGCGGAAAATCCTGACAAACCCGCTTTCGCTCGCGCCGGCGGAACCGGGCAGCGGCAAAAAGCACACGGCGAGGTAGAGCACCGATTGCAGGGCGACGCAGTCGATCATGCCGTAACCGCTGAGTCCGAACGCGCGGTAGATTAGATATGGAATCACAAACTGCAAGCCGAGCAGCAGCACATACGCCAAAAGTTCGGCGGCAAGCAGCCAGGGATGCTCTCTAAGCGCGGCCGCGCCGTGCTGATAGAGCCGGAGCTGCCGCCCGACGCGCGTCTGCGCCGCCTCGCGATCCTTGACAATGCGCAGCCTGGCAAGTACGTCGACGACCCGGCGGACGATGCGCGCGGCGAATCCCTGCGAAAACATCGCGAGCACAAGAAAGAGAATCAGCGCGATGTTGACGATTGCGCCAAAGAGCAGAAACCAGAGAAACGTGCCGAGGTTATCCAATATCAGCGGCGCGCGCAGAGGAAAGAGCGCGGCGGGGATGAGCAGCACGACGATCTGATGCGCGGCGTTGACGAGCAGCAGCGCCAGCGAGGCGTAGGAAAACTCCACGCCGTAAGCGCACATGTAGTAAAGCTGCATGGGCTGTCCCGCCGCGCCCGCGGGCGTGATGGCGGTGTAATACTGCCCGATAAAGCCAAAGCCGATACTCCTCAAAAGCGAGATCGGCTTCCCGTAGAACGCGCACAGCGCAATGTGCAGCGTCACACCGAAGAGCAGCGAGGCGCCGAGCGACGCGGCCGCCGCGAGCGCGAGCCAGAGCGGGTCGGCGGAACGAACCGCACCCCAAACCTCGGCAAACGACGTCTCCTGAAAAACGACGATCAAAACGACCGCCACGAGCGCGAGCATCAGGATTGAGCCGATGCGGTTCCGCTTGCGGCTCGCAGGCTTCTGTTCGCCCGCTTCCTCCGCCGAGGCGGGGAGCGGCGCCGGGTCGGGCGCTTGGCTTCGCTTTTGTTTTATGTGACGTATCATACGGATTTTCTGCCCGAAAAGCCGGCGCTCAATTCGCATATGCAAAAAAGTAGAGCGCGACCGTGCGGCGGCGAGAGCCGCCTCCATGCGCCCAAAACGCCTTGCGCGTTCACCCGCCGGAGGCTGCTTTTGCCTTTCGCGTTACTTTCCCTTGCCAAATTTTTTCTTGCCCGGCCGCTCCTCGTGCTCGCCAAAGGTCTCGGCGTAGCGCTCGAGCAGCGCCTTCTGCTCATCGCTGAGGCGCTTTGGCACCTCGACGTTGACCGTCACGAGCAGATCGCCCGTGCCGCTCGCGTTCAGGCGCTTGATGCCCTGCTCGCGCAGGCGCAGCGTCGTGCCGGTCTGCGTGCCGGCGGGTATCGTGAGCTTGACGCTTTCGCGCAGCGTCGGCGCCATGACGCTGCCGCCGAGCGCCGCCGTCGTAAACGAGATCGGCAGTTCGAGAAGAAGGTCGAAGTCCCGGCGCACAAACTGCCTGTGCTCGCGCACGTTGACCGTTACGTACAGATCGCCGTTCGGGCCGCCGCGGTGTCCCGCGCTGCCCGCCCCATGCAAAAAGAGCGACTGTCCGTCGTTGATGCCGGCCGGGATCGTCAGCTTGCGCCTGACGTTCTTGCGCACGCGTCCGCCGCCGTGGCACTCCGCGCAGGGATCGCTGATGATCTTGCCCGTGCCGCGGCAGTTTGAGCACGGCCGCATCGAGGTAAACGAGCCGAGGATCGTGCTCTGCTGGGTGCGCACCTGGCCCGTGCCGCCGCAGGTTTGGCACTTTGTCGGCTGGGTGCCGGGCTTTGCGCCCGTGCCGGAGCAGGTGGAGCAAACCTCCTCGCGCGGGATCGTGATCTCCTTCTCGGCGCCGAACGCGGCCTCCTCGAAGCTGATCGTAATGCTGTAGCGCAAATCCTGCCCCGCGGCGGGGCCGCTGCGCGTCTGGCCGCCAAAGCCGCCAAAACCGCCGCCGCCGGTAAACGCGCCGCCGAACATCTGCCCCAGAATGTCGCCGAGGTCGCCAAAGCCGGAGAATCCCCCGGCAAACGGATCCTGCCCGCCCCGCGAGGGGTCGAACGCCGCGTGGCCGAACTGGTCGTACTTGGCGCGCTTATCGGGGTCGACAAGCACCTCGGCGGCCTCGTTAAGCTCTTTAAACTGCGCCTCGGCTTCCTGATCGCCCGGATGCAGATCCGGGTGGCATTCCTTCGCCTTTTTGCGGAAAGCCGTC
>CAYMSL010000052.1:0-12571 GCA_964393095.1 uncultured Oscillospiraceae bacterium | reverse complement strand
CGGACCTGCTCGTGCCGGGCGTAGGCGAGATCATCGGCGGCAGCCAGCGCGAAGAGCGGCTCGACGTGCTTGAAAAACGCATGCAAGAGCTTGGCATGGAGTTGGCGCAGTATGGCTGGTACCTTGAGCTGCGCCGCTTCGGCGGGGTCAAACACGCGGGTTTCGGGATGGGCTTTGAGCGCATACTCATGTACGTTACCGGCATACAGAACATACGCGACGTGCTGCCGTTCCCGCGCACGGCCGGCAACATGGAACTGTAGCGCGAACGATCGGGCTTCGGACTCGCATCGGCAAAGCCGACGCAACCGGAACATACGGGCTTCGGGCTGCGGCATTGAACAATCCCGGGAATTTTTGAAAGACCGAGCGCCGCCCCAGACCGGGGCGGCGCGTTTTTTATGCCTTGCGATGGGAGCACAACCGCTTGTCCGCCAAGGGCGCGCAGGGCGTTTCGGCCCGATTTTCCGCGGGGATGCTGCGCCGTGTGTGCGGCCGCCGAATTGCGGCAAAGCGTTTGCGCCGCCCGCCTGGCTCTAGTCGCGCCGCACGGGACGCCCGATGACGGAGTCGGCCTGGCGCGTGCGCAGCGCATCAAGCTCGCGCCGGTGGGCAAGCTCCGCGCGGTAGCGGTTTTCCATAATCGTCACGACCGCAAGCGACAGCGCGGAGAAGCAGAACGCAAGCAGGGCGATCTGCGAGACTGCGCTCGTGAGAAACTGCATCGCGGGGTTGAAGATGTTGAGCACAAACAGGGTTAGAAACACCCCGACGAATATGATCGTCATGTGCGCGAGCACGTTTTGCAAGCCCTTCATTCGCTTTCGCTCCCTCCAAAGTAGAGGATGTCGCTGATCGAGCGGCCGCCCCGGTAGGGCTGCCCCACAATCCGGCCCTGGAAGATCATCATGGCGGACTGGCCGCCGTCGAGGTTATAGGCGTCTACGCAGCCGAGCGTAAGGAAGAGCTCCGAAAGCTCGGTAAGCGACATGCCGTTTGAGTAGCCGCTTTGGCGGCCGTCCACGGAGACGAGGCAGTAGTGGCCGGGTTCGTAGTAGCCGATTGCCGCGCGCGGGTTGTTGCGCTCGATGGCGGAGGTCGTGTTATAGTCGGCGGGCACCTCGCCGTTGTCGATGAGCTTCGGCCCAAACGACCAGGCCTGATAGGCGCCGCGCTCGATCGCCTGGTCGAGGTCGAACGCGTCGGCATAATAGGACTCCATCACGCCGTCGGCGTAGAGCACGCACACGTCCTGGGCGATGCTCTCGCGATAGAGACTGCCGTTTCGGATCACAACGCCGTTCGGGCGCGCGCCGTAGCAATCGCCCGAGAGCGCGAGCACCGCGTCCACCTCGGAAGCGATCTCGTTTGGCATATCGTAGTGTCCGCGGCCGAACTTGCCGCCGGCAAAGGCGGTCATAAACTGCTCGATGTGGCGAATCCATACGTCGGCGACAAAGCAGACCGCATTGCCGAGCTTCATCTCGGTTATTTCAATGCGCAGGTCGTTCGTGATATAACTGCCGTAGATGCCCTCGTCGGCCGGTTCGTCCCCCGGGAACGTGGCCGAGAAGTCGCCGGGTCCCGGGGTTGGCGTCGGCTCGGGCGTCGGCGTGCTTGGCGCGGGAGTCTCCTCGGGCGCTGGCGTCCGCATCGGCTCGGGCGTGGGCGTATCGACGGCGGGCGCCGGGCTGAAGATGATCTGGCGCAGCGGCTCGGAGCTATCGAGCGGCAGCACGTGGTGAAACAGGGCGAATACAAGCAGCGCGGCTCCGATGCCCAAAAGATCCAGCAGCGCGACGAGCGCGCCCGGCAGCGGTTTTTTCAAGCGCATGATCCATCCTTTCCAGATGCAGGGCTTGCCTGATCGTCCATCGCATATGAGTATGTGGCAAGCGCGTCGGCGGATACAACGCAAGGGCCCGGATCAGACGAAACAGATTGTTTACACAAATCGCGCCGTAAGACGCGGCAAAACCGCGCGCCGCCCCGGTCAGGGCGGCGCTCAGCCTGCCAAAAAAGTCTCGGCTTGTTCAGGGTAACCCGCATCGTCCGGCCGCGCCGTCTTTGCCGCCCGCGGGGCCAACGCGCGAAAGGCAAAGCGCGGTTATCCCGACAAAAGCCGGTCTTTGCCGGACGGGAGCGCGGCGTTAATCGGCGATGGAGAGCGCGACCTCCATCATATCGTTAAAGGCGGTCTGGCGCTCCTCGGCGGTGGTCACGGCGCCGCCCTCGAGCAGGTCGGATATCGTGAGGATGGCGAGCGCCTTCTTGCCCGCGCGCGCGGCGTTCATATAGAGCGCGGCGGCCTCCATCTCGACGGCGAGCACGCCGAGCTTAGTCCACTCCATCGTGCCCGCAAGGCCCTTTTCGGAATAGAAAAGGTCGCTTGAGAGGATGTTGCCAACCTTGTAGCGCAGCGCGCGCTTTTCGCACTCGTCCACCGCGCGGCGCAGCGTGCCAAAGTCCGCAATCGGCGCGAACGAGCCCGTAAGGCCGTATTGCGAGAAGAAGTTGGAGTTCGTGCAGGCGCCCTGTCCGATCACGACGTCGAAAAGTTTGAGGTCGGGGTGCATGCCGCCCGCCGTGCCGATGCGGATGATGGTCTCGACGCCGAAGAAGTTATAGAGTTCGAAGGAGTAGATGCCCATCGACGGCATGCCCATGCCGCTTGCCATAACGGAGACGCGCTTGCCCTGATAGGAGCCGGTATAGCCCTGTATGCCGCGGATGTTGTTGACGAGCTCATAGTCGGTCAGATACGTCTCGGCGATGTGCTTGGCGCGCAGCGGGTCGCCCGGCATGAGGACGGTCTTGGCAAAATCCTCCGGACTGCAGCCGATGTGCGGCGTGATGCTCGCGGGTTTCATATCGATACCTCCGTGTTGGAATTGTGGGTACCGTAAAAGTATACCATGCTTTCGTTGCGAAAGCGACAGCCGCGCCGGATCGCTTGACAAGGATTTCCCCGCGGATTATACTGCCAGAAATATCTGATTGATTGTATATCGTGTGCAAAAGAAGGAGGCCAGCATGCCCAAGCCCTGTATTCCCGCCGGCTACCGCCCCAGCCTGGGGCTGTACGACACGCAGGCGGCGATTGAGACGATCAAGAGCACGTTCCTTGCGTCCCTTTGCGCCATGCTGCAGCTCAAGCGTGTGTCCGCGCCGCTGTTCGTCGACCCCGAGACGGGCCTCAACGACAATCTCAACGGCACGGAGCGCCCCGTGGGCTTCGATATCCCCGCGACCGGCGGCAACGGCGAGGTCGTGCATTCGCTTGCCAAGTGGAAACGCTACGCCCTCGCGCGCTATGATTTTCGCGCGGGGCGCGGGCTTGTCACCGATATGAACGCCATCCGCCGCGACGAGGCGCTCGACAACCTCCACTCGGTCTACGTCGACCAATGGGACTGGGAGAAGGTCATTTTGCCCGAGGAGCGCACGCTCGAGACGCTGCGGCAGACGGTGCTGGCCATCGTAGACGCCATCTACTACACCCAGCAGGTGGTCTGCGCCAAATATGAGCAGCTTGTGCCCGTCGTATGCCGCGACGTCGCGTTCATCACCGCGCAGGAGCTGCTCGAGCGCTACCCAAACTGCACGCCGAAGGAGCGGGAGTACCGCTTTGTCAAGGAGCACCAGAGCGCGTTTATCATCGGCATCGGCGGCGATCTCTCCGACGGAAAGCCGCACGACGGCCGCGCGCCCGACTACGACGACTGGTCGCTCAACGGCGACATCCTCTTCTACAACCCGCTCTTGGACTGCGCGTTCGAGCTCTCGTCCATGGGCGTGCGCGTCGACGCGAAGGCGCTTGCAAAGCAGCTTGCCCTTGCCGGCTGCGAGGAGCGGCGCAGGCTGCCCTTCCACCGCGCGCTGCTGAACGGCGAGCTGACCGAGTCGATCGGCGGCGGCATCGGCCAGTCAAGGATGTGCATGCTGCTGCTCGGCAAGGCGCACATCGGCGAGGTGCAGTCCTCGCTCTGGGACGCGGACACCGTCTCCGCCTGCGAAAAAGCCGGCGTAACGCTCTTGTAACAGATTTTCGGGGAATCGCGGCGGCGTCCGGCCTGTTCGGACGCCGCTTTGCGCTGTCCCCCGGAGGCAGCACATAAGGCGAAAAGCGCGCGCGGAAACGTGCGGCCGGAGCGGGCGTCCGGGCGTCCCTCGCGCCCCGCCGCTCATTCCCGAAGGGTACGATGCCCGTATCCCGCCGCGCAAGCGATTCGCCCATGTAACGATCGGCATCGCGCAAGTCTTATAAAAGACGCGGATTTACAGAAATTTTTGAGCGGCAGGCCATGACGAAAACCGAACCGCTAACGGTCGAAGCGTTGAAATGTAACAATTTGTTGCAATTGCTGTTTTCGGCGCGCTATAATCAGCTGTGAACCGGCGTTCGGCAGCCGAACGGCTGTATCGGGCAATCGCAGGCTTTTTTCAGCGGCTTCCTGTGCGCGGGTAAACCGCTTTTTACGGCGGCCGAGACGGGCCGGTTCATATTGAGCACGTCACACACGACCGGCGCGAGTAAGACGAGCGACCGCGTAATCGACGTATTTCCCCCGAATCGGCAGCAGCAGATCCGCGTGCAGCTTGCGATGGCGCTGCGCGCCGTGGTGCCGCAGCAGCTTTTGCCCACAGTGGACGGCGCGCGCGCCGGCGCTGCTCTTTGCCGGCAATGCGGAGCGGCTGCAAAAAAAGATCGACGGACGCTGACGCCGCGCGTCAACCGGTTTGGAACAACGCTTGAACAGAGAGGAAACGCAGATGGCCAAGGCAAAGATTCACATCAAGATGTTTGGTACCTTCGAGATCATGGTCAACGGAGACCTTGTGCTCCCCCAGTTGCACCAGGCGCGCAAGACCTGTCTTTTTCTTCAGTACCTGATTCTCAAAAAGGATCGCGCGGTGTCGCACCAGGAGCTTTTGGACCTACTCTGGTCCGAACGCGAGAGCCGCAGTCCGGCTACGGCCCTGCGCACGCTGCTGCACCGCTACCGTACGCTGGTCGTCGAGAACGGCCTGCCGGAGCTTGCCGACTCGATTCTCACCGCGCGCGGCTCCTATCAATGGAACCCCGCGCTCGACTGTGAGATCGATGTCTACGCCTTTGAACGCCTCTGCGAGGAGGCGCGCGCAAACGGCCGCACCCGGCGCGAAGCCATCGAGCGCTACCTGCAGGCGCTGCAGCTCTACGTCGGCCCGCTGCTTTCGAACATGGCCGACGAGATGTGGGTCATACCAAAGAGCGTCTATTACCACGACCTTTTCCTTGAAAGCGTGTTTACGCTCATCGAGCTGCTCAAGAGCGAGGAGGAGTACGAGGTCATCGTGCAGGTGTGCCGCAAGGCCATGGACGTTGAGATGTTCGACAGCCGCCTCCACCTCGAACTGATGATGGCGCTTGTCAAGACCGGCAAAAAACGCGAGGCGCTTTCACAGTACTATTTCGCCACCGATCTGCACTATAAACAGCTCGGCATGCAGCCTTCGGAGGAGATCCGCGCGGTCTACAAGCTCATCGTGCAGGCCGATCAGGAGATGGAGGCCGACATCGAGAAGGTGCAGTCCATGCTCGAGGGGGAGGACGATGGCTACGGCGCCTTCGTCTGCGAATACGAGATATTCCGCGAGATCTACCAGCTCCAGAGCCGCATGATCGAGCGCTACAGCAGCACGATGTTCCTCGGCCTGCTCACGATCAACAACACCTGCGAGGAGCGCTTTGACAACCTCGTGCTCGACAGCACCATGAAACATCTGCTGGGCATTTTACAAAAAAACCTGCGCCGCGGCGATACCGTCTCGCGCTACAGCGCCATGCAATACGTCATTCTCCTGCCGGCGGTGACCTATGAAAGCGGCCGGCTCGTGATGGATCGCGTCAAGAAGGCGTTCTATCGCGATTGCAACAAGTCCTCGGTGATGCTTACCTATAAGCTGCGTCCGCTCTGCGTCAAAAAATACGACCCGGTCACGCAGAAGCGCGGCGCGGCGCTTCCCGAGGAGGACGCGGGGTCTGAAACGGAATAGACGGGTTCCTTCGATTTTCCGCCTTGCTATCGGGGCCGGGCAAGCGTGAGAGGCGGCTGGAGACGCCCGCTCCTTATTTATAAAAAGAAACGGGATATTTTGCCGGGATTGACCCGGCGCGGAGAGACGGCGGCGCAAAGCCGCCGTCTCTCTTTTTTCATTTCCGCTGAGGCGGGATATTGCCCGATTCTTATTTCCGCTGGGGCGGGGTATTTCTCGAAAGACCCTTCGCGCCGCGCGCGCCGACGGCGTTCTGGCCGTTGCGCGCCGCCGGGATGCGCCGCCCGCATGAGCGGACCGGGCGGATGCTTCTGCTTTACGCTTTTGGCGCATATGCTGTTGAAAGGGACGAACCGTTCGCCGCCCGGATGGCGAATTTTCGCGCGCATAAGAACATTGTCAGAACGGTTGCAGCTTTGCAGGTTGGCTTCGAAAGGGGCATTTTTCATGTCTATCACCGTTATTTCCCGCATAAATATGTCCAAGCAGGGGCCCATCCAGGGCGTCCCAAATGAAAAGGAGGAACAGCAGTGAGTAGGAAATGGATCGCTGCGCTTCTGACGCTGATGCTGGTTTTGATTCCGATCTTCTCCACGGCGCAGGCCGCCGGTGAAGATAGCAGCGGCATCGTCGGCATCGGCGGCAATGGCGGCGGGGGTGGCGATGGCGGAGGGCGGCGCGGCCGCGACCATATCAACGTGCAGGTCGCGGGCGGTGTGGACGTGCAGGTAGTAACGCTCGACCCGGTAACGCGTGTACCGATCACAACGACGAAGGAGTACCCCATCCAGATCGTCGATCTTGATGTAACCGCGGACGGTACGGCGGTGGCGATGACCAAGGGCACGCAGAGCGGGGCGTATCCCTTTATCTACCGCAGCGGCACGGGGCTGAACATCGACGAGGACGCGGAGATCAAGATCAAGATCGTATTTACGTTTACGCTTGACAGCAAGCTCTACAACGTCGAGCGGCTGCTTACGTTCGGCAAAAACGACAGCGACTGCTCGCACCAGCAGAAGGGGTTCGACTTTACCATCGGCAAGGGCGGCATAGGGCCATACGCTCCGCCGACCCCGACGCCCGACCCGACGCCGACGCCGGTGCCGACCGCCACGCCGATACCCACCCCAACGCCTGTGCCGACCGCGACGCCGGTGGTGACCATCACGCCGACGCCGGTGCCGACTGCCACACCTAAGCCTACGGCGACGCCGGCCACGCCGAAGATGGGCGAAGAGGTGGACATGTGGCTTGTGATCTTCATTCTCAGCGGTCTGTGCGCTGTGGCGGGCGTCACGCTGCTGACGCTGCGCCGTGCGCGTAAAAAGTAGGCGCAGAAGGCGCCGCCGCGGCGCGCACGGCTCGGTGACGATCCTCCTCGCGCTGGTGGCGTGCGCCTGCCTCGGCGGCGCGGCGGTAAAGCTGCTCGCGGAGGGAAGGGCGGCGGCGGATATCGAAGCCCTGCGGGAACGCGTGCGGGGCGAGGAGACGGTCGTCATTCGGATTGAGCTGGACAAATCCGCCGTTTCGACGGCGGATTTGCCTCAGCCGGCCGGGAACGCCATGGCCGCAACGCCAACCGCGACAATCGTTCCCACGCGCTCGCCGGAAGAACTTGAAAAGCTCGCGGCCTACGCCGAGCTGCGGGCGGAAAACAAGGAGTTTGCGGGTTGGATCGTCGTGCCGGATACGCAGGCGGACTGCCCGGTCATGTACAGCCCGGAACGCAAGTGGTACTATTACCAGCGCGACTTCGAGGGGAACCACAGCCGCCGCGGGATGCTCTTTATCGACGAGCGCGGCACGCCCGACGGGCGAAACGTCATCATCTACGGGCACAACATGAAAAGCGGCTCGATGTTCGGGGAACTGAGCAAGTATCTCGCGGAATCGTTCGCGCTTTCGCACAGGGAACTAAGCTACGACACCCTCGAGGAGCTTGGAACCTATCGCGTGATCTCGGTCTATCAAACCACGGCCGGCGGCAAGAACGCCTATCCCTTCTATCTTTATGCCGGGCTCGAAAGCGGCGAAGAGCTCGCCGACTACGGGGCCGAGGCGATCTCCCGCTCGCTCTTCGACTTTGGCGAGCGCGTGACAACCGATGACCGGCTTGTGACCCTCGTGACATGCTCCTACTTCGCCGAAGACGGGCGGCTCATCGTCGTGGCAAAGCGCGTTTCCTAGGCAAAGCGGACAGGCTCTCCCCTTCAACCGGAAACGGGCGGCTCATCGTCGCGGCAGAGCATGTTTCCCGGGCAAGGCGGACAGGCTCTCCCCTTCAACGAGATACGGGGCGGCTCATCGTCGCGGCAGAGCATGTTTCCCGGGCAAGGCGGACAGGCTCTCCCCTTCAACCGGAAACGGGCGGCTCATCGTCGCGGCAAAGCGGATAG
This sequence comes from uncultured Oscillospiraceae bacterium, assembly GCA_964393095.1. Lineage (GTDB taxonomy): Bacteria > Bacillota > Clostridia > Christensenellales > CAG-138 > UBA7703. The sequence goes on along the minus strand of CAYMSL010000052.1, from coordinate 4,133 downwards.
GCTCCCATTTCACAAGAGACGAACGGCTCCGCGCGGTGCGTGCGGAGCCGTTTTTGCAGGGTCGGGACGCCGCTGCGTACGGCCTGACGCGCGTTGACACGCTTGCAACAGCGTGGTAGAATCTCTCCGCTGTGGCCGGGTGAAACCGCCCGCTTAGGAGAACGGGCGCTGCGCCCAAACGGGGGAGTAACATGGAGCAAACAGGGCAGATATTGCAGACGCCGGCGCCGCCGGGGCCGTGCGCGCGTGTGCTGTTTCTTGGCGGCATGGGCTCGCATGCGCCGCAAGGCCAAGATGGGCGGCCGGAGGGTCTGTTTGGCGAGGAACTCGCGGCGTTTGCCGCCGGGCATGACCTGCGCTGCGCGGCGCTGCTGCCGCATCCGCGGGGTAATGCGTACGGCGCGCCGTTAGGACGGCTGCGCTCGGCAAATGTCGACCTGCTTTCGCTCGCGGGCGCGGAGGGCGGCGAGACGGCTGCCGTTACGGCGGCGCTTTCCGGCATGGACGGCGTTGGCCTCGGCGAAACGGCGGCCCTGGCGTACCGCCCGAAGGTGACGATGCAAAACGGCGTACGGCTCGGCTTTCTCTCCTTCGGGGAGCGCGGCTATCGCGGCGAGGCGGCCTTCGACGGCGTTGCGGATATCCTAGATCCGGCGGTGGCCGACCGGGTGCGGCGGCTCCTGCCGCAGTGCGACCATGTGATCGTTTTCTGCCACGCGGGGTTGCCGGGCGGCGCGCTGCCGCTGCCCGAATGGCGCGCGCGCTACCGCCGCTTTCTCGACGCGGGGGCTTCGCTTGTAATCGGCTATGCGCCCGCCGCGCCGATGGGCTGGGAGCGGCACGGGCGCGGGCTGGCGTTTCATAACCTCGGCGCGCTCTCGGGCGGCGCGGAGGCGCACTCACTTGCCGTGTCGGTCTGCTTCGAGCGCAACGGCCGTTTTACTTATGAGACGCGGGCGCTGTGCCAGACGGCGGGCGGCGCGGACTTCGCGCCGGACGGGGCGCTGCTTGCCCGACTAACGGAGCAAAACGTGCTGCTCGGCGAGGAAAAGCGCTATCTTGCCGAGGCCGCGCGCATGTGCCAAACGTATTTTGCCGCGCGCGAGGGGCAGCTGCCGCTGCCCGCCGAGAATGGCCCGCTGCTCTCCCTTAACCGGGGAAAAGCCGCGCGCTTCGAACGCCGCGAGGCCGAGCGAAAGCTGTTGATGCTGCTTGCGGACGAATCGGGGCGGCTGGCGGTGCTGCGCGCGCTGTTTGCGAAAGAGGAACGCTGAGGGCCGTCCGGCTTTTTCCGGGGGCTTGCCCAAACCGCGAAAGACGGGCGCAGACGGGCCTTTCGCCGCGCGTTGGAACGCTGCGATAGACGTCTGGCTTGTGGCGCGTTCGCGCTTTCGCGGCGGCAAAACGGGGTTGCGGTGCCGCATCGTGTCGCAATCAAGAACATTTTTGAAACAATATCCCAAGATTGCGCGTTTTTCACGCGCTGTGCTATAATAACCTCGTATATGTTGTGTTGCAAGCGGAGGATGCCGCGTTGAAGCCTGCCGCGGTACTGGACATCGGAAGTTCGAAGATCGTCTGTGTGTGCGGCAGTTTTGTCGGTCGGGAAGGCATAACGGTCCACGGCGTTTCGGTGTGTCCGTACGCGGGGTATCAGGCCGGGGCGTTCCAGGACTATCGCTCGCTGCACGATGCGATCGTGGACGCCGTTTCCCGCGCGGAGCAGGAAGCGCGCATGCGCATCCGCGAGGTTGCGCTCAGCGTACCCGCGCCGTTTACGAAGCTTGCGCTTTCCGAGGCGGCGCTGCCCATCGGCAGCCGCGCAAAGCGCGTGGTGACGGAGGATATCGACGACGTCATTTCGCTCTCGCTCAAGAAGGTCAATCTCGAGGGCCACGTGCTCATGCACAGCACGCCCGTCTCCTTCTCGATCGGCGGGGCGGTGTCGGCCGCGCTCCCCACGGGCGCAAAGACCGAGGAGCTCGGCGCGCTGGTTTCACACATGTATGTGCGCGAGGACTTCGTCAAAACCCTTGAGCAGGTGCTCTCGACGCTCGATATCGAGATATCGATGTGCGTCTCCTCGCAGCTTTGCGGCGCGCTCGCGATCATCCCGGAGAAGGAGCGCGTGCGCCCGGCGGTGCTCATCGACGTGGGCTACACGCATACGGACGTGTCGCTCGTTGAGAACGCGGCGCTGACCCGACTGTGCACGATCGACGTCGGCGGCCGGCACATCGCCTCCGACCTCGCCTTCGGGCTGGATATCCCGTTCGAGACGGCGGAGCAGGTCAAGCGGCGGTATGTGTTTTTGCAGGAACCGCTGAGCAGCACCGAGATCGTGCGCACGCCGAACGGCCCGCGGCGCGTCGACCATGGGGCCATCGAGTTCATTGTTGAGGCGCGCGCCGGCGAACTGCTTTCGCTGCTTGGCGCGACGCTTGGCGAGATGGGCGTTTCGCCGGAGGCAAACCCCGTTACCTACCTCACCGGCGGCGGCCTCGCCATGATGAAGGGCGGCTACGACTACCTCAAGCGCGGCCTGCAGCTGCCGGTCAAACGCGACACGCCGTGGGTTCAGGATATGGACACGCCGAACTACACGAGTGCGTTCGCCGCGCTGGACTTTGTCCTCCGCGCGACGGGCGACGACGTCGTGACCGATACGTCGCCTGGGTCCGTCGTGGACAGGCTCAGAAACCTTTTCACCAAATAAGGGGGACAAACCATGTTTGAACCGGATTTCGAAACCGCAACATTCGCCCAGATCAAGGTCATCGGCGTCGGGGGCGCCGGCTGCAACGCGATCAACCGCATGGTGCAGTACGGCCTGAGGGGCGTTGATTTTATCGCGGTAAACACCGACCGACAGGCGCTGTATCTGGCCAAGGCGCCGACGAAGATCCAGATCGGCGAGAAGCTGACCAAGGGCCTTGGCGCCGGCGCGGACCCGGAGGTGGGCCGCAAGGCGGCCGACGAGAGCCGCGAGCTGATCACCGAAGCGCTGCGCGGCACGGATATGGCCTTTATCACCGCCGGCATGGGCGGCGGCACCGGCACGGGGGCGACCTCGGTCGTGGCCGAATGCGCGCGCGAGCTCGGCATCCTCACCGTCGCGGTGGTGACCAAGCCCTTTACCTTTGAAGGCAAGGTGCGCATGCGCAACGCCGAGATCGGCATCGCCGCGCTCAAGCCCGCCGTCGATACGCTCATTACGATTCCAAACGACAAGCTCATCGACCTTGTCGGCCGCGCGAGCCTGCCGGATGCGCTTCGCGTGGCGGACGACGTGCTGCGTCAGGGCATTCAGGGCATCTCCGACCTCATCGCCGTGCCCGCCATGATCAACCTCGACTTTGCGGACGTTAAGACCATCATGAAGGAAAAGGGTCTGGCGCACATGGGCATCGGCAACGCTTCGGGCGAGAAGCGCGCGGCGGAGGCGGCCCGGCAGGCCATCGAAAGCCCGCTGCTCGAGACGAGCATCACGGGCGCACGCGGCGTGCTCATGAACATCACGGGCGGACCCGACCTGAGCCTGCTCGAGGTCAACGAGGCCGCCGAGCTCATCAGCGAAAACGTCGATCCGGAGGCGAACATCATATTCGGCGCGGACATCGACGAGGGTATGGGCGACGCGCTGCGCATCACGGTCATCGCCACGGGGTTTGAGCGTCAGGATCGCACCGCCGGCATGCAGCCGGGCGTGCCGGTGTTCGGCACGACGCCGTTTTCCAATGCCTACCGCCCAAGCTACGCCGCGGGCTCCGTGCCGCCGCAGCAGCAGGGCGCACAGGCGCAGGCTCAGCCGCAGCAGCCGCAGCCGATGCCGTTCCGCCCGGTGCAGCAGGTCTACTCCTCGGCTTCCTACGCGCCGCGCCGTCCCGTCGTGGCCGACGAACCGGTGGCCGCGCCCATTCCGCAGCGGCAGGATCAGACCTTCGGCGAGGGCGATATCCGCCGGGACTACGCCGAAAAGCCCAAGAGCAAGCTCGACGTTCCCGCGTTCCTGCGCAACAAATAACCTTCTTTTCTCCTCCTTTTCTTGAAAGAAAAGGAGCAAAAGAACTTTACTTTTGTTAAAAAGCGAAGCCGGTCGGAAAAGACAGGCTTCGCTTTCTAAATAACTATGG
>CAYMSL010000051.1:11417-12672 GCA_964393095.1 uncultured Oscillospiraceae bacterium | reverse complement strand
CCTTGATGATGCCGATCTCGCGCGTGCGCTCGAAGATGCTCATCATCATCGTGTTCATGATGCCGATGGCGGCGACGAGCAGCGCCACGCCGCCGATCGCGCCAAGCAGGTATTGCACGCGCTGCGTGCTCTGCTCGGCCATCTCCACGGCGTCCTGAAGGCTGTAGGTGCCGTAGCCCATGTCCTCGATGGCGGCCTTAACGAACTTGACGTCCTCGATCTCCTTGCACTTGACGAGCACGGTGTCGAATTTCGTCGCGTTAAAGCCCGTAAAGTCCTTGTTCGCCTTGGCGAGCTTCTCGAGCTGGCCCATCTCCATGAGGCAGTAGTAGGAGTAGTCGTTGTTCGACTGGCTCATTACGCCCGTGACCTTAATTTTGTAATAGTCGCCGAGCGGCCTCGGGTTTTCCTCCTCGAGCGAGTAGGAATCCGGGTAGACGTTGCGGTAGTCGAAGGTCAATTGCATGCGCGACGAGCTTGTAATCTTCGGGTTGCCGTCCTTATCCAGGGCCTGGCGGTAGGTGTTGGGGTCGTAGAAGTCGTTGAGCGTCCAGGAGCCGAGCACCACCTCGTAGGTCGCCGAACCGCCCGCGCCCGGCAGTTTTCCCTCGGCAAGCTCGAAGCCGAACGCCTCGGCGTCCTCGGCGGTGACGCCGAGGATCGGGGCGGAGCCGACATACTTGCCGCTCTTGAAGAAGCCGTAGCTCGTCACAAACGGCATGACCGCCGAAACCCCGTCAAGTTTGCGGAAGGTCGAGACGGCCTTTTTATTAAGCTCCGTCTGGCGCGAGGTGCCGCCGCCGCTGCCGTTGTCGACCCAGCTGTATGAGTTGACGCGAATCGTCGTGAGGCTGCCCGTGCCCGCGAAGCTCTCGATGGTCGCCTCGCGAATGCCGATGCCGAGAGAGACCATCACCACGATGGACGCCACGCCGATGACCATGCCGAGCACGGTCAGGAACGCGCGCATCTTACGCCGCCACAGGTTCAAAAACGCCGTGGACAGCAAGTCGCCGATCTTCATTCGTCCTCCAGTTTCCGCCGAAGCGTCGTCTTAAAACCCATCGTCCTCGAGTGAGCGCGCCCGGCGTTTCTTTGCCCTGACGAGGATGAGCACAAGGCCGGCAACGACCACCGCGCCGATGAGCACCCACCAGTACCAGGCAAAAGCGCCGTTTGCGCCGCCGCCGGCGCCGCCGCCAAGTTCCTCGGGCGTGGGCTCGAACACCTCGACGTCCGAATTTTCGTTGACAAA
>CAYMSL010000051.1:659-11377 GCA_964393095.1 uncultured Oscillospiraceae bacterium | reverse complement strand
GATCTCCACCGTCTCCGTGCCGTAGACATCCTCATAGGTCACGCGCACGTTGCCCGTGATCTCGCCGCCCACGAGCGGGGTGATGCTCAGATCCGCGCGCATCGTGGCGCCGGAGGCGACATTGCCGCCAAAGTATGGCTCCTCGAGCGTCATGTTCTCGGTGTCGATGTCAACCATGCAGTTGTAGAGGGCGGATTTGCCCATGTTGTAGACCGTTACGCCCACCGAGATCGGCGCGTTGATCCAGGGATCGTCGTACATGACCGGATCGTTGAGACGCACGCACGCGCGCTGCTGGATCGGCACGCCAAGCGTCGCCTTCTCCTCGAAGTCCTGGCGGTTCTTCGTACCCTCGTAGGCGAGCGTCAGCGCGAGCAGATGGGGCTTGGCCTCCGCGTCCGGCGCGATCTGCAGATCGATCGTGAGCGCGCAGTAGTCCTTCTTATCGATCTCGCCGATGTAGATGCTGTTGCTGCCGCCCGGCGCCGGGGTGATCGCGCCCGTCTCGTCGGCAAAGTCGAGTTGCAGGTTCGTGATCGCCTCGCGCGAGGAGGTGTTGCGAATCACGAGCACGAGCGTTGTCATATCGCCCGCGTAAAGCACGTCCGAGGAGAAGTCGTAGGACTCGACGATCACCTTGGGCTTGCTCTTGTAGCCGGAAGAGCCGCCGCCCGAGCCGGAGGGAGCGGGCGTTACGGCATAGACGCGCACCGTTACCGTATCGGTGCAGGGCTCGCCGCCGAGCGTATAGGCAATCACGAACGAAAGCTCCTTGGCACCGCTTGCGAGCGAGGAAAGCAGCGTCTTATCCTTGAGCTGAAAATAGGCGCGTTCGCCGCCCTTGAGCTCCTTGCCGTCCCAGCCTTCCAGCTTTTCGCCCGTCCACCTCTTTATGGGGTTCGCCGTGAACTGCGTTTCGGTGTCCGACGCGGCAAACGGGAACACATCCGGATTTTTCGAAACGGCCAGCGTGCAGCTTAGATCGCTCACGCTCTCCGTCGTATCCTTGATGCGGATGGGAATATTGACCGTGAGTTTCTCGCCCGGCTGTCCGGAGGCAAGCCTGTAGTAACCGGCGTCGACCTCCGACGCGTCGAGCGTATAGTCCTTCCCCGAATCGTCGGCATTGCCGATGTGGCCCGCGTCATCGGCGCGCGCCGCGGCGGGCAGCATGGTCAGCGCCAGCGTGAGCGCGAGCGCCATGGCGAAAAAACGAATCCATTGTTTACGCATGCAGTTTTACCTCTTCGCGAATATTCAGTTCTCTGTGTTCTGCGTTAAGCTCGATCTCGGTGATGCGCCCGTCGAGCAGGCGGATGATCTTATCGCCGAAGGAGGCGATGTGCGCGTCGTGCGTGACCATCACGAGCGTCTTTTTCTCGCGGCGCAGGATGTCGCAGATGAAGCGCATCACCTCGTCCGATGTGTTGGAGTCGAGGTTGCCCGTCGGCTCGTCGGCAAAGACGATTTCGGGATTTGTTACGAGCGCGCGCGCGATGCCCACGCGCTGCTGCTGGCCGCCGGAAAGCTCGCTCGGCTTGTGCCTTAGGTGCGTTTCAAGCCCCACCATCTCGAGCACCTCCCGCGCGCGCTTAAGCCGCGCCGCGCGCGGCATCCCGCGAAACGAGAGCGGCAGCGCGACGTTTTCAAGCGCCGTGTAGTAGGGCAAAAGGTTGAAGGATTGAAACACAAACCCCACGTGCCGCTGACGGAAAAGGATCAATTCCCCCTGCGTCATGCGCTCGAGGTGCTTGCCCGCGATCACGATCTCGCCGGCGGTCACCTTTTCGAGCCCGGCCATGACGTTGAGCAGCGTCGACTTGCCCGAGCCGCTGCGTCCGATGATCGAGCAGATGTCGCCGGCCTGTATCGCGAGGTCGGCTCCGCGCAGGGCGTGTACGTCCACGGACCCCACGTGGTAAACCTTTTTTACGTCGCGCACGCTGATCAGCGCGTTTTGCTGCATGGTTCCTCCATCGCTTCGAGTGTATTACCCGTACTAATACACATGTATATTACGCCTTCGGATTAAATCTGTCAATGCGTTGGGTCAATATACCCGAAAGCGCTTAAGGCGTCAAGCATGGAGAAAAAACGGCCGCCAATTCCGCAAAACATGCCCAAAATGCCGGTCGGGGCCGCTTTCCTCTGTTGATTCGGGACATAATATCTGATAGGATAAAGCCAATTCGTAAAAAACGAGGCGATACCATGCAAAAAGTTTATGGATTCGACACATTGCAGATACACGCGGGCTGGCGCGGGGACCCGGCGACGGGCGCGCACGCCGCGCCGCTGTACCAAACGAGCGCCTACCTTTTTGAAAGCGCGGAGGACGCCGCCGCGCAGTTTCGCGGCGAGGCGCCGGGCAGCATTTATACGCGCATCAAAAACCCGAACGTGACGATGCTTGAGGAGCGCGTCTGCGCGCTTGAAAACGGCTACGCGACCATCTGCTTTGCCTCGGGTACGGCGGCGCTGCTCGCGCTCGCGCTCAACCTCTGCGAGCCGGGGGACGAGCTTGTGGCCTTTTCCGCGCTCTATGGCGGCAGCTACGCCCTGCTCTTTGAGGAGCTCGAGTACCGTTACGGCGTGCGCGCGCGCCGCGTCGAGCCGGAGGATGCCGAGGGGCTGAAGGCCGCGATCAACGACAAAACGCGCCTCGTGTTCTTCGAGTCGGTGGCAAACCCGCTTGCGAGCATACCGGACGTTGGGCGCACGGTGGAGATCGCGCACGCGGCGGGCGTACCCGTTGCATGCGATAATACGTTCGCCACGCCCTATCTCTTCGACGCGGCGGCAAACGGCGTCGACTTTACGCTGCAGTCGATGACCAAGTATCTTTGCGGCAACGGCACGAGCATCGGCGGGTGCGTGACCGACCTTGGCACGTTCGACCTTGCGGCCTCCGGGCGCTTTCCCCAGTTTACCGCGCCGGACGGCGCGCACCACGGCCGCGTCTACGCCGACCTTGGGCGCGACGCGTTTGCCGCGCGCATGCGCGACTACTATCTGCACGATGCGGGCTTCTGCCTTTCTCCCTTCAACGCGTATCTGACGCTGCTTGGGTTGCAGACGCTCTCGTTGCGCATGAAAAAGCATGTAGAAAACGCCGATCGGGTCGCGGCTTTCCTTGCAAAGCATCCGGCCGTAAGCGAGGTTTACTACGCGCGTTTGCCCGAAAGTCCCTATTACGAGCGCGCGAAGCGCTACCTGCCGCGGGGCGTCGGCGGCGTGTTCGCCTTCCGTATCCAGGGCGGACTCGAAGCCGGCAGGCGGTTTATCAACGCGCTTACGCTCTTTTCGCTTGTGGCGAACGTCGGCGACGTGCGCTCGCTCGTCGTACACCCGGCGAGCACGACGCATTCGCCGCTGACCGCCGAGCAGCAGATTGCCTGCGGCATCTCTCCGGACCTGATCCGGCTTTCGGTCGGCATTGAGGACGCAAACGACCTCCTCGCCGACCTTGAGCGCGCGCTCGAGGCCTCGCAGGCCGTCTAGGGAGGGAAGCAGATATGCCGCTGAAGATTCCGGACGGGCTGCCCGCCATCGGCTTGCTGCGCGAGGAGAACATCTTTGTCATGACGCAGCAGCGCGCCGTCACGCAGGACATCCGGCCGCTGCGCATCGCGATACTCAACCTCATGCCGACGAAGCAGGCCACCGAAACGCAGCTGCTGCGCCTGCTGTCCAACACGCCGCTGCAGGTCGAGATCACGCTGCTGCGCACGGGCACCTACACAAGCCAGAACACCTCGCAGGACTACCTCGACTCCTTTTACCGCACCTTCGACGAGGTGAAGGAAGAGCATTTCGACGGCCTCGTGGTCACGGGCGCGCCTGTGGAGAACTTCGAGTTTGAGGAGGTGCGCTACTGGGACGAGCTTGTGCGCCTCATGGACTGGGCCGACCAGAACGTGTTTTCCACGCTCTACATCTGCTGGGCCGCGCAGGCGGCGCTCTACCACTTTTACGGCGTGGAGAAGCGGCCGCTGAACAGGAAGCTCTTCGGCATCTTTTCGCATACGGTGCTCGATCGCGCCCATCCGCTGGTGCGCGGCTTCGACGAGCGCTTCATGGCCCCGCACTCGCGGCATACGACGATCTACGTCTCCGACGCCGCGCGCATCGGGGATCTCGACATTCTCGCTACGAGCGAGGAGGCGGGGCTTTACCTTGCCGCTTCGCACGACGGCGGGCGCGTGTTCGTTACGGGCCACAGCGAGTACGACGCGGAGACGCTCGGGCTCGAGTACAGGCGCGATCTCGCGGCCGGCAAGCCCATCTGCATGCCGAAAAACTACTATCCAAACAACGACGAGACGCAGCCGCCGCTGATTTCCTGGCGCGCGCACGGGGCGCTGCTGTTTGCCAACTGGCTCAACTACTTCGTCTATCAGGAGACGCCTTACGACATGACTGCGATCCCGGCCATGCGCCACGGCGGCGCATAGGGCGCGTTACGCGCGGGAACGGCCGCGCCGGATTCGCGGGGCTTTGCCTGCCGGCACGCGTCGATGGGTAAGGGCCCCCCGGCCGTCCGCCCGGACGACGTGAAAGCGCGAAGAGGAAAAACCATGCCGCATCTGCCGGAACCCTACCTTGCGCGCATGCGCGCGCAGCTCGGCGGCGATTACGCGGCCTATCTTGCCGCGATGGAGCTTCCCGCGCGGCGCGCGCTTCGCGTCAACACGCTCAAGATCGCGCCCGAAGCGTTCGGGCGGCTCGCGAATTTTCCACTCACGCCGACCGGCGTGGCCGCGGACAGCTATTTCTTTCCCGACGGGGTGCCGATCGGCAGGACGGCCGCGCACCTCGCCGGGCTTTGTTATGCGCAGGAACCCTCGGCGCAGGCGCCCGCGGCGGCGCTTGGCGTAACGCCCGGCATGCGCGTGCTCGACCTCTGCGCCGCGCCCGGCGGCAAGGCCACGCAGCTTGCGGCGTTTATGGATAACACCGGCCTGCTCGTGGCCAACGAGCCGGTGCCGGGCCGCGCGCGGACGCTGCTGAACAATCTCGAGCGGCTCGGCGTAACCAACGCGGTCATTACCTCGATGCGGCCGGACGCGCTTGCGTCTTTTCTTGGGGCGTTCTTCGACGCGGTGCTCGTAGACGCGCCGTGCTCGGGCGAGGGTATGTTCCGGCGCGACGAACAGGCCGCGCGCGATTGGTCGATGGAGCACGTGCATGCGTGCGCGATGCGTCAGCGCGAGATTCTGCGCAGCGCGGCGGGCCTGCTCAAACCCGGCGGGACGCTCGTGTATGCGACCTGCACCTTTTCGCCCGGGGAGGACGAGAAAACCATAGACGCGTTCCTCGCGGCGCATGCGGATTTTACCTTAATGGAAGCACAAAAACTCTACCCGCATACGTCGCCGGGCGAGGGCCAGTTTTACGCGCTGCTGCGCCGGGCGGGCGAGCCGGAGCCGGACGCCCCAAAGCCGGGGCGGCGCGGGGACGCCGGGAGCCGCGCGCCGCAATGGGAGGCGTTCTGCGCGGAGACGTTTACGCGGCCTGTCGCGAACGAGCCGCTGGCGCTGCCCGACGGGCGCGTGCTACTGCCGCCCGCGGGGTTCGACGCGTTGCCGCAAGGCCTGCGCGTGCTGCGCGCGGGCGTGCTTGCGGGCGAGGTGCGAAACGGACGCTTCGTGCCGGATCACGCGCTGTGCATGGCGCTGCCCGCGGACGCGTTCTGCCGCATCGCGCCGCTCGAGGGCGAGCGACTTGCCCGCTATCTGGCCGGGGAGGCGCTCCCGTGCGAGGGCGATCTTTCGGGCTGGTGCGCCGTGACGGCATGCGGATACCCGGTTGGCTGGGGCCGCGCGGCGGGCGGCACGCTCAAAAATCATCTGCCCAAAGGGCTGCGGCTGCGCGGGGGTGGCAGGCCAAAATAAGAAGGCGCGCCTTTGGGGAATAAGCATCCTGCACCCCTCCTGCGAGAAGCAGATTTTTTGAGCGGACTTCATTTCGGTTCCCAAAAAAGGAGAAGGGCTTACCCCATAAGCACTCTATTCTCCCAATCCTCTTTTTCAGGAAAAGCAGAATTCTTTTTGCCTTCTTTTTCTTTTAAGAAAAAGAAGGGTTCTCGCCCGCCTCCTAAAAACCTGATTTTTCCCTTGGACAAAACCACCCTTCCGCTTGACTCCGCGCGCCCTAAACCGCAAGTTCTTTTTGCCTTCTTTTCTTTCAAGAAAAAGAAGGTCTTTTAAGAAAAAGAAGGGGTGTCGACGAACCAGCACGGATCCTCGAAGTAGAGATAGGCGTCGCGCGCGCCGATGCGGCAGGTGTATCTCAGCCCGCGGCCGCCGCCTTTGAGGCTCGCGGCCCGGCGTACGTCCGATACGCTGCCGATCTCGAAGCGCCGCCCGTCCTCCCAGATGACGCAGCGCGGATGATTCCCTCCCGCTTCGTCAACGATCAGCTCCACGGCCACGTACGTCTTCATGCGCTATCCTTTCCCGCCGTGTGCCGGCCGGATACAAACATTTGTTCGGATATATGTATTTTATCCCCATTCGGCCGCATTGTCAAGCGCGGCTTGTGGGTAAACTTGCGGCATAAGCGCGAATGCGTGGCGCGGCACGCCCGCGCGCTCGCATTTCACGATGGCTTGTGGTATACTCACAAAAAATGGAAGAGAACCCGCGGCGCGTGGGGCGGATGGCGCAGCGCACGCCATACATTCATTTTATGACGAAAGGGAAGAACCGATATGAAGACAAGAGCGGAGATCGACGCGGCATTCCGCTGGGACCTCGGCGATATCTATGAAAGCGACGCGGCCTGGGAGGCCGACTTCTCCGCGGCGCAGGCGCTGGTGCAGGCGTTTCCGGCCCACGCGGGCAAGCTCCACGAGAGCGCGGACGCGCTTTTTGCCGCGCTGAGCGACGAGAGCCGGCTCGCGTACGCCACAGAGAAGCTGTATAACTACGCGCACCTCAAAAAGGACGAGGACAACGGCAACGTCACCTATCAGGGCATGACCGACCGCGCCTTGCAGCTGTATGTGCTTGCGAGCGCGACGGGCTCGTTTGTGCTGCCGGAGATCCTCTCGATCCCGGCGGAAACGCTGCGCGAGTGGGCGAAAGAGGAGCGCTTTCAACCCTTCCGCTTTCGCTTAAGCGATGTTGACCGCCGCCGGGAGCACACGCTCTCGAGCGCCGAGGAAAAGCTGCTTGCGATGGCGGAGGACCCGCTTTCCGGCGCGGATAACATCTTCAGGATGCTTTCCGACGTCGACCTTGACTTCGGCGAGGTCGTCGACGAAAACGGCGAGACGATCGAGCTCACCCACGGCAGCTACGGCATGCTGCTCAACAGCCCGGACCGCCGCGTGCGCCGCGACGCCTACAACGGCCTCTACGACGCCTATCGCAGCGTCAACAACACCATAACCGCGACCTATGGCGCCTCGGTTAAGGCGGACGTGTTCCGCGCCCGCGCACATCGTTTCGACGGTTCGCTCGAACGGGCGCTGTTTGAAAACGGCGTGCCGGTGCCGGTATACGAGCAGCTCATCGAGGCCGTGCACGAGCGCATCCCAACGCTGCGCAAGTACCTCGACATCCGCAAGCGCGCGCTCGGGGTCGACCAACTCGAGATGTACGACCTCTATGTGCCGATCGTGCCGGAGTGCGACATTCCGCTCTCCTACGACGACGCGAAGGCCTTTGTGCGCGAGGCGCTGCGCCCGCTTGGCGAGGAATACGGCAAACTGCTTGACGAGGCGTACACAGGCGGCTGGATCGATGTATATGAAAACGCCGGCAAAACCTCCGGCGCGTTTTGCAGCGGCCTCTACGGCGCGCATCCGTACGTGCTCCTGAACTTCCAGGGCAAGATGGACGACGCGTTCACGCTTGGACACGAGCTTGGTCACGCGATGCATTCGTATTTTTCTAACCGCGCGCAGCCGTACGAAACGTCGGACTATCGCATCATGGTGGCGGAGGTCGCCTCCACGGTCAACGAGACGCTCATGACCCACCACCTGCTCGGCGGCGAAAGCGATCCGAAGAAGCGCGCCTACTATATCAATCAGTTTCTCGAGTCGTTCCGCACGACCTGCTTTCGCCAGACGATGTTCGCCGAATTCGAGCTCAAGGCGCACCGCATGGCGGAAAACGGCGAGCCGCTTACGGTCGAAAACCTGTCCGCGCTGTACCGCAAGCTCAATGAGCTCTATTATGACGGCGCGCACGTTGACGACAACATCGCCATCGAGTGGCTGCGCATACCGCACTTCTACAACGCGTTCTACGTCTACCAGTATGCCACGGGGCTTTGCTCGGCGGTCAAGCTTGCCGACGACATCCGCGAGCACGGCGCGGTGGAACGGTATCTGACGTTCCTGCAAAGCGGCGGCAGCGACTACCCGATCGAGGAGCTGAAAGCGGCGGGCGTGGACTTAACGCGCAAAGAGAGCATTCTTGCCGCGCTCGACGTGTTCGCCTCCTACGTTGACGAGCTCGAGACGCTGCTTGCCAACAGCCCCAAATAAAGTCCGCCGCCATGCGATCTGCGCATCGCGATGCGTAACCGCCCGCTTTCAAAACGGGCCGTACAGAGTTTTAACAGCCAAAGGAGGAGTTTTATATGGAAGAACAGGATCTTAGCGCGGTGGATGCCAAGACCTATATCCTTGAGCAACTGCGCAAACAGGGCGACTTTGCCGAGATCATGGACGCGGCGACGCTCGAGGGCATGATCGACGCGGTCATGGCGCTCGACGAGGCGTTTATGCAGCAGAGCGGCGCAAACGACGGCGCGGTCTATGACGACGACGCGGCGTACGACTTTATGCACGAAAAGATGGTTGAGCGCTTCCCCGCGTACAAGACCTACATGCTGCGCCTCGTCGAGGACTACATGGACTACAACGAACAGTATCTCGAAAGCCTCGGCCTCATCGACTGGGCGTAGGGCGCGCGGTTGCGACGGGGATGCGCTTCGGGGCTCCGCCAAGGGGCAAGCCCCTTGGAACCCCATAGTTATTTTAAAGCGAAGCCAGATTTTCCAGTCCGGTTTCGCTTTTTTACGAACCTAAAGTTCTTTTGCTTACTTTTCTTTCAAGAAAAGTAAGGAAGGCCCCTCGAAACCCCGTAGTTATTTAAAAACGAAGCCTGCCAAAGAAGGCAAGCCTCGCTTTTTAACAAAAGTAAAGTTCTTTTGCCTTCTTTTCTTTCAAGAAAAGAAGGAGGTTAGAAGCCTGCGTCCTCGAGCGTCCGCCGGAGTACGCGCAGCCGCTCGGAAAGCAGCTCGTCGTCGCGCGCGACGGCGTCGGCGAGCAGGTGCAGATCGCCCTCGATCTGCGGGTTGTCGGCGCAGACGGAAACGCTCATCGCATCCCCCTGCAAGCCGATGCGGTCGATCAGCGGCGCGTCGGGATCGTATCCCTTCGGGAAGCGGTACGACTCCTCGGCGAGGTATTTGCGCACGCGTACGAGCAGAATCGCAAGGTCGAGCACGCGGTGCAGCGGCAGTTCCTCGCTCTGGCGCGACCACTTTTCGCCCGTGTAGCGCCAAATCTTCGCGGAGGCGTCGACCCGCCCGCGGTCGTTCCACTGCGCAAGCCCGATCGAAAGCCCCTTCGCCTCGGATTCGTAGGCTGCGCGCCCGTCCACATTTTCATAGTTCTCCACCGCGAACACCGGCTTGTGCTTGAGCGTCGTGGGTATCTTCATTGTGATTCGTTCCTTTCGTCCCGCCGCGCGTCCGCCACGGCTGTTTAACTAGTAAACTACTAAATTAATATATGTCCGCATTTGCGCGTTGTCAAGCCGCCTTTTATTGCGTTATACTATAAAACAGCATCAGCATGAGGCGGAAGGAGAAGCTATGTACCCCATCGTAAGGAAGCGGCGGCTGCACGAAACCGTGACGCTTATGGAGATCAAGGCCGAGCGGGTCGCGCGCAAGGCCAGGCCGGGTCAGTTCATCATCCTGCGTATCGACGAAAACGGCGAGCGCGTCCCGCTCACCGTGGCGGGTACGGACCGGGAGCGCGGCACGGTGACGATCATCTTCCAGAAGGTCGGGGCGACGACAAAGCGGCTCGACCTGCTCGGGGAGGGCGACGCGCTTTTGGACTTTGTCGGCCCGCTCGGCAAGGCGAGCGAGCTTGAGGGCATGAAACGCGTCGCGGTGGTCGGCGGCGGGCTCGGCGTGGCCATCGCCTATCCGCAGGCGAAGGCGCTGCACGATCTCGGCGCGGAGGTGGACGTGATCGTGGGCTTCCGCAGCACGGATTTAATGATACTCATCGACGAGCTGGAGGCCGCGAGCACGAACCTCTACGTCATGACCGACGACGGCTCGAACGGCCGCAAGGGGTTTGTCACGAACGCGCTCGAGGAGCAGCTCAAGGCCGGCGTGCAATACGATCACGTAATCGCCATCGGGCCGCTCGTGATGATGCGCGCGGTGTGCCGGCTTACGAAGGAATACGGCATCCCGACGATCGTTTCGATGAACCCGATCATGATCGACGGCACGGGCATGTGCGGCTGCTGCCGCGTCAGCGTGGGCGGCAGGATGAAGTTTGCCTGCGTGGACGGGCCGGACTTCGACGGCCAGGAGGTCGACTGGGACGAGGCGATCGCGCGCGGGCGCATGTACCGCGCCGAGGAGCAGCGGAGCATGGAAGAGCACGCCTGTAACCTCCAGAATATCGAGCTTCAAACAAAGCGGGGAGGCGCGTGACATGCCGAATATGAGAT
>CAYMSL010000051.1:230-649 GCA_964393095.1 uncultured Oscillospiraceae bacterium | reverse complement strand
CCCCGTTGTGCGCAGCGGCAATTTCTCCGAGGTTTCGCAGGGCTACGACGAGGAGATGGCGAGGGACGAGGCGGCGCGCTGCCTCCAGTGCAAGCACCAGCCGTGCGTAGCCGGCTGCCCGGTCAACGTGCGGATTCCGGAGTTTCTCAAGCTTGTCGTCGAGGGCAAATTCCTCGAGGCCTACGAGGTGATCCGCTCGACAAACGCGCTTCCCGCCGTCTGCGGGCGCGTCTGCCCGCAGGAGACGCAATGCGAGGCGCGCTGCGTGCGCGCCCTTAAGGGCGAACCGGTGGGCATCGGGCGGCTCGAGCGGTTCGTGGCGGACTACGCCATGGCGCGCGACGCGGCGGGGGCGAAGGCCGCGCCGGATAACGGCAGGCGCGTGGCGATCGTCGGCAGCGGCCCCGCGGGCCTGGCCT
>CAYMSL010000051.1:0-220 GCA_964393095.1 uncultured Oscillospiraceae bacterium | reverse complement strand
ACGCCCGGCGGCGTGCTCGTCTACGGCATACCGGAGTTCCGCCTGCCGAAGCAGCTTGTGCGCGACGAGATTCAAACGCTGACCGACATGGGCGTTCAAATCGAGACAAACACGGTCATCGGCCGCAGTCTGACCCTCGATGAGCTTCTCGAAGACGAGGGTTTCGACGCGGTGTTCGTGGGGTCCGGCGCGGGGCTGCCGCGCTTTCAGGGCATACCGG
>CAYMSL010000050.1:0-12728 GCA_964393095.1 uncultured Oscillospiraceae bacterium | reverse complement strand
CCATCCGCATGCTCGTTGAGCATTCGCATAAAAAAGAGGGCGAGGACAGCGCGTACGAAACCGTGCTCGAGGACGAGACGCTCAACAGCATGATCCCGCTCTGGAAAAAGACCCGCGCCGAGATCACGCCCGAGGAGTACGGCGCCTTCTACCACGATAAGTTCCACGACTATGAAGACCCGCTGCTAACCATCCACTTTAGCGGCGAGGGCGCGGTCAACTACGACGCGCTGCTCTACATTCCGAAAAACCCGCCCTACGATTTTTACGCCAAGGAGTTTCAAAAGGGATTGCAGCTCTATTCGAGCGGCGTGCTGATCATGGACAAATGCGCCGACCTGCTGCCGGACTACTTCGGCTTCGTCGCGGGGCTTGTCGACTCAAGCGATCTTTCGCTCAACATTTCCCGCGAGCTTTTGCAGCACGACCGGCAGCTCAAGACCATCGCCGTCACGCTCAAAAAGCGCATCAAATCCGAGCTGCTCAAGCTCCTCGAGAACGACCGCGAGAAGTACGAGACGTTCTATAAGAGCTTCCGCCTGCCGATCAAGTACGGACTCTACGCCGACTACGGCATGAACAAGGACTTTCTCGTCGACCTCGTGCTCTACCATTCCGCAAGCGAGAACAAGCTCGTCACGCTCAAGGAGTATGTCGAGCATATGGCCGAGGGGCAGAAGAACATCTACTACGCCTGCGCGGACAGCGTCGAGCGCGCCGCGAAGCTGCCGCAGACCGAGCGCGTGCGCGAGGCGGGCTACGACATCCTCTGCATGACGGACGACGTCGACGAGTTCTCCGTGCGCATGCTTGCCTCCTACCTAGACAAGCCCTTCCAGTCCGTCTCGGAGGCGGGGCTCGCGCTTGCAAGCGACGAGGAAAAGCAGGCCGCCGCGGAAGCGGGCAAGGCCCACAAGCCCCTGCTCGAAGCGCTCACGGCGGCGCTCGGCGGCCGCGTCAAGGAGGTGCGCCTGAGCGACAAGCTGCGCAGCTCGCCCGTGTGCCTGACCAGCGACGGCCCGCTCTCGATCGAGATGGAGAAGGTGCTTGCCGGCATGCCCGTCGCGGACGGCTCGATCAAGGCCGAGCGCGTGCTCGAGATCAACCCCGCTCACCCGGTATTCGCCGCGCTGATTGCGCTGCCGGAGGGCGACGCGCGCCTTGCCTCCTACGCCGAGCTGCTCTACAACCAGGCGCTGCTCATCGAGGGCCTGCCCATCGAGGACCCGGTGGCGTTTAGCAACAGCGTGTGCGCGCTCATGAAATAACGCGCCGCTTTTCCCCTTTGTTCGATGTCATCCGGGCGGCGGACGCCGAAGAAAAGCGCTCCGCCGCCCGTTCTTTACGCCGCAGGTACGATGTTTTGCGCCGCGCAAGGATTTTCTTGCGTTTGGACAGGCCAGCCGATAGAATAATATTGTATGGCCATGATTGATCAGGTTCGCTTTGCGTCGGATTGTCCGCGCGTGCCGGACGCCGCGCAGCTCTCCCCGCTGACGCTCGCGCTCATCGGGGATACGGTATACGACCTCTACGCGCGCGTGCTGCTCACCGACGCCTGCGCGCGCGCCCCGCACGAACTGCACCTTGCGGCCTCGCGCCGCGTCTGCGCGGCCGGGCAGGCAAGGGCGTTTCAAAACATCGAGCCCCTGCTAAGCCCCGAGGAGCTCGCGGTGTTTCGGCGCGGCCGCAACGCGCACAGCGGCACCATGCCGAAGAACGCCTCCCCGGCGGACTATCACACGGCCACCGGCCTCGAGGCGCTCGTGGGCTGGCTGTTTTTGAGCGGCAGCGACGAGCGGCTCGGCGTGCTCATGCAAAACATTTTGAAAGACGAGGCATAGTTCCCATGGCACAAAATCAAGACGGTTCCCGCTCCGGCGGCAGGCCCCCGTATAAGAAAAAATACGACGGCGCTCCATCCAACAGCCGGAGTGCCGACGGCAAGCCCCCGTACAAAAAGAAATTCGAGGGCGGCGGTTCCTACGGCCAAAACGCCGAGGGCAAGCCTCCGTACAAAAAGAAGTTCGAGGGCGGCGGCTCCTATGGCCAGAACGCCGAGGGCAAGCCCCCGTATAAGAAAAAGTACGAAGGTGGCGGTTCCTACGGCCAAAACGCCGAGGGCAAACCCCCGTATAAGAAAAAGTACGAGGGCGGCGGCTCCTACGGCCAAAACGCCGAGGGCAAGCCCCCGTACAAGAAAAAGTATGAGGGCGGCGGTTCCTACGGCCAAAACGCCGAGGGCAAACCCCCGTATAAGAAAAAGTACGAGGGCGGCGGCTCCTACGGCCAAAACGCCGAGGGCAAGCCCCCGTACAAAAAGAAATTCGAGGGCGGCGGCTCCTACGGCCAGAATGCCGAGGGCAAGCCCCCGTACAAGAAAAAATACGAGGGCGGCGGCTCCTACGGTCAGAACGCCGAGGGCAAGCCCCCGTATAAGAAAAAGTACGAGGGCGGCGGCTCCTACGGTCAGAACGCCGAGGGCCAGGCGGCCCCGCCGCGCGGCCAATCCGACGGCGACACCGGCACCTACCGTCGCGGCTACGACGCCACGGCCGCGTTTACCTACGAACAGCGCACCGCCTACGAGCGCGGCGAGGACATGGGCGTCGGCCCCGTTAAGGAGATTGAAAGCGACGAACAGCCGTTCCTTCTGATCGGCCGCAACGCGGTGCGCGAGGCCATCAAGAGCGGCCGCAGCATCGATCGCGTCGAGGCGCTCGCCGATCCGGACGGGTCTTTGCGGGAGATTCTCGCCCTCGCGCGCGAGCGCGCGCTCGTCGTGCGCAGCGTCGAGCGCAAGCGGCTCGACGCGCTGTGCATGCCCTTCGGCCACGGCGGCAAAACCGCGAACCATCAGGGCATCGTCGCCTTTGCCGCGGGCGTCGCCTACTGCGAAGTATCGGATATCCTCGCCCACGCCAAAGAGCGCGGCGAAGACCCGTTTGTCGTCGTGCTCGACGGCGTGCTCGATCCGCACAACCTCGGTTCCATCATCCGCAGCGCCGAGTGCGCGGGCGCGCACGGGGTCATCTTCGGCAAGCGGCGCAGCGCCTCCGTCACCGCCGCAACCGTCAAGGCCGCCGCGGGCGCGACCGAGCACATCAAAATCGCGCGCGTGGTCAACATCGCCCGGGCGCTTGACGAGCTCAAGGAGGCGGGGCTTTGGATCGCCGGCGCGGACATGAGCGGCCAGCCGATGGACAAGCAAAAGCTGACCGGCGCGCTCGCCATCGTCATCGGCGGCGAAGGCGAAGGCCTCGGCAAACTGGTGTCCGAGAAATGCGATTTCCTCGTGTCCATTCCGCTCTACGGCGAGATCGCCTCGCTCAACGCGGGCGTGGCGGCGGGCGTACTGCTGTTTGAGAAGAGACGGCAGGATCACCTCGCATGACGTATCCTTCCTACGAAACCGAACCCGACGAGGCGCTGCTTACGCTGCTGCGCGGCGGCGACGCGCGCGCGGAGGAGGCGCTCTACGCGCGCTACAAACAGGTTGTGCGCAGCAAGGCGCGCACGTATTTTCTCGTCGGCGCGGATCGCGAGGATATCATTCAGGAAGGCATGATCGGGCTCTATAAGGCCGTGTGCGACTATCAGTTTGACAAACAGGCGTCGTTTCGCGCCTTTGCGGAGCTGTGCATCACGCGTCAGATCATCACGGCCATCAAGAGCGCCACGCGCAAAAAACACATACCGCTGAACACCTACGTTTCTTTGAACCGTTCCGTGTTCGAGGGCGATTCCGAGCGTCCGCTCATCGACGTGATCTCCGGCGCGCAGATCAGCGACCCCGAGGAGATGCTCATCGGCCGCGAAAATTACGAGGCCATCGCCGAAAGCATCGAGCACTCGCTGAGCCGCCTCGAGCGCGGCGCGCTGTTGTTGTACCTGCAGGGATATTCCTACCAGCAGATCGCCGATTCGCTCGGACAGACCACCAAGTGCGTCGACAACGCGATCCAGCGCGTCAAAAAGAAGCTCGAGGAGCGCTTGCGCGGCACGCTGTAGCGTATCAGGCGGCGAACGCTTTTCCCTTTGCGCTCTTTTGGGGACGCCGCCCCTGCCCGGCCAAAGGCACCGTTGGAAACCGGCCGGCTGCGGCACGCGTAAAGCAACATAGAAAGAACCGCCCTGCGCTTTGCACACGGCGGTTCTTTTATGCTTCTTTCCCAGCGGCCTTCGCGGCGCGCACGCCCTACAGCGTACGCATCAAACGCAGATAAAACTGCGCGCATTGAACGATTTTCCCGAGCGGGATGCGCTCGTTATGCCCGTGTATCGTCGCGCGCTCCTCGCTTGAAAGCGCCATCGCCGAGAAGCGGTAGACGTTGTCGGAAATCGCGCAGTAGTGCCGCGAGTCGGAGCAGGCGACCATAAGATACGGGGAGATGACCGCCCGGGGCCAGGTCTCGCGGATCGCCCGCCCGAGCCGTTCCCAGCCATAGCCGTCTGTAGCGGAGCACTTGCTCGGGTTCATGCCCCGCACCATGGACACGGCCATGCCGTCGTCGTCGGCGCGCACGCGCAGCGCCTTGACGGTCTCCTCGCAGGTTGCGCCCGTGATGAGCCGCAGATTGGCCACAACGCTGGCGCGCGGCGGCAGGACGTTGCTGGCCTTGCTGCCCTCGGCCATCGTAAAGGCGCAGGTCGTGCGCATCATGGCGTTGAGCTCGCCGCCGCTTTTTTTGCAGAGCGCGTCGAGCAGCGGCATAAAGCACCAGAGGTTTGCAAAGATCACGCGATAAAGGAAGTTCGATCTCCGGCCGAGCGTGTCGAACATCTCGGCTACGGGCTTTGTCAAAACATAGCCGAAGGGCTTGTTCTCAATGCGCGTGATCGCGCGGGCAAGCCGCCCAAGGCCCGTATGCGGCGGCGGCGCGGAGGCGTGGCCGCCCGCGCCCTCGATGGCGAATTCCACGTCGAGCAGGCCCTTCTCCGCGATGCCGACAAGCGCGCAGGGCTCCTGCACGCCGGGGAAAATCCCCTCGACGACCGCGCCGCCCTCGTCGACGACGAGCGCCGGCACAACGCCGCGCACGCGCAGGGTATCCACGATCAGCGGCTGCGTTTTGCCCGCGACCTCCTCGTCCCCCGCGAACGCGAAGTAGAGGTCGTTTTCCGGCGTAAAGCCGCCGCAAAGCAGGGTTTCGGCGGCCTCGAGCACGCCGCAGAGCGTGCATTTGGTATCGAGCGTACCGCGTCCCCAAAGCACCCCGTCCTCGATGACCCCCGCGAACGCGGGCTTTGACCAGCCCTCTTCGTCGACGGGCACCACGTCGTAGTGCGCCATCAGCACGGCGGGCTTTTCCGCGCTTTGGCCCTTGAGCGTAAAGAGCATGCCGCTTTTACCGATCTCCTCGTAGGAGCAGCGCTCGTAGACATGCGGGTAACTCGCGCGAAGCAGCGCGCGAAACTTCACAAATTCCGCCTGATCGATCTTGCTCTCGTCGTAGAACGAGACCGTCTTGCAGCGAATCATCGCCGCGAGGTCGTCAACGGCCTTTTGTTCGTCGACAGCCGCCTTCTCCGGCGTCACCGCGGCCTGCGCGCCGGGCTGAAAGCGCAGTGCGCGCAGGAACACGACCGCGAGAAACGCCGCAACCAGCGCGCCGAGCGCCCACCAAAGCATTGCCATCCCTTTTCTCCAATCCCGCCCCCTAAAAGGGGCGCGTACGCTTGATCCATGCCGCGCCGCCGCGCCTTGCTCCGGAGCACGATTGCCTTACCGGGGAAAACGCGGAGAAATCCGCCGTTGCCTATGATGCGCGGCGCTGTTCTGATGTAAAGAATATTTTTGTTATTATATCACGCGGCGCGCGCTTTGCAAACGCGTTTCCGGCCGTGAAAAGCAGGCTTTTGGCGCGATCAGCGCACCCTGCCTCCTGCGCTTTGCCGAGCCGGCGGCAAATGACAGAGAGGGCGGCCGCCGCCATTTTCCCTCGCGCGGGTTCAGGAACGCCGCCGGCGCGCATAGGGTGTAGCGATGAAAAAAACGCTGATTGTACTGCTGATTGTTGTCCTGCTGCTCGCCGTGTGCCTGCAGCAGCGCGCGCTGCCCGCAATTGCCATCGCCGAAGAGCGAACGGTGCTGATCCTCATGTACCACGGCGTGCTGCACGATCCAACGCGTACGGGCAAGTACGTGCTTTCGCCCGAGGCGCTCGAAAGCGACCTGCAATACCTGCTCGCGCACGGCTATGAGACCGTGTTGATGCGCGATCTCATCGCCTTTGTGCGCGGCGCGGGCGATCTGCCAGAAAAGCCCGTCGTGCTCACCTTCGACGACGGTTACTACAACAACCTCACCTACGTTTTGCCGCTGCTCGAGCGCTACGACTGCCGCGCGGTGCTCTCGGTGGTGGGTTCCTACGCGGAACGCTACTCGAGCGAGCCCGACCCCAACCCGAACTACGCCTACCTCTCCTGGGAGGAGCTCAACGCGCTGCGGCTCAGCGACCGCTTCGAGCTGCAGAACCACTCCTACGGCATGCACGGCGAAAACGGCAGGCAGGGCAGCGCGCGCATGCGCGGCGAGAGCGCCGCCGATTACCGCCTCGCCTTCGAATCCGACGCGCTCAAGCTCCAGGACGCGCTGGACGCGCGCGCCGGTACGCGGCCTACGACCTATGCCTATCCCTTCGGCGTCGTCGACTTGCAAAGCCGCGAGCTGCTCGAGGAGATCGGCTTTTCCGCGTCTCTAACCTGCATTGAAAAGCAGAACGTACTCGTCGCGGGCGATCTTTCCTGCCTCTGGGGGCTCGGGCGCTACAACCGCTCCGGCCGCGTCAGCACCGAGGACTTTTTTGCAAAGCTTTTCGGCGCGTCGCCGTCGCCAAAACAGTAAAACGGGCGGGCGTTTGCCCGTCCGTTCGCGTCACGTTTTGCGCGTTATCCCACGCGCGTCTAGTGCTCGTAGTCCTCATCGAAGCCGCCGTCCGGGCCGCCGCCCATATACTCGCGGCCGCTGATGCGCTTTTCGTCGCGCTCGCGCTCGACCATCTCGGAGAGCAGCTCCTTAAACGCGCGCGCCTTCTTGACGCGCTTGACGTCGATTTCGCGGGCGGTGCGGTCCGCCGTGTCGAGGTGCACCGTGCCGAGCCCCCAAAGGCGCTGCCCGAGCGGCCGCTCCAGCGAGACGTCGAGTATGCGGTAAAGCCGGATCTCCTCCTCCTTGCGGTTTAGGAAACCCTTGTCGATGATGAGCTTTTCCTCGGTCAGGATGTACCGCGTAAACGTCCACGGCAGCCCGAAGATGATGCGCTTGCGATCCTTCCAGACGATGTTCGCCATGCCGGCCCTCTCCTTATCGTATATAGCGTTCAGCGTTATTCTATCACAGGCGCGGCCGCTTGAACAGCATCCCGCCCGCAGCCCGAAAGCAGCAGCCTTAGCGCCGCGTCCATGAGCAGCCGCAGATCCTCGCGGCAGGTTTCTCCGATCTCCTCAATTGTCGCGGCCCGGTTGACCGAGGTGAATACCGCCGTCACGCCCTCGTTATAGACCGCCTCGACGCCCGGCCCCAGCGAACCGCACAGGGCGATACACGGCACACCCGCGCGCCGCGCCCGCCGCGCCACGCCCACGGGCACCTTGCCGCGCGCGCTTTGCCAGTCGATCCGCCCTTCGCCCGTAAACACGACGCCCGCGCGCGGCAGCAGCGCGTCGAAACCCGCCTCGTCGAGCATCAGCTCAACGCCCGGACTCAGCGTGCCGCCAAGGAAAGCCAGCACCCCCGCGCCAAGCCCGCCCGCCGCGCCCGCGCCCGGCACGTCGCGCACGTCCTTGCCGAGGTCGGTATGCATGACCCGCGCAAGGTTTCCTAGCCCCGCGTCGAGTTCGGCCTGCATCGCCGCATCCGCCCCCTTCTGCGCGCCGAACGTATATGAAGCGCCGTTTTCCCCGCAGAGCGGGTTGTCCACGTCGCAGGCCGCGACGATCTCAAGCCGCGGCGGATGTGCGGGCGGCAGGATATGCCGGATGCGTCCAAGGTTTCGCGCAAGCGGCTCGAGCGCCTCGCCGTTTTCATCGAGAAACGCGTAGCCGAGCGCCGCCGCCATACCGATGCCGCCGTCGTTTGTCGCGCTGCCGCCAAGCCCAAGCAGCACGCGGGAAACGCCGCGCGCCGTCAGCTCCTGAAGCAGTTCGCCGACGCCCCGGGTCGTCGCCGTCATGGGGTCTTTATGCGCGCCCACGAGCGGCAGCCCCGCGCAGGCGGCCATCTCGAGTATGGCCGCGCCGTTCGGCAGCAGGCCGTAAAAGGCGTTGACCGGCGTGCCGAGCGGGCCTGTGACGCGCGTTTCCACGCGCTCGCCGCCGCACACGCGCAAATACGCATCCGTCATACCCTCGCCGCCGTCCGCCATCGGAACCGTCGCGATCTCGGCCTCCGGCACGAGACGCCGAATCGCCTCCGACCAGACCGAGCAAATCTCCTCCGCGCTTATGGTACCCTTAAAGGAGTCCGGTGCCAGAATAAAGAGCCTGTCCTTCAAATCAACCCCGCCTTTCCGGGCGCGTCGCGCCCCGTTCCCATACGCCTGATCCAACCCCCGCCGTTTCGCGCCCCGCACGCAACATACGCTTCCCCCGCAAGCGGGGCAACCGCCCGAGGCTTTGGCCCCGGCGTGGATTTTGTATATTATACCGCATACGGCGCAATCCGGCTACCGGGCGCGCGCCTTTTCTTCCGCCCCGCGGCGCAGCGTCTTCTTGGCGCGTCTTGAAGTGCGGGCGAATTTCGGGTACACTTTATCTGTGGCCGCCCGCATCATGGGCGTACATCATCTTTTCGCCGGGAGGACAATCGCCATGATCGAGCTTCCGTACGGCCGCACGGCAATCCCCTTCGACGAGCGGGGCGCAACGGTGCTGACATCGCGCATCGACGGCCTTGCCGCCGGACGTCCCGGCGCGGCGCTCGTACGCGAGGCCATGGCGCGCCCGATCAGCAGCGCGCCCCTTTCCGCGCTCGCCGCCGGTAAGAAAACCTGTACGCTGATCGTCTCCGATCACACGCGCCCCGTGCCAAGCCGGGATATCCTGCCCGCGATGCTTGACGAACTGCGCGCGGGCAGCCCGGAAATCGAGATTACCCTGCTCGTGGCGACCGGCTGCCACCGCGGCACGACGCGCGCGGAACTCGCGGAAAAGCTTGGCGAAGCGATTGCGTGCAGCGAGCGCATTGTCGTACACGACGCGCTCGACGCGCGCGCGCACGTCGGCATCGGCGTTCTGCCCTCCGGCGCGCCGCTCGTGCTCGATCGGCTGGCCGTCGAAACGGAGCTGCTCGTGGCGGAGGGGTTCATTGAACCGCACTTCTTCGCGGGCTTTTCCGGCGGGCGCAAGAGCGTGCTGCCCGGCGTGTGCGACCGCGTAACCGTGCTCGGCAACCACTGCGGGCGCTTCATCGACAGTCCCTTCGCGCGTACGGGCGTGCTCGAGGGCAACCCCATCCACGCGGATATGGTCGCCGCGGCGCACATGGCTAAGCTTGCCTTCATCGTCAACGTCGTCATCGACGAGCATAAGCGCGTATTCGCCGCCTTCGCGGGTGACCCGCTCGAAGCGCACGCGGCGGGCTGCGCCTTTCTGCGCCCCTATTGCGAAGCCGCCGCCGTGCCCGCGGACATCGTGCTTACGACAAACGGCGGCGCGCCGCTCGATCAAAACATCTACCAGTGCGTCAAAGGCCTCTCCGCGGCGGAGGCAACGGCAAAGGCCGGCGGCGTGCTGATTTTGCTTGCCGCGTGCCTCGACGGCGTCGGCGGCGACGACTTTTATCGCGCGCTGCGGGACTGCGAAACCCCGGCGGCGCTCTATCGCGCCATCCTTGCCACGCCGCAAGACGAGACGATTCCCGACCAGTGGCAAAGCCAGATCCTTGCGCGCATTCTCATGAAAAACCGCGTGATCTTCGTTACGCGTCCGGAATTGCAAACCATCGTGCGGCAGATGAAGATGACCTACGCCCCCTCGCTCGAGGAAGCGCTTGGCCTTGCCCGCACATGGCGGGGCGAAGCCGCTTCGCTTACCGTGATACCAAACGGCGTTTCCGTATCGGTTCAACCCGCGTAAGCCGCCGCGCGGCCGCCCAAAGCGCGCTTGACAAGCGGCGTATGATCATTTAGCATAAAACATATCGTTTATCTATGTTTCAGGAGGTGGGCCGCATACGCATATCCGCCAAGGGGCGCTACGCGCTCGCCGCCGCCGTGGACATGGCGCGGCAGCACGCAAACGGGGCCTTCATCACGCTCGCAAGCATTTCGGAGCGGCTCGGCATCTCGAAGATCTACCTTGAGCAGGTGTTTGTGCTGCTCAAGCGCGACGGACTCGTGCTCTCAACAAAGGGCGCGCAGGGTGGCTATCAGCTCGCGCGCTCCCCGCGCGAGATCAGCGCGCTCGACGTGCTTCTGGCCGTCGAAACCGCGCTGTTCGACCGCACGGACGATACCGTGCCCGACAGCGCGCCCGCGATCGAGGCCGCCATGCGCACGTTTGCCTTCGAGCCGCTCGACGCGGCCGTGCGCGCGGCGCTTGCGCCCGTTACGCTGGAGCGCCTTGTCGACGAGGCGGCGGCACACGAGGTTGAGCAGGCGGGGATGTTCTATATCTAGAACCGCCAAGAGTCCTTTTGGGCGGGCGACCGGCGGTGCTCGAAGCGATACACGCGCGCGTTCGCCACGGCATATTCGGCTACGGCGACGCCACGGATTCGGACTGCTTCGGCGCGGGACTGCCCGCGCAGCCATAGCGCCTAAAACGCAACCGATGCAGCGCGCGATCGACCGCGCGCTCTTTTGCGCCGTTCGCCGCGTTTGCCGCGGTTTGCCTGCCGCCATCTTGCGTCTCTTGTCAAACACTTCCATAATTAGTATGATAAAGACAGCAATTCTATTTAGGAGCGCTTCGCATGTCGCTGCTCGCCCACACCAGCAACGATGGACGCGTCCAATTTTTTTCCACGCACGCGGTCGCGGTCGCGAAGCTCGCTTCGGAGCGCGCCGCGGCGTTTGGGGCGGCGGAGCAGGCATATCTTTCCGGCCTTCTGCACGACGTTGGAAAGTGCTCGCCCGCCGGGCAGAAACGCCTGTCTGGCGACCCCAAGCGCGTCGAACACGCCGCCGCGGGCGCGGAGGTTCTGAATGGCGACCCGCTTGAGCGTCCGTTTGCGTATCTGCTTGCCTACTGTGTCGCCGGCCATCACGGCGGCCTGCCGGACGGCGGCGTACCGACCGATACGGCAGACGGCGCGACGCTTCGCGCCAAGCTCAAGCGGCAAAGTCTGCGTAACCACGACTACGCGGCGTACGAAGAGGCGCTCGGCCAACCCGTGCCCGAGGCGCCGCGCTATCTGCTGAACTGCGCGCCAAAGCACAGGGGCTTTGCGTACGCCTTTCGCACGCGCATGCTCTTTTCCTGCCTCGTCGACGCGGACTATCTCGATACCGAATCCTTCATGGACAACGCGCCGCTTCGCCGGGGCATGGGCGAGCCGCTCAACGTCCTGTACGAACGCCTGCAGGCAAGGCTTGCAAGCTTCGGCCCGCCCGAAAACCTCGTCGGCAAAAAGCGCCGGGAGGTGCTGGACGACTGCCTGCGCGTGGCGCCGCGTCCGCGCGGGCTTTTCACGCTGAGCGTACCCACCGGCGGCGGCAAGACGCTCTCCTCGCTTGCGTTCGCGCTCAAGCACGCGCTGGAAAACGGCCTGCGCCGCGTGATCTACGTCATACCCTATACGTCGATCATCGACCAGACGGCAAGCGTGTTCCGGGAGGCGCTCGGCGAACAAAACGTCCTCGAACACCACCATAACGTCAATTACGATACGCTAGACGGCGAAGAAAGCGATCCCCGGGCGCGCGCGGCGGAGAACTGGGACGCGCCGATCGTCGTCACCACCAACGTGCAGTTTTTCGAGTCGCTTTTTTCCAACCGCCCGTCCCGCTGCCGCAAGCTGCACAACATCGCAAACAGCGTGCTCATCTTCGACGAGGCGCAGATGCTGCCCGTCGACCTGTTGCGGCCCTGCGTGCACGCCATCGAGGAGCTTGTGCGCAACCACCGCTGCAGCGCGGTGCTCTGCAGCGCGACGCAGCCCGCGCTGCGGCCGTTCTTCGACCCGGCGGTGGAGATGCAGGAGATCTGCTCCGCCCCCGCGGGCCTGTACGACGCGCTGCGCCGCGTGCGGTTTCGCCGCATCGGCCGGCTTGGCGACCCCGCGCTGCTCGAGCGCCTCAACGGACAAAGGCAGGTTCTGTGTATCGTCAACACCAAGGTGCAGGCGCAGGCGCTCTACGAGGGGCTGGCCGGCGACGGGTTCCACCTCTCCACGCTCATGACGCCCACGCACCGGCGGCGCGTACTGGAGGAAATCCGGCGGCGGCTTCGGGACAATCTGCCCTGCCGCGTGATCTCGACGAGCCTCATCGAGGCCGGCGTGGACGTGGACTTTCCCTGCGTCTACCGCGAGGAGGCGGGGCTTGACTCGATGATTCAGGCCGCGGGGCGCTGCAACCGCGAAGGCAAGGATGACAAATGGGGCTGGCGCTACGACAGGCGCATCGGCGAACTCGCCGACAAGCTTGAAGTGGAAGATGACTCCTTCCCCGCCAATCTGACGCTCGAGGAGCAGGGCATATTCATCCTCGGCTATTATCATGAACAGCAGGCGCGCTATACGAAAAAAACGGAACAAAACGCGGAACAAAATTCGGAAAAGGAGA
>CAYMSL010000049.1:0-12843 GCA_964393095.1 uncultured Oscillospiraceae bacterium | reverse complement strand
TCGGGCTGGTAGTAGTCGTAGTAGGAGACGAAGAACTCCACCGCGTTCTCCGGGAAAAACTCGCGAAACTCCGCGCAGAGCTGCGCCGCGAGCGTCTTGTTGTGCGCGACGACGAGCGTGGGCTTCTGCACGCGCTCGATGACCTTGGCCATCGTATAGGTCTTGCCGCTGCCGGTGACGCCAAGCAGCACCTGCGCCTTGTCCCCGCGCGCTACGCCCGCCGAGAGGCGCTCGATCGCCTGCGGCTGATCGCCCGAGGGCACGTATTCCGATACAACGCGAAATTCGCCCATCAGATTTCGTAGACGACGGTCTTGCCGTCAAGCCGGTGCGCGTAGATATACTCCCGCGCCGCCTCGTGCAGCGGATGCTTGTCGTAGCGTGCGAGCGCGCGCATGTTTTCAAACGTGCAGGTCAGCGCGAGGTCGTAGCTGCGTTCGCCGTTATGCCAGACGTCCGCGCCGGTCTCCATCGAGAGGATTTCGGGTATCTTCCCCTCCATGGCGTGGAGCTTTTCGATCACGGTCGGCAGGCACGCCTGCGGGTCGCGAAATTTAAAGAGCACGATGTATTTGAGCATGATCCTGTTTTCCCTCCGTGCCTTGCGTTAAAATTCGAAATCCACTGACGCGGTTGCCGTGCGGTGCGCGCGGATATAAGCGCGCGCCGCCTCATGCGCCGGGTGATGGTCGTATGTTGCAAGATCCTCGCGGGAGCGGAACGTCACGATCAGCGCAAGGTCATAGCTGCGCTCGCTGCGGGTCACGTCGCGCCCGGTTTCGAGCGTGACGATCTCCGGTATCGTTCCAACAAGCGCGTTGAGCAGTTCGGCCGCGGCGGGCGCGTGCTCGTTTGGGTTTTCGAAGCGGGTAAAGACGATGTGCTTGATCATACGTTCCTCCGTTTGTGATCCTCTGTTAAAAATATCGCTGGCAGGCCAGCAGCAGCGCCTCCCCGGCCCGCGCGCCGCCCTGCTTTTGCACATGCTCGATTGAAGCGAACGCCTCGAGCGCACGCGTCAGCTCCTCGAGCGTGCGCTTCTTCGCGTTCCTGACTGCCTTGTCCGCGACAAACGGCGCGACGCCGAGCTTTTTTGCCGCGCTCTTGCCGTCCGCGCCCGCAAGCAGCAGTTGTTTTGCCGCCACGACCGTACGCACGTTTCGCTCAAACAGTGTCGCAAGCCCAAGCGGCGATTCGCCCGCGTCGCTGAGCATGCCGGCAAGCTGGCGTATGCCCGCGCGCTTGCGGCCGGCCCACAGCGCGTCCAGCACGTCGAAAACCTGATACTCCGGCGAGGGGCGCACACACGCGTCGACGATCCGGCGCGTCACCGTGCCGCCGAAGCCCGCGTACGCGCCGCAGACCAGCAGCGCGTTTTCGAGTGCGCCGAGGTCGACGCCCATCGTTCGCACAAGCTGCGCCGCCACCCCCGCTTCAAGCGGTATGCCGTTCTCACGCGCGCGCTTTTCAACAAAGCGGCACGCCTGCTCGTTTGAAAGCGGGTCAAACGCGACCGTGCGCCCGTCCGCTTTAAGCGCCTGATAGAGGGCGTTCTTCTCCGGCGGCTTGCCCTCGCGCACGAACACCAGCACCGTGGTTTCCGGCGTCCTCGGCGCATACGCCGCAAGCGCGTCCGCCGTGTCCGCGTCGAACTCGGTCACGATCACCACGCGCCGTTCGTCGAAGAACGGCAGCGTCTCCGCCGCGTTTTGCACCTCGTGCGGCGCGGGGTTTTTCAGCCGCTGGACGTTCATATCCTTCAGTTCCGCCTTGACCGCGCCCGACACCGCCCGCACCGCCTTATCGAGGCTGTACGGGTCCTCTCCGTAGAAGTAATACGCGCCGGAGAGCGGCGCGCCGCCCGCAAGCCCGTTGAGGAATGCCAGTCCATCCATAGACTGTATTATATCGCGACTTGTCCAACAAAGAAACCTCCTCCTCCTTTTCTTGAAAGAAAAGGAGGCAAAAGAACTTTGGGTTATGTGGAGAATGGTGCTTGCCTGGACGGGCGGGATTTTTGCGGGAGCGGCATTTCTCTCCTTTTCTTGTAAGAAAAGGAGCAAAAGAACTTTGGGTTATGTGGAGAATGGCGCTTACCTGGACGGACGGGAGCGGGTCTCCTCCTTTCCTTGAAAGAAAAGGAGGCGAAAGAACTTCGCGTTGTGTGGAGAATGGCGCTTGCCTGGACGGACGGGAGCGGCGTTGTCTCCTTTTCTTGTAAGAAAAGGAGACAAAAGAACTTTCGGTTACGTGGTAAATGGGCTTGCCTGAACGGGCGGGCTTTTCGGGCGATCACCCCGCGGCCCAGAGCGCGGCGGTAAGCAGCGCCCCGGCAAAGGTAAAAAGCGCCCGCCGTTTGGGACTGCGCAGGCACAGCCGCGAGGCAAAGAGCATGCACACAAGAAACATCAGCTGCGCCGCCGCCGGCGGGGCGGGCACATAGACGGTCAAACTGCCGCCGTAGCGCGTGATGGTCATGATCGCCTCGAGCGCGACGCGCGCGACCACGCAGACGGTGTCGCCGAGCGGATACCACACAAACGAGAGCGCCGTGCCGAAGAACGCGGGGATCAGGAATACGTCCGCGATCGGCAGCACGAAGAGGTTTGTAACAACCGAGAGCAGCTGCGCCGAGCCGAAACAGGCGCACGAGGTGGGAAACGTCGCGATCACGGCCGCGCAGGAGGCGGCAACGAGGCTTGAGGCCTGCCGGCCGAGGCGGCGCAACGGCCGCTGAAAGAGCGGCGTAAGCAGCGCAAGCCCGTATACGGCGCAAAACGAAAGCTGAAACCCGGCCCGGTATACGGAGCCGGGGTTCCAGAGCACGAGCAGCACAAACGACGCCGACAGCGAGCTTAGCGCGTCAAGCCGCCGCCTGAGCGGAAACGCGAGCAGCGCCACGAGCAGCATCACGCTCGATCGCAGCACGGGCGGCGAAAAGGCGGTGATCGCGCAATAGAGTACAAGAAACAGCGCGACGACGGCAAAGCGTACCCAGGCGTTTCGCCGCAAGAGCAACGAGAGCGCGCCCGCGAGCACGGCTACGTGCAGGCCCGATACCGAGAGCAGGTGCAGTATACCCGTGTCGCGAAAGGCCTCGAGCGTCGCTTCGTCGATGCTTGTGATATCGCCGAGCAGCATGCCGCGCGCCGAGGCGGAATCGCGCGAAAACAGCGCGTCCACACGCGTGCCGATTTGCTCGCGCAGCGACAGCAGCCAAGCGTACGCGTCGCGCGGCGTTTCGCCGCTTAGGCGCACGCTGCCGCGCGCATAGGCGCTGCCGGCGATGCCCGCGGCCTGATCGCTGCGCTGCCAGCGCCCGCTTGAGGGCTTGACGGCGGCAAAGGCGCTCACGCGCTGCCCGTAGGCGGGCGTCGTGGAAAACGTGCCGTAAAGGCGCAGCCGTCCCGCGGCCGGGGAGCCGTCGAGCGTGATATCGTCGACGAGCACATAGAGGCCGCGCTCGCTTGAGAGCGGCGCTTCGCACACGCGGCCCGCGAGCGCGTAATTCCCCTGCGGCAGGTCGTATACCGGCAGAAACGAGGCGCGTAATAGCCCCGCCGCGCAAAACAGCAGCGGCAATATCCATCTTCGCCGCCTGGCCAAAACCGCGCCGAGGCAGGCGGTCAGCACGGAGAGCGCCGCAACGCGCGCGTAGCTTGCGGAGAGGTTTCCCGCAAACAGCACGCCAAATAGCAGCCCCGCGGCGGCAAGAAACATGGGCCGCTCGTTGAAGAGCGGCTTATGCCCGGTTTTGCCGCAAGGCGCGATCGAATCATCCGCCGGCGTTTGCTGTTTCATCGGTTTGAGTAAAGCACACGCGGGCGAAAATTGTCAACAGCGGCGGCGCTTTCCGTCAAATCCGCAAAGAGGGGCGCCGTGATGCTGCCGGGCGCGGGACATGCCCGCCGGGATTGTGCCGCGCGGCAAAAAGGTGGTATACTGACCGCATGAATTGGCTGGAACTTATCGTATATACGAACGACGCGGGGCTTGAGCGCGTGTGCGACGCGCTCTCCGGCGCGGGGCTCGATCAGGTGGTGATCGAGGAAAGCCACGCGCGCGCGATGGCCTTCCTCAACGAGCGCGCGCTCTACTGGGACTTTGCCGACGCGGACAAGGTCGGCGTCGACGAGCCGTGCGTGAAGGCCTATGTCGCCGACGCGCCGGGGGCGGAAGGGGTGCTTGCGGACGTCAAGGCGGCGCTTTTGCGCCTGAGCACGCTCTTTGAGGGGATCGATCTCGGCTCGCTCGCGCTCGTGGTCAACCGCGTTTGCGACGCGGACTGGGAGAATGCCTGGAA
This sequence comes from uncultured Oscillospiraceae bacterium, assembly GCA_964393095.1. Lineage (GTDB taxonomy): Bacteria > Bacillota > Clostridia > Christensenellales > CAG-138 > UBA7703. The sequence goes on along the minus strand of CAYMSL010000049.1, from coordinate 8,540 downwards.
AGCCTACTACCGTCCGCTATGCATCGGGGAAAGGCTCTACGTTACGCCCTGCTGGATCGACGACCCCGTGCCGCCGGGACGCGCGGCGCTGCGGCTCGATCCGGGCGCGGCCTTCGGCACCGGCGAGCACCAGACCACGCGCATGTGCCTCGCCTTCCTCGAGCGGACGGTCAAACATGGCGATACCATGCTCGATCTCGGCTGCGGCAGCGGCATCCTTTCGATCGCGGTGCTGCTGCTTGGCGCAAGTACGGCCGTGGCGGTGGACATCGACCCGGTGGCGGAGCGCGTCGCGCGCGAAAACGCCGCTCTCAACGGCATTTCGGAGGAAGCCTGCCGCGTGGAGATCGGCGACATACTCGCCGACGAAGCGCTGCAAACGCGCGTTCTCGGCGGCTACGACGTGGTGGCGGCAAACATCGTATCCGGCGTGATCATCGCGCTGGCGCCGTTTGCCCGGCGCTGCTGCAAAAGCGGCGGCACGTTCATCGTTTCGGGCATCATCGACGAGCGCGAGCACGAGGTTGCCGCCGCGCTCGAAAACGCGGGCTTTCGCGTCGCCGAGACGACGCGGCTCGAGGGCTGGGTCGCCATGCGGCTGAACGCTTAAAGCGGGGGACGGAATCGCATGCGCCGCTTCTTTACAACCGATATCACAGACGATACCGCCGTGCTTTGCGGCGACGACGCGCACCACATCGCGCGGGTGCTGCGCATGCGCCCGGGCGGGCGGCTCGCCGTCTGCGACGGGCAGGGACGCGAATTCGAGGCCGAGATCGTCCGCGTTTCGCCCGAGCGGGTGACCTGCCGCTTTGGTTTGGCGCGCGCCGCGGGCGTTGAAAGCCCCTGCCAGGCGACGCTGTTCCAATGCCTGCCCAAGGCGGGCAAGCTCGAAACCATCGTGCAGAAATGTACGGAACTCGGCGTATTTGCCGTCGCAGCGACGGTTTCCGCGCGCTGTGTCGCGGAGGCGGGCGGGGCGTTTTCCCATAAGCTCGAGCGCTGCCGCCGCGTGGCGCTCGAGGCGGCCAAGCAGTCCCGCCGCGCGCTCGTGCCGGAGGTGCGCGCGCCGCTTTCCCTTGCGGAGATCGACGTTTCCGCCTTCGACCTCTTCCTCGTGGCCGACGAGGAGGAACGCGCTCGCTCGCTAAAATGCGCGCTGCGTGAAGCAAAGCGGCTTGATACCGTGGGGCTTTGCGTGGGGCCGGAGGGCGGTTTTGCGCGCGGCGAGGTCGAGGCGCTGGTCGCACGCGGCGCGGTCGCGGTGTCGCTCGGCAAGCGGATTCTGCGCACGGAGACCGCCGGCATGGCGATGCTTGCGCAGCTGTTCTACGAGGTCGAGTCATGAAGGTCGCGCTTACGACGCTCGGCTGCAAGGTCAACCACTACGAAACCGAGGCCATGCGGGAATTGTTCCAAAGCGCGGGCTGGACGGTTGTGGACTTCGCCGAACGGGCGGACGCCTATGTGATCAACACCTGCACCGTCACGCAGGTCAGCGACGCCAAATCGCGCCGGCTCATCGCGCGCGCGCACCGCAGCAACCCGGAGGCGCTGATCGCCGCCGTGGGCTGCTACGCACAGACCGCGCCGGAGACGGTTTCCGCGCTCGAGGGCGTGGGGCTTGTGCTCGGCACGGACGGAAAAGCGCGCATCGTCGAGGCCGTGACGAAGGCGCTCTCCGCAAACGGCGAGAAAAGCGCCGTCTGCATGCCCCCGCCGGGACAGGAAGGCTTTATGCCGCTCTCGGCCGTGCGGGACTCGCGCACGCGCGCGACGCTTAAAATTCAGGACGGCTGCGTCAACTACTGCGCCTACTGCATCATCCCCTACGCGCGCGGGCCGCTGCGATCGCGCCCGCTTCCGGAAATATCCCGCGAGGTTACGGCGCTTGCGAGGGAGGGCTACCGCGAGGTCGTGCTCACGGGCATCCATCTGGCCAGCTACGGGCGCGACCTTGGAACGTGCGGCCTGCTCGACGCCATCGAGCGCGCAAGCGGCGCGCCGGGACTTGAGCGCATACGGCTCGGCTCGCTCGAGCCGCTGTGGATCGACCGCGCCGTGGCAAAGGCGCTTGCGCAAAATCCCAAGGTCTGCCGCCAGTTCCACCTTTCGCTGCAGAGCGGCTCCGACGCGGTGCTATCGCGCATGAACCGCCGCTACAGCGCCGCAACGTACCTTGGCGCGCTCGAGTTGCTGCGCGAAGAGATGCCTTCGTGCGCGATCACTACCGACGTGATCGCGGGCTTTCCGGGCGAGAGCGAAGCCGAGCATCAAGAGACGCTGGCTTTTTGCGAGCGGGCGGGGTTTGCGCGCATGCATGTGTTCCCCTTCTCCGAGCGGGCGGGCACAAAGGCCGCCTCGATGCCGGGGCGGCTGGAAAAAAGCGTGCGCGAGGCGCGGGCAAAGGAGCTAAGCTTGCTCGGCAAGCGCCTGACGCGATCGTATCTGGCCGCGCAGATCGGCAGCGTGGTCGAGGTGCTCGCCGAGGACGGCGGCGAAGGCTACAGCGGCAACTACATCCGCGTGCGCACAGACGCGCCGGAGGGGAGCATCGTGCGCGTGCAACTGACCGCGTTTCGAGGCGAGATCGCATACGGAAAGGAGATCGACGAACATGAACGATTGCATCTTTTGTAAGATCGCGGCGGGCGAGATTCCCACAAACAAGCTCTATGACGACGAGCTGATCGCGGCGTTTTACGATCGGGACCCGCAAGCGCCCGTGCATGTGCTGATCGTGCCAAAGCGGCACGTCGGCAGCGTTAACGAGCTTGGCGGGGAAGATGCGGCGCTGCTTGGGCACATGTTCGAAGCCGCGCGCAAGCTCGCGGAAGCGCTCGGCGTGGCAAAGAGCGGCTACCGCCTTGTGCTCAACACGGGTGCGGACGGCGGGCAGAGCGTACCGCATCTGCACATGCACCTGCTCGGCGGGCGCGCGCTCGGCTGGCCGCCTGGCTGAGACGGAACAAGGCGGACGATCCGGCGAAGCGTATCATCGGCCACTCCGTTTGGAGCGGCCGATGTTCGTCGCGCGACCATGTACTCCCCCACATTGCTGATCTTTTCTAATCGACGCAGCGTTTGGTCGCAAATTTATCCGCACTATTCGGATAAATCCCCCCACCATCGAGCAAAGAAGCGCCCGTCCGTTCAGGCAAATCCCTTTACCACATAACCCCAAGTTCTTTTGCCTCCTTTTCTTTCAAGAAAAGGAGGAGAACCCCGTTCCCGCGAAGCGCCCGCCCATTCAGACAAGCGCCCTCTTTAGAAATCCCCTCCCCCATACGAGCTTTACCCCGCCCAACCGCGCAAATCCCACCCCAAACAAACCCCAAGTTCTTTTGCCTCCTTTTCTTTCAAGAAAAGGAGGAGAACCCCGTTCCCGCGAAGCGCCCGCCCATTCAGACAAGCGCCCTCTTTAGAAATCCCCTCCCCCATACGAGCTTTACCCCGCCCAACCGCACAAATCCCACCCCAAACAAACCCTAAGTTCTTTTGCCTTCTTTTCTTTCAAGAAAAGAAGGTTTGCTTTCGGGCGCAGGCACGGTATGATAGAGGGAAAGATTGGCGGCGAGGAGGACTGGGCTTGCCAGGCATAGGCGCATCGATCATAAAGCTCCAGCTGTGGCTGACGAAGCCGCTCGCACGCTTTGCGGGCATCGAAGCGGCGCGTGCGGCGCAGGATCAGCTTGGGCGTATCACGACGAAGCTGCTGCGCGCGAAGGTGGCGTACGAGTGCGTGCCGTTCGACGAGTTTACGGCGTGTTTTGCCGTTCCGTGCGAATGCGAGCACGCGGAGGATCGCGTGATCCTCTATTTGCACGGCGGCGGGTATACGGCAGGCTCGCTCGACTACGCCAAGGGCTTTGGCGGGCTGCTTGCGGCGGGAACGCGCCTCACGACATTCTGCGCGGCGTACCGGCTCGCGCCGGAGCACCGCTTCCCGGCGGCGCTCGACGACGCGATGCGCTCGTATCAATACCTGCTCGAGCGCGGATACCGGCCGGAGCAGATCGCGCTTGCGGGCGAGAGCGCGGGCGGCGGGCTTGCGTTCTGCCTGGCGCTGCGCTGTAAAGCCGAGGGCGTGCCGCTGCCCGCGTGCATCGTAGGCATCTCGCCGTGGGCAGACTTGACGATGTCCGGCCCGGCGTATAATAATAACGTATGGAAGGATCCGTCGCTTGTGCGCGAGTCGCTTGCGTATAACGTCATCGCCTACGCCGCGGGCCACGAGGACGAGCCGTACGTCTCGCCGGTGTTCGGCGACCTTGCCGGGCTGCCGAACGCGCTGCTCTTTGCGGGCGGGTCGGAAATTCTGCTCGACGACGCGCGTACGCTCCATAAACGGCTGCTCGCATACGGCTGCAAGTCACAGCTTGTGATCGAGCGCGGGCTGTGGCACGCCTATCCGCTCTACGGCACGCGCGAGAGCCGGAACGCGCGAGAGCATATGTCCGCCTTCATCCGCGGCGAGCTTGGGCTCGATTCGCCATCTTCGTACAAAGGGGACCGTCCCGAGCGGTAATGCGCGGGGCGGCACAAAGGATATGGACCGTAAGATCAACCCCTGGATGAAACTCGACAACGCGGCGCTGATCTACCCCGCCACAATGAACCGGGGCTGGACGGCATTGTTTCGCGTGTCGGCCACACTCGTTGAGCCCGTCGACGACGATATACTCGAGGTCGCGCTCAAACGCACGCTGCGGCGGCTGCCGTTCTTCGGCTTCCAGCTCAAGCGCGGGCTGTTTTGGTTTTACCTCGAGCGCAGCGACCGCGCGCCGCGCATTCAGGCGGACGTCGGCAACCCCTGCGCGCCCCTGCGCTTTTCCGAAAACGACGGCTTCGGCTTCCGCGTGCGCACCTATCAAAACCGCATCGCGGTGGAGTTCTTTCACGTGCTGACCGACGGCACGGGCGGGCTTGTGTTTTTGCAGACGCTCACGGCGGAGTATCTGCGCCTCAAATACGGCGCGGAGATTCCGCGCGACGGGCGCATACTCGACTGCGCGGAGCCGCCGCAGCCCGAGGAGGCCGAGGACAGCTTCGCCACCCACTCGGGCGCGATCACGCAAAGCCGCAAGGAGGACAAGGCCTACCACATCAGGGGCACCGACGAGCCGGACGGCTTTATCCACATCGTCACGGGTTCGATGGACGCTGCCACCGTGCGCAAGAAGGCGCGCGAAAAGGGCGTAAGCCTCACCGAATATCTCACCGCGGCGCTGATTCTCTCCATCGACGCGCTGCAGCGCCGGAGCACGCTGCGCACGCACCTGCTCAAGCCCGTCAAAATCTGCGTGCCGGTCAATTTAAGGCAGGTGTTCCCATCAAGGACGCTGCGCAACTTTTCAAACTACGTCAACCCCGGCATCGACCCGCGCCTTGGCGAGTATACCTTCGACGAAACGCTCAACATCGTGCACCACTTCATGGCCATGGAGGTCACAAAGAAGCTGCTCAACGTCAAGATCACAACGAACGTGCGCACCGAGCAAAACGCGTTTCTGCGCGCGATGCCGCTGTTTATCAAGAACGCCGCCATGCGCGTTGCCTACTCGCAGGTGGGCGACGCGATCACCTCCACGAGCCTGAGCAATCTTGGCGTAACCAACCTGCCGCCCGAGATGGCGCAATACGTCAAGCGCATGGACTTCATCCTCGGCCCGCTCTCCGACAACCGCGTGTGCGCCGCAGCGCTGACCTACAACGGGCGGCTGCGGCTGAGCTTTACGCGCACGATCCGCGAGCCCGCGCTCGAACGCGAGTTCTTCACGCGGCTTGTCAAGCTCGGCATACCCGTCAAGGTCGAGAGCAACCAGCGGGACTAACGCGCTTTCGGCGCGCGCCGCCGTTATCGAAGAAGCGCCCGAACCGACCCCGAACCGCCGCGGCCGCGCCCGGCAACACCGATTTGGAGGAATCCGCCGATATGAGTTATTGCGTCAACTGCGGCGTTGAGCTTGAAAAGAGCGAGCCGCGCTGCCCGCTCTGCGGCACGGAGGTGCAGAACCCCGCCGAGCCGCGCGACGAGAGCGCCGTGCGCCCATATTCACGGCACATCGAGCACATCGACCGGCGCATCGACCGGCGCTACATTGCGTCGTTCATCTCGCTATTGTTACTCATCCCGCTCTTTACCGCGATGTTTTGCAACCTGCTCGTCGATCACAAGCTCAGTTGGTCGCTCCTCGTCGCGGGCGGGGAGCTCGTGCTGTTTGCCTGCCTCCTCTTCCCGATGATCGTGCCGGCACTCGGCCGCTACGCGCACATCGGCATCGCCGGGGCCGCCTGCGCCGTGCTGCTGCTGCTGATCGAGCGCATGAGCGGCGGACACTGGCTGCTTCCGCTCGGCCTGCCGCTGACCGCGCTTGCCGTGGGCTACGCGATGTTTGCCGCCTGGCTCGGCACGCCCTCGTGCCGCCTGCCGATGCTGCCGCGCTTTACCCTCGCCCTGACGGGAGTGGGGCTGTTTGTCGTGGGCATCGAGTTTTTCATCGGGCTCTACGGCGGGGTCGCCGACTGGCCGCGCTGGTCGATGTTCGTGCTCATCCCCTGCCTCGTGCTCGCTTCCAGCCTGCTCCTGCTTAACCGCCGCGCGCGCGTCAAGGAGGAGATCCGGCGGCGCTTCTACATGTAGCCGGGGGCGGCGTCCGCACAACCCGGTTTTCAGAACCCCGCCTTTATGGAATCCCCTAAAACACATTCCGCGGCGCTTTGCCGCAACAAACAAGGCCGTCCAGATGGACGGCCTTGTTTACAACGCAAAATGTGCTTCTTACGCCTCCGGTTGATTCGCCGGTTCGGGCGCTTCCGGCTCCGCCGGTTCGTCCGGTTCGTCCGGTTCGTGCGGCAGCTCCGCTTCTTCGGCAACCGCCGCTTCGGCCGGCTGATCGCTCTGCGGCGGCAGTTCGGAGCGCCTGAGCACGCCAAATTTAATCAGCAGCAGCAGCGCCGCGCCGCCAAGCACGATGAAGATGCCGATGAACTGCGAGGTTGACAGCGCGCCTACCGCGCCGCGATCGTCGTTGCGGAAGAACTCGATGATAAAGCGCCACACGCCGTAGCACACGAGATACCAGCCGGTGACCGTGCCGAAGGGCTTGCGCTTCCTCATAATGAGAATGAGCGCCGCGGTCAGCAGGAAGAGAAACGCGCTCTCCATGAGCTGCGTCGGCAGCAGCGGCACACCCGCCGGGGCGGCGCCCCCCGCCGGGAACACGACCGAGATCGGGCTTTCGCAGGCCATGCCGTAGCAGCAGCCGGCCATGAAGCAGCCGATGCGGCCGAACGCGTGCGCCAGCGAAAGCGACGGCACAAACAGGTCGACAAAGCCGAAAAACGGCAGTTTTTGATACAGCGCATAGATGCCCACGCCAAGCAGCCCGCCAAGCAGCGCGCCGTAGAAGACAAAGCCCGTGCGCAGCGTCTCAACGAGGTAATGGGGATCGGCGAGCACCTGGTCGAACTCCACGATCCAGTAGAGCACCTTGGCGCCGAGGAAGCCCAGCAGGATCGTCCAGAGCGCGCAGGAAAGCACCTGATCCTCGGTAAAGCGGATGATGCGGCGCGTAAATCGTAGCAGGACGAACGCCGCCACCATGCCGCACATCATCATCAGGCCGAACATCGGGACCGACAGCCCGAACACATCAAAGGTTGGCAGCATAGTTCTCCCTTACATGATCTCCGGCAGGATGATATAGTTGAACACTCCGCCGGCGACGGCAACGAGCCCCGCGACGACGACGATGGCGAGGATGATTGTGATGATGCCGGCGATCAGGCCCACGAGACTGCACACGTAGCCTGCGGTGTTCATGCTGTTCTCCGGAATGCAGTTGTCCGCGGCATACCGGCGGTTGGACCTGCTCAGGGTAAAGCCGATGATCGAGAGAATCAGCCCGATCAAGGGGAACCATACGACCACGAGGCTCGCGATGCCGAGCACCATGGGGGTGACGGACTTGCTCCTGTGGGTTTGCTGCTCCAGCGTTTCGGGGTTCTGGGGCGTCACGACCTGATCCATTGGTTTGAGTCTCCTTTCGCGAGAGGATTACATATCTTTGTAGATTCTACCACGTTTTCGGGCCGGATGTAAAGAAGCGCGATCGGCCGCGGCGGACAATGCCTTGCATGCCGTGATTTTGCCAGGGAAAACGCAGCGCTTACGGACATGTAGCGCTGTGCCGGGCCGGATTGACAAACGGGGCGAAAAATACTATCCTAGTTTTTTAGACAGATTCGGAGGTTGCTCGCATGCACGAACGCTACGATCCACAGAAAATCGAGCCGAAGTGGCAGAAGGCCTGGGCCGACGCCCATTGCTTCGAGGCCGAGACCGGTTCCAATAAGCCCAAGTTCTATGGGCTCATCGAGTTTCCCTACCCCTCCGGGCAGGGCCTGCACGTGGGCCACCCGCGCCCGTTTACGGCGATGGACGTCATCGCGCGCAAACGCCGCCTCGAGGGCTTCAACGTGCTTTTCCCGATCGGCTACGACGCGTTCGGCCTGCCCACGGAGAACTACGCCATCAA
>CAYMSL010000048.1:2559-12844 GCA_964393095.1 uncultured Oscillospiraceae bacterium | reverse complement strand
CGGTGGATTCCTATATCGCAAAGCTCATCGAAAAGGGCTACAAGGTGGCCGTGTGCGAGCAGCTGGAGGACCCGCTGCTCGCCAAGGGACTTGTCGAGCGCGACGTCATCCGCGTCATCACACCCGGCACGATCATCGAAGAGCGCATGCTCGAGGAGAACCAAAACAACTATATCGCCTCGATCTCGCTTGGCGAGCACGTGATCGGGCTTGCATACGCCGACGTTTCGACCGGCGAATTCTACCTGCTGCAGATCGACGGAGAACGCGCGTCGCTTACGCTGCTCGACGAGATCGCGCGCATTCATCCGCGCGAGATCATCGCCGATCCGTCGCTGTTTTTGCAGCATTTTCTGGCAAAGAAGCTCTCGTCGAACTATTTTCTCGAACAATACGGCGCGTCAGCCTTCCTGCCGGACGCCGCCCGCGGCGCGCTGCTAAGCCACTTCGGCGTTGCAACGCTCGCGGGGTTCGGCTGCGACGACGCGCCGTATGCCGTCTCCGCCGCGGGCGCGCTGATGCGCTATCTCGAGGAGACGCAGAAAAACGCGCTTTCACACATCCATGGCATGCGGCTCTTGAACCGCTCGAACTATATGGCGCTCGACGCCTCGACACGACGAAACCTTGAATTAACGGCGCCGCTTCGCTTCGGCGCGAGCAGGAAGAACACGCTGCTCAGCCTCCTCGACGCGACGAAGACCGGCATGGGCGGCCGCAAGCTGCGCGACTGGATCGACCGCCCGCTGCAGGATGTTGCGGGCGTCGAACGCCGTCTCGACGCGGTGGATGAGCTTTCCAAAAACCTTGCCGAACGCAAGAGCCTGCAGGAGCTGCTGCGCGGCGTATACGACATCGAGCGGCTTTGCAGCAAGATCGTCTACGGCACCGTCAACGCGCGCGACTGTATCGCGTTGACGCAGACGCTTTTGCGTGTACCGTCGATTGTTCAGACGCTCGGCGCGAACCGGTGCGCCGCGCTCGGCACGATCGCAGCCGGTCTCGATCCGATGACGGACGTGCTCTCACTGCTGCAATCCGCCATTGCCGACGAGCCGCCGGCGTCGCTAAAAGACGGCGGTTTCATCCGGCCGGGCTATCATGCCGAGGTGGACGAGCTGAGGCAGATTGCTGACGGCTCGAAATCCTGGCTTGAGCGATACGAGGCCAACGAGCGCGAAGAGACAAAGATCAAGAATCTACGCATCAGCTACAACAAGGTCTTCGGCTACTACATCGAGGTGACGAAGTCGTATCTTTCGCTTGTGCCGTTTGGCTATGAGCGAAAGCAGACGCTCGCGAACGCCGAGCGCTTCATCACGCCCGCGTTGAAGGAGATGGAGCAGAAGATCCTTGGTGCAAGCGAGCGGCTTATCGCCCTTGAATACGAACTCTTTCTTGAGATTCGACAGGTGCTGCTCTCCTGTACGGAGCGGCTGCAGGAGAACGGGGCGCTGCTTGCCGAACTCGACGTCTACGGTTCCCTTGCCGAGGTCGCTTCAAACAACGGCTACTGCCGACCGTCGCTCAACACGGAGGGGCGCATCCATATCGTCAACGGCCGCCATCCCGTAATCGAGCGCGCGCTCAAGGAGCCGTTCGTGCCAAACGATGTGACGCTCGATCGAGCGGATAACCGGCTGTTGATCATCACGGGCCCCAACATGGCGGGTAAGAGCACCTACATGCGCCAGGTCGCGTTGATTACGCTTATGGCGCACATGGGGTCGTTCGTGCCCGCGGCGCAGGCGGATATCTCGATTGTCGATCGCATCTTCACGCGCATCGGCGCAAGCGACGATCTATCCTCGGGACAAAGCACGTTTATGGTCGAGATGAGCGAGGTGGCCAACATCCTGCACAACGCCACGCCCGCGAGCCTGCTGATACTCGATGAAATCGGCCGCGGCACGAGTACGTTCGACGGGCTCAGCATCGCCTGGTCGGTGCTCGAATACATCGCAAACGGCAAAACGTGCGGCGCCAAGGCGCTTTTTGCCACGCACTATCACGAGCTGACCGAACTCGAGGGCGAGCTAAACGGCGTCAAGAACTACCGCGTCACGGTCAGGGAGATCGGCGACGACATCGTGTTTCTGCGCAAGATCGTGCGCGGCGGAGCAGACAAGAGCTTCGGCATCCAGGTGGCGCGGCTTGCGGGCCTGCCGGACGACGTGCTCGCGCGTGCCAGGGAGATTTTACAAAAGCTCGAAAGCGCGGATATCGCGGCAAAGCGGGAGGACTTGCAGGCTCCGGCCGCGCCAATCGAGGCCGCCGTGCAGGCGTCTTTGTTTGACGAAAACAGCGAGGAAGGCGCGCTGCGCGTCCTGCGCGAGCTCGACGTGGATCACCTCACGCCGCTCGAGGCGCTCAACCAGCTCTATGCGCTTCACGCGATGCTCAAACAGCGATAGAGCGCAGGGCAGGGGGAAATTATGGCACATATCCGCGTATTATCGCCGCATATCGCCAACCAGATTGCCGCGGGCGAGGTCGTCGAGCGGCCTGCCTCGGTTGTCAAAGAACTCGTGGAAAACGCCGTTGACGCGGGGGCGAGCGCGATTACAATCGAAATCGAAAACGGCGGCATCGATCTCATCCGCGTGCTTGACAACGGCGCGGGCATACCCGATGAAGATTGTGAAACCGCGTTTTTAAGGCACGCCACGAGCAAGATCTCCGCCGCCGAGGATCTTTCTTCCATTTGCTCTCTTGGCTTTCGGGGCGAGGCGCTCGCTTCCATCGCGGCCGTTTCGCGCGTGAGCCTGCAAACGCGCACGGCTGCCGACGAACTCGGCACGCTTGTTCGCTTTGAGGGCGGCGCGCGCAAAGAACACCGGCGCGTCGGCGGCACGCAGGGTACGTGCGTCGAGGTGCGGGGGCTGTTCTACAACGTTCCGGCGCGGCTCAAATTTCTTAAGAGCGCCAGGGCCGAAGGAGCGGCGGTTGGGGACTATGCCGCAAGGCTGATCCTCTCCGCGCCGCAGATCGCGGTGCATTTTATCAACAATGGACGGACGGTCTACCGTTCCTTAGGCGGCGGCGAACTGCGCGACGCGCTCATCAACGTCTACGGCGTCGGCGTCGACCGGCAGATATTTCCGCTTCTCTTCGATGATGGTTATCTGCGCATCACGGGCTATGTCGGCGCGCCCGAGCTTTCGCGTCCGAACCGGTCGGGGCAAACCATCACGCTCAATGGACGAATCATCCGCTCGAACGCGCTCTCGAACGCTCTTTGCCGTGCGTTTGATACGCGCATGCTGACGGGCCGCTTTCCGTTCGCCGTCGTCTGCCTAAGCCTTGCCTGTGCCGAAGCCGACGTCAACGTGCATCCGGCCAAGCTTGAGGTGCGTTTTGCCGACGAGCCGCGCGTGGCGCGTTCGTTGGTGGCGGCCTGCTCGGAAGCGCTGATTCGCAGCTTCGTACCGACCATCGCAGGAAAGCCGCCCGCCAGGGAAGCGGCCGCCGAGACGGATGCCGTCCCGGAGGAGGCCGCACACTCCGGCTTTTATCGTCCCGCGGTCGATCTGCGCGGCGCGCCGCCGGCGGCGCATCACGCGCTGCGCGAGAGCGCCCTATCGGGGGGAAGCGTGCCGCCGATGCCGCCGCTTTATCCGCCCATGCGGCAAAGCGAGGAATCGAAACGGCCGGACGCGCGCGATGGTACGGCGAACGCCGGCATCTCTTCGCCGTTTGCTTCGCCGTTTACGGTGATCGGCTGCGCGTTCGACGCCTACTGGTTTGTGCAGCAGGGGGAGAACGTGTACCTCATCGACCAGCACGCGGCGCATGAGCGCTTGCTCTACGACGCGCTCATGGAGCGCCGGGCGTCGGTTGTTTCACAGTCGCTCTTCCTGGCGGAAGAGGTACGGCTGCTGCCGACGGAGGCGGAGGCGTTTGTGCAAAACCGCGCGGAACTCGAGGCGTTCGGCTATGTATTCTCCGACGTGGGCGATACGTCGGTAACGCTGCTCGCCGTACCGCAGGTCAACGGCGTGGCGCTCAAGAGCGCGTTCCTGCACGAGTTGCTCGCCCGGCTCTCCGCGGATGTGAAAACGCGGCCGAACGAGTGGTTTCGAGACGCGATGGCCCAGTGCGCCTGCAAGCACGCGATCAAGGCCGGCGAGCGCATCGACCGTACGCAGATCGGCGACTTGCTTTCGCGCATGGCCGAGCGCGAGACGCTGCTGACCTGTCCGCACGGGCGGCCGGTGGCGGTTCTTCTTATGCGAACCGAGATTGAGAAACTCTTCAAGCGGATACCATAGGGCAAGCCATGGAAGCAACGCCAAATAAACGAATCGTCTGCATCGTCGGCCCGACCGCCTGCCACAAAACGGAGCTGTCGGTACAGCTCGCGCTGAAAACGGAGGGGGAGATCGTCTCCGCCGACTCGGTGCAGGTCTACCGCGGTATGGACATCGGTTCCGCCAAGCCGGATCTTGACGAGCGTCAGGGCGTTTTGCACCATCTACTCGACTGTGTGTCCATCGACGAGGCGGACTTTTCCGTTTCCCGCTATCGCACGCTCGCCATGCGTGCCATCGACGATATGCGCGCGCGGGGGAAGACGCCCATCGTCGTCGGCGGCAGCGGACTCTATGTCAACGCCCTGACGCATCCGCTCGGCTTTGCGATCCCTGCAAACGCGAACGTGCGCGCGCGCATTGCCGCCGAGTTTGATCACGACCCCGGCGCGGCATACGAGCGGCTGAAGCAGCTCGACCCTCCAACCGCCGCGCGGCTGCATCCAAATGACAAAAAGCGCGTCGTGCGCGCGCTCGAGGTGGCCGAATGCGCGGGCCGCCCGCTTTCCTCCTTTGGCATCGATTTTCACAACGAGGCCGGAGAAAACGCGCCATATGAGCCGCTGCTCATCGGCCTGAGTATGGATCGCGCCGCGCTGTATCGGCGCATCGAACGGCGGGTGGAACGGATGTTTGAAGCCGGCCTGCCCGAGGAGGCCCGGCGCATCTATGACGAGGGGCACGACATGCGTTTGCCCGCGATGCAGTCGATCGGCTATCGGCAGCTCTTCGCCTGTTTTGCGGGGGACTGTACGCTCGAGGAGGCGAGGGAGAGCATTCAACGCGATACGCGGCGCTTTGCCAAGCGGCAGATGACATGGTTCCGGCGCGACGGGCGGATACGCTGGTACGACGTGACAAATTACGACGAGACGGCCGATCGGCTGATCGGGGAGCTTACGCACCTGATACGGGATTGGATGAAGGGAAGTCAATAAGGCCAATGGAACAACGGGTGATCTCCGAACGCGCGCGGGAGCTGGTTTGGCAGGCGGAGCGCGATCTTGAGCCGGTATTTCGCCGCGCGGACGCCATCGAGATGGTCGCGCAGCAGCGCGTGCTTGCCGCCTTCTGGGCCGAGCGGGTCAGCGCGCGGCACTTCGCACCGACAAACGGCTACGGCTACGACGACGTTGGCCGCGATACGCTGGATCGCGTGTTTGCCCGCGCAATGGGCGCGGAGGATGCGCTTGTACGCCCGCAGTTTGCAAACGGCACGCATGCGATTTTCACCGCGCTTGCCGGGCTTGTTGAGCCGGGGGATACGATCCTCTCCCTTACGGGCGCGCCGTATGACACGCTGGAAAGCGCGATTGGAATCAGGGGCGACGCGCCGAACTCGCTCAAGCGCATGGGCGTATCGTTTCGCGCGCTCGAACTCTTGCCGGAGGGCGGCGTCGACCTTGCCCGGCTCGGGCGGGAATCGGCAAACGGCGTACGCGTCGTCTACGCGCAGCGCTCGCGCGGCTATGCCTGGCGCGAAGCGCTTGGCCTCGAGGCGCTCAGCGAAGCATTCCTCTGCGCACGTGAGTGCTTTTCGGAAGCCGTGATACTCGTGGATAACTGCTATGGCGAGTTTACGGAGGCCGCCGAACCCGTCTCTTGCGGCGCCGACCTCATCGCGGGTTCGCTGATTAAGAACCCCGGCGGCGGGTTGGCTCCGACGGGCGGCTACGTCGCGGGAAACGCGGCGCTGATCGAGCGCATCGCGCAGCGCCTGAGCGTGCCGGGCATGGGCCGCGAGGTCGGCTCGTACGCGGGGGACTACCGGCCGTTCTACCAGGGGCTGTTCGTTGCGCCGCATGTAAGCGCCCAGTGTGTCAAGGCCGCGGCGCTGTTTGCCCGCGTGTTCGAGCGTCTGGGGCTGGCTACGATGCCGCGAAGCGACGCGGTGCGCTCGGATATCATCCAGGCGGTGCGCTTTCGGGATGCGGACGCACTTGTGCGCTTTTGCCGGGTGATACAGCAAGCGGCCCCGGTCGACAGCTTTGTCACCCCGGAGCCGTGGGATATGCCCGGATATGAGGATCCTGTGATCATGGCGGCGGGTACCTTCGTGCAGGGTTCGACCACCGAGCTGAGCGCGGACGGGCCAATCCGCGCGCCGTACACGGCCTATGTGCAGGGCGCTTTGACCTACGCGCACGCGCGGATAGCCGCGATGATGGCCTGCGACGCGCTGCTGGATACCAACCCGGCTTAAAGCGGAACCGCTCTCGCGATACGGCGGCGGCGAATAGGCGGATTCGTCCCGTACACACGCGCAACCGAAAGGCCCGGTAGCTTTTACACCTTTAAAATGCGCGCAGCAGGCCGATGACCTTGCCGGATATCTCCACGTCCTCGTAAGGTACGTAGATCGGATCGAAAAGATCGTTCTCGGGCTGCAGGCGCACACGCCCCTTTTCGCGGTAGAGCCGCTTGACCGTGGCGCTTTCCCCGTTGACACGTGCCACGACGATGTCGCCGTCATAGCAGGAGCAGTCGTGGTTGACGACGATAAAGTCGCCGTCGCGTATGCCCGCGTCGAGCATACTCTCGCCTTCGACGCGCAGCATGAACACCTCATCGGGCTCCTTGCCGTGCAGCAGCACGTCCGGCAGGGGAAACGCGTCCTCGACGTTTTCGTCCGCAAGCGTCGGCGTGCCGGCAGCGACGCGGCCGATGAGCCGTATGGCGCGGCGCCCGTCGCGAGCAGGCGCGTCAACAACGTTCATGGCGCGCTGCTTGGCCGAGTCGCGCGTAAGCAGGCCGCGCTTTTCGAGATTGCGCAGGTGTGTGTGCACCGTTGCGGTGGAGCTTAGCCCTACGGCCGCGCAGATCTCCCGCACCGACGGGGGATAGCCGTGCTCGCCGGTATAGGCGATGATATAATCGAGTATCACCTGCTGCGGATCGGTTAATTTTTTCATCGGCATACCTCCCGGCGCGATGCCTAAAATATTGCTTTTAATGGCAGTATAACATAGGATCTGGGAGATTGCAAACATATGTTCGAACGTTTTCGAAAGAATGGTGAGTTGCGCATGAAGGCTTGCGTTTTAACGCCGGGAAAGGCCTGCGACGACTGTGGAACGTGTGATGAGCGCTGTGAACTCGACCCGGAGAAGGTCTGCGATAATTGCTTTCGCTGCCTTGAGGGCGACCGGCAGCCGTTCGCTCAAATTCCGATCGGCGGCGTTCTGTTTGGCGATTCAAACGCGGGGGAAAGCCCCTTTTCACTCAAACCGGATCTGACGGGCGACGACTATCTGCTCGACTCGGACGACGCCTGGCGCGAGGGCTTCTTGCTGCACATATCAACGCTACGACACATGCGCGCCAGACGGAAAAAGCAATAGACTCATGGATAAAATTTTGCGAAAGCGGCGGTGCACTTACGCTCAATCGTCGCGCAGCTTGATGCGCCGCGCGGCTTCGCGCTTGTGCGCTTCCGAGGCGGCCGCGTAGTGTTTGCGCGTCGTGTTGACATCCTTATGGCCGAGCACGTCCGCGACGAGGTAGATATCCTCCGTTTCGTGATAGAGCATCGTACCGTAGGTGCTGCGCAGCTTGTGCGGCGTAATTTTTTTGAGCGGCGCGGCCAGGTGCGCGTATTTTTTTACGAGCAGTTCCACGGCGCGCACGCTGATGCGCCGAATCTGCAAGGAAAGAAACAGCGCCTGCTCATGACCGGATAGCGGCGTCTGCTCCGTGCGCCAGGAATAATAATCGAGCAGAGCTTTTCGCACCTCGTCGCCAAAGGCGAGGATATCCTCGCTGCCGCCTTTGCGCGTAACGATGAAGGCGTTGTCCTCAAAGTCAACATCATCGAGGTCGATGCCCACAAGCTCGCTGATGCGGATGCCCGTGCCGAGGAAGAGCGTGAGGATTGCGACGTCGCGCAGGCGCGTCATGGTGTGATACTGCTTTTGCCTTGCGGAAAGGCCCTCGCCGTTCTCCGCAAGGTCGAGAAGGTTTGCCACCTCGTTTGGCTCGAGGCGGATAATTGCCTTCTCGTGCAGTTTCGGAATATCCACAAGCGCTGCAGCGTTCGCCGGCAACAATTCCTGTTTGTTTAGATACTTGAAAAACGAACGCAGGCAGGCAAGTTTCCGCGCCTTTGCCTGCTCTTGATTGACAAACTCGCGTTCACCCTTCTGATAGAGCGATATGCTATATAAATACAGCTCGATATGGTAGGCTTTGATCTTCTCGAGGTCGCCCGCGGTGAGGGAGGGGACAGGCTTATTGGGAAAGAGGTCATCCTGCGCCGCCGCAAATACGAGAAAGCCCGTCAAATCCACCGCGTACGCGTAGCGCGTAAGCACCGAGGTTTGGTTTTCGATGCTGCGGAAGTAGGAAGCGCAGACCATCGGCAGCGCCGATACAAGCGCGCGCGTCTTCTTCGTGTATTCCTTGTGTTTCTGCTCATGAAACGTGCTTGCCATAACGATGCGCCTCATCCAATCCGGATTTGCTCTGTGTTCCGCGGCCGCGGTGAGGGATATTTTCAGGCGCCGCCGCGCGCCAAAGTGCCGAAAGTTGCCATATCTATCCTATTCTAACTATTCGTTAAAGACAAGTTTAACGAATAGTTATTGATAAAATGTTCACGGATTAGACGTTTTGGCACAAAGATTATCCGCCAGGCTCGTTCGTACTTGCAACAACCGCTTTGCCTTTGCCGGATCGGCGATTGTTCGGATTGCGCTTCGAGCGTAAGTTTTTAAGTTTACCAACTCGTCTTTCGTCTGGCGCGCGAACGCGCGTCCTGCCGAAAAAACCAAATTTTACTTTTCCGTACTGCGCTTGATCGCCTGGCGCGCGAGCTCGTCGCAGCGGTTGTTCAGCGTGTTGTTTGCGTGCCCCTTGACCTTGATAAACGTCACCTCGTGCGCCTGCGTGCATGCCAGCAGAGCCGCCCATAGATCCTGATTCTCCACAGGCTTCTTTGCGGCGGTTTGCCAGCCGTTGATTTGCCAATGATCGATCCAGTGCCGCTCAAACGCGTTGCAGACGTAGGCGCTGTCGGTATGCACATCGACCTTGCAGGCAACCTTAAGCGCACGCAGCGCCTCGATGACGGCGACAAGTTCCATACGGTTATTCGTGGTATCCGGCTCGAATCCGGATAACTCCTTTTTGTGCTCGCCATGCAGCAAAACCGCACCCCAGCCGCCCGGTCCCGGATTGCCGGAACACGCGCCGTCGGTATAGATCGTCACCCGTTTTTTTTCGGTCTTACTCTTCCCCATGCGCTCTTTCTGTTACATATAAATTACGTAATTGTACTATTCAACAAAGTCAGAGATCGTTTTCCCGCATCCCGTTACTTGCTCATGCGTTCGGACTTTTCGCGGCAAGCGTCGACGGCCGCGATCACCGCCCCGCGCAGGCCGCGCTGTTCAAGCACGGAGACGGCTTCGATTGTCGTACCGCCGGGCGAGCAAACGCGATCCTTGAGCGCGCCGGGGTGGACGCCGGTCTCCGACACCATCATTGCCGCGCCCTTGACGGTTTGCGCCGCGAGCTTGAGCGCGAGATCGCGCGGCAGCCCGGCCTTGACGCCGCCGTCGGCAAGCGCTTCGATAAATAGATACACGTACGCCGGACCGCTGCCGCTGACGGCCGTTACCGCGTCCATAAGCTTTGCTTCCGCGGTCACAACCTCGCCGACGGAGAGAAACAGCGTTTCGGCAAACGTGCGCTCGTCCTCGGTCAGCGTGTCTCCGGCCTCGAATACGATCATGCCTTCGCCGATCATCGCGGGCGTATTCGGCATCACGCGCAGAATCCGCGTAGTTTCCGGGAGTGCGGCGCGCAGCCGCTCCCCTCCCCAGCCCGCCGCGATCGAGACGACCGCCTTGCCGCGGAAGCTGTCGAACTGCTCCGAAAAGATATGCGGACACACGTTAGGCTTAACCGCAACGAACAGTATGTCGCTTTCGTCGATCAGGCGGCCGATATCCAAACAAACGCGGATACCGCACTCA
>CAYMSL010000048.1:1211-2549 GCA_964393095.1 uncultured Oscillospiraceae bacterium | reverse complement strand
AGCCTTTTACCCTTTTCTCCATCCGGGTCATAGACGGCGATCTCGGCCGCGCGCGCGTTGCCGCTCGCGACGAACCCGCGCAAAATCGCCTCGCCCATGTTGCCGACGCCGATTATGCCAAGGCGCATAGTTTTTACCCTCTCCCCTTCCCGCGCATACGCGCGGTTACTTTCTTGGCTGCCTAGGACAGCGCCGCGAGCCGCTCTTGCAGCTTGGCGAGCATCTCGCCGGCGTTTGCGAGCTTGGTTTTCTCTTCGTTGACGACGCTCTCCGGCGCTTTGGCTAGGAAGCCCTCGTTGGACAGCTTGCTGTTTGCGCGCGCGATCTCGCCCTGTACGCGCTCGATCTCCTTCTGAATACGCGCCTTCTCCTGCTCGAGATCGACAAGTGACGCGAGCGGAATCACGGCCTCCACACCCTCGGAGACGATGTGCACGTCGCTTGCGGGAATCTCACCCAATTCGGTGGTCACAGAGACCTCCTGCGCGCCCGCAAGCTGGCGCAGCGTGCCCGCGGTTGCCTCGAAGAACGCGCGTTCCTCGCCGCGCACGACGAGCCGGATGGCAATGCGCTGCGACGGCGGCACCTTGCGCTCGGCGCGCAGGTTGCGAATTGCGCGAATGAGGGCCATAAGCCGCTCCACGTGCGCGTGTTCCATTGGGAAAACAAAGCGTTCATCCTGCCGCGGCCATTCGGCGCGCATGATCGTCTCCTCGGCGGAAAGCTGCGTATAGATGGCTTCCGTAATAAACGGCATGAACGGGTGCAGGAGTTTGAGGCTTGTTTTGAGCACGTGGATCAGCACGGCGGAGACGGTCGCCTTCGCGGCGGCGTCCGTGCCGTAGAGGCGCACTTTGGCGATCTCGATATACCAATCACAGAACTCCGACCAGATGAAGTCGTAGATCTTCTGCGCGGCAAGGCCGAGTTCGAAGGAATCGAGATTTCGCGTGACCTCGCAGACGGTCTCGTTCGTGCGCTGCAGTATCCAGCGATCGAACGGATCGAGCAGCTCCGGTTCCGGCAGCACGGCGGCGTCGTCCGCGCTCATCAGCACGAAGCGCGCAGCGTTGTAGATCTTGTTGCAGAAGTTGCGCGCGGCTTCGACCTTCTCCCAGTAGAAGCGCATGTCGTTGCCGGCTGAGTTGCCGGCAAGCAGCGAAAAGCGCAGCGAGTCCGCGCCGTACTTCTCGATGACCTCGAGCGGGTCGATGCCGTTGCCGAGCGACTTGGACATCTTGCGGCCCAACGCGTCGCGCACGATGCCGTGCATGGAATGGCTGTTCAATTCCTGGGATAAATTCCGCTTTCCCAAACCTTTGTCCAGGATAAAGGTAA
>CAYMSL010000048.1:0-1201 GCA_964393095.1 uncultured Oscillospiraceae bacterium | reverse complement strand
CATGCGCGCGACCCAGAAGAAGATGATGTCATACCCGGTTACAAGCGTCGAGGTAGGGTAGAAGTATTGCAGCTCCTCGGTCTTTTCGGGGTAGCCGAGCGTGGAGAACGGCCACATGCCGGAACTGAACCACGTATCGAGCACGTCCTCGTCCTGCCGCATCGGCGCGCCGCATGCGGGGCAGGCCCCCGGCGCCTCTTCGGAAACGACCATCTTGCCGCAGGCGTCGCAGTAATACGCAGGAATCCGGTGGCCCCACCAGAGCTGGCGCGAGATACACCAGTCACGGATGTTCTCCATCCAGTTAAAGTAGGTTTTTTCGAAGCGCTCGGGCACAAATCGCACTGCACCGCCGCGCACAGCCTCGATGGCGGGCTTGGCAAGCGGCTTCATGTCCACGAACCACTGCTTGGATACGATCGGCTCGATCGTGGTATGGCAGCGGTAACAGGTGCCGACGTTGTGCGCGTAGGGCTCAACCTTGATCAGCGCGCCGGTTGCCTCCAACTCCGCAAGCAACACCTTGCGGCACTCGAAACGGTCCATGCCGGCAAAGCGGCCGCCCAGTTCGTTGATGCGCCCATCGTCGCTGAATACGCGCAGCGTGGGCAGGCCCTGCCGCTGCGCGACCTCAAAATCGTTCGGGTCGTGCGCGGGCGTGATCTTCACCGCACCGGTGCCAAAGCCCATCTCGCAGTATTCGTCCGCCACAATCGGTATCTTGCGGCCCACGCCGGGAATGACGACAAGTTTGCCGACGATATCCCGATAGCGAGCGTCCTCGGGGTTGACGGCCACCGCCGTGTCGCCAAGCATCGTCTCGGGCCGTGTCGTCGCGACCGTGATCGAATAGCTATGATCCGGCGCGTCGTATCTTACATGCCAGAGCTTGCTCTGCTGCTCCTCATATTCCACCTCGGCGTCGGAAAGCGCGGTCCTGCAGTCCGGACACCAGTTGATGATGCGATCCCCGCGGTAGATAAGGCCCTTGTTGTAGAGGCTCACAAACACGCGGATGACGGCCTTGTTGCAGCCTTCATCCATCGTAAAGCGCTCGCGTTCCCAGTCGCACGAGGAGCCAAGGCGGCGCAGTTGGCGCACGATCTCCGAACCGTATTGGTTGCGCCAATCCCAGGCGCGCTTCAGGAAACCCTCGCGGCCGACGTCCTTCTTCGTGAGCCCCTCCTTGGTCATCTGCTCG
>CAYMSL010000047.1:0-13044 GCA_964393095.1 uncultured Oscillospiraceae bacterium | reverse complement strand
GGGCGATATCGCAAGCTGCTATGCCGACCCCGCGAAAGCCGCGAGCGAGCTTGGCTGGCGCGCCGAGCACGGCATCGAGCGCATGTGCGAGGACGCCTGGCGCTGGCAGCGCGGCAACCCCAACGGCTTCGACGACTGACACGGGCCCGAAAACCGGTTGACGGGCAGGCCGGGTAGACCCAAACACAAAGCAAAGGAGCGTTCCACGCAATGCAGAAACCCACTCTCGTGGTCATGGCGGCCGGCATGGGCAGCCGCTACGGCGGGCTCAAGCAGATCGACCCCGTCGGTCCGCACGGCGAAATCATCATGCACTACTCGCTTTACGACGCGATGCGCGCGGGCTTTGAGAAGGTCGTGTTCATCATCAACCGCAGGATCGAGCAGGACTTCCTCGAGGTCATCGGCCATTGCGCCGAGCGGCACATGGAGGTGCGCTACATCTTCCAGGAGATGGACGCCATGCTGCCTTCGGGCTTTTCCGTACCCGACGGGCGCGTCAAGCCCTGGGGCACCGCCCACGCCATCCTCTGCTGCAAGGACGCCGTACACGGGCCCTTTGCCGCGATCAACGCGGACGATTATTATGGCCGCCGCGCGTTTTCCGTCCTCTATGACTACCTTGCCGCCGCGCAAGACGGCGCATATTACGACTACGCAATGGTGGGGTATCTCGCGGAGAACACCCTCACGGAAAACGGCACCGTCGCGCGCGGCGTGTGCGAGGTCAACGAACGGGGCGAGCTGATCAACATCGTCGAGCGGCTGCGCATCAGCAAAACCGCCGACGGCCCCGCCTACCTTGACGACGACGGCGAAACGCTCGTGCATTTCCCGGGCGACAACCTCGTATCGATGAACTTCTTCGGCTTTACGCCCTCGCTCTTTGCTGAACTGGAAACGCGCTTTCCCGAGTTTCTTGCCGAGGCGATGGAAGCCAACCCGCTCAAGGGCGAGTTTCTGATTCCCCAGGAGGTGGGGCGGATGCTTCGGCAGAACAAAGCGCACGTGCGCGTGCTTTCCTCGCCCGATCGCTGGTACGGCGTAACCTACCGCGAGGATAAGCCCGCGGTGCAGCGCGCGCTCGCCGACATGACGTGCCAGGGCCTCTACCCGGACGAGATGCTGCTGCGGCAAGCAAAATGAAAAAGCGGCTCTTCGCCGCTTTCTACGAATAAACCCCGCGATACGCGGGGCTTATCGGGTTTCCATTCGGGGGCGCCCCGCCCGATCAGCCGGCGTTGCCGGAGGAGGCGCGGCGAGCGTTGCCGCCCGAGGCGAAGATCGCGTTGCCGCCGGACGTCAGGCCCAGCGCGGAGAGGTCGGACGGATTGCAGGCCGAAAGCAGCGCTGCGCCGAGAATCAGGGTAACCAGCAGAATCCAAATCTTTTTCATAATATCCTCCGTTTTCTTGCAAAGTGCGCTAACCATGTGTACTATATGTGTTAGTACACCTATATGCTAATTGCGCGCCGTGTATTTGTCAATCGCTGGCGCGCGAAATTCATAAAAGGGACATACATTTTATGGCATATCCGCCCGAGCACCCCCAATACCGGCCGGCCCGCGCCGCGCGAGCCGTCTCGACAGCCTATGCCGCCGCGCTTTCGGCGCTGCTGCCGCTTGCGTTCGGCAACGGCTACTTTGATATCACCGAAACAAAGCAAGCGGTGTTTCTCGCCGCGTCTCTTGCCTACCTGCTCGCGCTGGCCGCCGCGTACATCTGGCTTAGGCCGGACACGGGCGCGCGCCTTACGCCCCGGCCATTTTTACCCGGCATGAGCGGTTGGTGCGCGCTTATACTGCTGTTTTCCGTGCTCGCCTGCTGCCTCGTCAACGGTTTTTCTCCGGAAACGCTGTTCGCGCCGAACGGCCGCTATCAGGGCCTGCTCAGCGTTACGCTCTATGTCTGCACGCTGCTGTGCCTGGCTAAAACCGGCGTAAACCTGCGCGTCGTCGAGATCGTCTTTACGGCGGGCGCGTCGCTTGCCGCCCTGCTCGCGCTGCTCAACCACTTTGGCCTCGACCCGCTCGGGCTCATGGCGGCGCTTACCGCCCGTGATCGCGGGCGCTTTCTTTCGACGATCGGCAACGTCAACTTCTACGCCGCCTACGTTTCCCTTGCGCTGCCGATCGCGGTCGGGCTCTTCTGCCGGGCCGATCGCACGCGTTCGCGCATACCGGCCGCGGCGGCGCTGCTCGCGGTTTCGCTCGGCACGCTTGCCGCGGGCAGCGAGAGCGCGGCGCTTGCGCTCATGGCGGCGGCGCTGGTATTCCCGGGCCTGCTCTTTGGCCATCCGCGCGCGTTCAAACGCTGCCTGCTTGCCGCCGCGCTGTTCGCGCTCGCGGCGTTTGCCTTCGGCCGGCTCGAAGCGCGCTTTCCCGCCGCGACGAACGGCTCATATTTCTTCCGGCTGCTGACAAAGCCCCCGCTCGCGCTCGCTTCGGCCCTCCTGTTTGCGTCCCTCGCGTTTGTGCTGCGACACATCGGCGCGGCGCGCCTTGCCCGCGCGCAAAAGCCGTATCTCATCGCGTGCGGCACGCTGCTGCTCGCCGGCGGAATCGCCGTTTTGCTGCTCAACACCGGGCTAAGGGACGTGCCGCTCGGTTCGCTGACACGCTTTCTCCGCTGGGGCGAGAGCTGGGGTACCGACCGCGGGCGCATCTGGGCCTACTGCGTCAGGCTCTACGCCTCCTTCCCGCCGGGCAAGCTGCTCTTTGGCGGCGGGCCGGGCGCGCTGTTTGCCGCCGACCGGCTTAGCCCGCTCTTTGCCGACGCCGCGCTCGACAGCGCGCACAACGAATACCTGCAATACCTGCTTGCGTTCGGGGCGTTCGGACTTGCCTCGTATGCCGCGCTGCTGCTTGCTTACGTAAGGGCCGGGCTTTTTGCATGCAAGCGCCGGCCGGCGCTTGTGGGATTTCTCGCCGCCGTAATCGCCTACATCGCGCAGGCGGCGGTGAACATCGCCCAGCCGATGACGACGCCGCTGTTCTTCCTCTGCCTCGGCATGCTTGCCGCGGGAGCGAAAAGCGATGAAACGCCGCCCGAAGCGGACGTTCCCTCCGCCGCTTAGCGCAAAAAAACATCCCGCCGCTTCCGCGACGGGATGTTTTGTCCGCTCAAACGTTTGTTGCTTTACGGCACGGGCGTACCGGTCGGCACCGCGGCGCTCGCGGTGATAAATTTTGCCGCGGCATAGCCCTTCGTGCCGGATTCGACGACCTGAACGTAGTAGAAATCGCCGGTCTTAAAATAGATGAGCACCTGCGCGTCCTTCTTGATCTCGCCAAAGGGCGTGTTGCCCTCGGTGGAGGGCATGCTGCGCAGCGCCACGACGCTGGCCGAAACGACGCCGGGGATGGTTCCCGCGATGCCCGCGGGCGTCGGGGTCGCGCTCTCGCCGGCCAGCAATCCGTTCTTTTGGATGAACCGCTTGGCCATGTAGCCGTAGATGTTCTCCTTGACGATCTTAATGAAGTAGAAGTCCCCGTCGATCTCGTAGATCTTGAGCTGTGTGCCGGAGGTATAGGTGCCGATGATGTCGTACTGCTCGCCCGGCCCCTTGCGCAGCCGCACGCCGCTCGCGGTCAGCGTGCCGTCGACGGCGCTTTGCACCTGCGCCGGACTCGGCGTTTTGACCGCGGGCGTGGGCGTATCATCCGGCTTGGGCGTATCCGTCACGGCCGCCGTGGTGGCAGCCGGCAGCGTCGCCATAATGGTGGGCGCGGGCGAAGGGGTCTCAACGACGGCCGGCATGAGCGAGGGCGTAGGCGTCATAAGCGACACATCGGCGGAGACCTGGCCGGGATCGACGGCCTCGTTGCCGCCGCGCATCGACCAGATGAGGAAGTAGATCCCCACGAGCATCACCAATATGATGATGCTCAGCACAAGATAGCCAAGCGGCGTAATGCGTACGGATCTTCTTCTGTTCATATCGTTCTCCCCCATGGCATGAAGCGCCATAATCGGCGCGCTGCTTTCAAAACATGCGTTGCATCATGCACAGTATAGTGCATCCGCAACGCTTTGCAAGCGAAATTTAGAAAAGTTTGAAAACTGTTGAAACCTTCTTTACATGGTTTTCACTTTCCGCCGCGCGCAAGCCACACGCCGCGCTCGATCTCGAGATAGACCGTGGCCGCCGCGCCATGCACCGCATCCTCCTTGAGGTGCGGCGGCATCTCCTTCTCCTGAAAACCGAGTCGGTAATAGAGCGCAAGCGCACGCTCGTTACGCGGGTTCGGGTCGACCCAGACGCACGACGCGCCGTTGTCGAAGGCCGCGCGGATCGCGTGCAGAAGCGCCGCGGACGCGATACCCCTGCCGCGCGCTCCGGCAAAAAGCTTGACGTCCAGCGCAGCCGCGCCGCCGTGCCCGGCGTCAATGTCGTAGAAACTCTCACCGCAGTAGCCGATTCCAGCTACGTAGACGGAGTAGTGATTGCGGCGCGGGCGGCCCCGCTCGATCCACGCCAGCCACTTGACCATATGTTCGATCGTCTCGCCGAGGCCGTCGGGGAAACCGACGAATTTCATCACATCGCCGTCGTTCCAGAGCGAGAGCGTGTTCTCCAAATCCTCGCGCCCCGTCTCGCGGATCGTGATCCCTTCCGTTGACATATCGTATCCTCCATTTCAAGAATCATGATGATAGGGCAAAGCCCCCTCACCCGAGGGGTCGGCCGACGCCCCCACATCCCTATGATCTTTCGTTTTCTTCTTGTTCAAAAGAAAAAGCCCTCATCCAAGGGGGTCGGCTGCGATCTCCCTATCCCTATGTTCTCTTTGCTTCTTTCTCTTTCAAGAGAAAGAAGGCACACACCCAAGGGGTCGGCCGCGCCCTCCACATCCCTATGTTCTTTTTGCTCCTTTTTCTTACAAGAAAAAGGAGAGGCCGACGCCGACCTCGCGCACGTCGAAAGCGCGGGCAAGCGCGCACTTGACCGCAAGGGAGGTGCAGTGGCAGGGATAGAGCGTGGCTACGCCGCAAGCATGGAGCGTTTCGATCGTGCGCTCCACGCGTTCGTCTGCCTCAAAGAGGTGAAATCCGCCGAGCGCGCCAAGCACGCGCATACCGCCTGAAAGCGCGCTTGCCGCCGCAACGGTGTTGCAAATGCCGCTGTGCGCGCAGCCGGTCACAACGAATACCCCGTCCGGCCCGGCAAGCGAAACACCCGTGTCGTCCTCAAGCCCGTCCGGCAGCCAACTCGCGCCGCTTGCGCGCGTCTCGCCGAGCGTGCCGCGCTCGAAGTCATAAAGGCGCGGAATCTCTCCAAGGAAATGTACATGGTCGGTTATTTGGAGCGGCTTTTCCGACAGGCGAAGTTCCGCATGCTTGGGCAGTTCGGCAAGTGAAACGGGACAGCCGACATCCAGCCCTCCGCAGCGCTTGGGCAGGAACGCGCGCGGATGCGCGTAGAGCCGCACGGGCTGGAGAAAGCGCGCAAGAAACGGCTTAAGCCCGCCCGCGTGGTCGTTGTGCCCATGCGAGAGCACGACGTCGGTGACGCGGGAGAGATCGATGCCCATGCGCCGCGCGTTTTCGATGAACACATCCGAATAGCCCGTGTCGAAGAGCACCGTTCGTTCACCGTCCTCGATGAGATAGCAGGCGGCGGGCTCGCCAAGATAGTAGCGATCGATGCAGGTGTTGTTGTCGACAAGCACGGTAAGCTTCATCGCCGTCAACCCAGCGCCGCGCGCGTACCGTCGAGCAGCGCGCGCACCATGTCGAATTCGTATTGCAGGCCGAAGAGCAGCGCGTCCTCATCCAGACGATAGCGCGGATTGTGATGCGGCATATCGCAGCCTTTATCGGCGTTTTTCGTGCCGAGTTCAACAAAGAAGCCCGGCCGTCCGTCGAGGAAGTAGGCGTAGTCCTCGCCGGGCATGATGCAGCCGATGGGCAGGAGCTTTGCTTGGCCAAATCGCGACTGGATGCGCGCCGCGGCAAAGCGGGTCAGCCGCTCGTCGTTGACGACGGACGGATAGCCGCACTCCCAGATAAACTCGCTTTGGCAGCCGTGCGCCATGGCGACGTTCTCCGCGATGCGGCGCGCCTCGCGCTCAAGCAGGGCGCGCGTTTCCGCGCCGAAGGAACGCACCGAGGCCGTGAGCCGCGCTTCGGAGGGGATGATGTTGTAGGCCGTGCCAGCGTGCATTTCGCAGACCGATACCACGGCGGGTTCGCCCGCCGCGACGCGCCGCGAGACGATCGTCTGCAGCGCGAGCACGATCTCCGCCGCCGCCACGACGGGGTCGAGGCATTGCTCGGGAAACGCGCAGTGACCGCCCCTGCCGCGCACCAGCACGTCGAAGCGATCGACCGCGGCGGTAAGCACCCCGCTTTTTACGCCGAACACGCCGGTATCAAAGTTGCTTGAAAGATGCAGGCCGAGCATCGCGTCCACACCCTCCGCCGCGCCCGCGCATAGCAGCTCGATCGCGCCGCCGGGCGGCAGTTCCTCGGCGTGCTGAAAGATCAGTCTCGCCTCGCCGCAGAAGCTTTCGCGTGCGCCGACAAGCAGTTTCGCAAGCGCGAGCAGCATCGCCGCGTGTCCGTCATGGCCGCAGGCGTGCATGACGCCCGCAACGCCCGAGCGGTACGGCAGGTCGTTTTCCTCCGGTATCGGCAGCGCGTCGATGTCCGCACGCACACCCAATACGGCCGGCGTCCCCGCGCCCGTACCGAACACGCGCGCAACAAGGCCGGTCTTCGTCGGCCGCTGGATTGCATCGACGCCCATGTCCAAAAGTGCGCGTTCGAGGAAGGTTGTGGTCTCGACCTCCTCAAACGAACGCTCCGGATGCGCGTGCAGGCGCCGCCGCCAGCTAAGAAGCTGCGGCTCGAGCTCCCGCACCGATTCGTCAAACCCGATCCGTTCCATGCGCGTTCCCCTTTCCCCCGCCTAGAAGCTTGCAGGCCCTTCGGGCTTATCGTGCTCGTAGGGGGTAATCACCCACTTGACGCAGCCTTCCTTCTGGCCGGAGAAGATATCGTAGCCGCGCAAAACGTCGTTGAGCGGCGCGCGGTGCGTGATCATGAGGTTCGTATCGAGCCGCCCCGCCTCGATGAGGCGCATAATCTCGCCGCATTGGCTCGCGTCGACGCCGCCGGTTTTGAAGGTGAGGTTTTTCCCGTACATCTCGTGCAGCGGCAGCGTCTGCGCCGCCTCGTAGAGCGCCACAACCGCCACGACGGCGTTCGGCCGCGCGGCGCGCCAGGCCAGTTCAAACGTGCCCGGCGCACCGGCCACCTCGAACACCACGTCCGCCCCGCGCCCCTGCGTGAGCGCCCGAACGCGCATAAGCACGTCGTCGCGCTTTGGATTGAGCGTTAGGTCGCAGAGGCCGTGCGCCCCGGCGAGCGCGAGCCGCTCGTCGTTGACGTCGGAAACCACGATCGCCGCCGGGCCGTAGAGCCGCGCGGACATCATCGTGGCAAGGCCCGTCGGCCCCGCGCCGAGCACAAGCACGGTATCCGCCGGGCGGATCTCCCCGATGCCCGCCGCCCAGTAGCCCGTGGCGAGCACGTCGCCGACGAACAGGGCCTGTTCGTCCGAAATCGCGTCGGGAATTAACGTGCAGCTTCGATCCGCCGTCGGCACACGGCAGAACTCCGCCTGGCCGCCGTCGATGCGGCAGCCAAGCTCCCAGCCGCCCTCGACGCAGTTGTTGACGTAGCCGCGCCGGCAGAAGAAGCACTCGCCGCAGAAGCTTTCGACGTTGACCGCCACGCGGTCTCCCGCCGTGAGTTTTTTCACCGCGGCGCCGGTTTCGACGACCTCACCCACAAACTCGTGGCCAAGCACCACGCCGGCGCGCGCGCGGGCGACGCCGCCGTTTCGAATGTGCAGGTCGCTCGAGCAGATCGATGCGCGCGTGACCCGCACGATCGCGTCGCGCGCGTCGCGTATCCCCGGTTCGGGCACGTCGCCCAGGCGGACGCGGCCCGGTTTTTCGTATATCACAGCCTTCATTGCGTTACATCCTTCCGTCGCTTGCCCGCCGCCCTAGAAGTCTGCGGCGAGCGTTTCCGCGCGCGACATCGCGCGCCCTAAGATCGCCTCGACCGGCTCGTGGCCGAGGTCTAGCCCGTCCGCCGCCACGTGCGTAAACGCGGGGATGCCGAAGAACGCCGCCATGTCGGCAAGGTACTTTGTGCCGTTATCGAGCGGCGAACCCTCGAGCGCGCCGCCGCGCGTGGTCAGAAAGAGCATCTTCCTGGCGCGGCATATGCCGTAGGTGCCGTTTTCGGCGTCGCAGTCGAAGCTGATGCCCTGCACACAGAGGTTCTCGATGTAGATCTTCAGCAAGGCCGGAACGCTCAGATCCCAGAACGGCGCGGCGATCACCACGCGATCCGCCCGGGCAAAGCGCCGCGCGTAGCCAAAGCGCGGGTGCTCGAGCGCCCCCTCGGCAAGCAGGCGCTCCCGCTGCCAAAAAAAGTCCCCGCAAAGCGGCGTCAGCGGCTCTTCGGTAAGCGTCAGCCGCTCGATTTGGCAGTCTTCCCGCCGCGAGAGCGCGCCTAAAAACGCCTCGGCGAGCCTGCGCGTACGGGACTGCCCGCCGCGGATGCAGCAGTCGATGTAGAGTACGTCGATCAACGCCAGCCACCCCACTCCCCAAGTATGCCCAGCTCTCCCGAGGCAATCGCCGCGAGCGTCTCCGTGCGCAAGGGTACCGAGTCCGCCGCGCCGGGCTTTTGCACGCACAGCGCCGCGGCCGCCGTCGCAAGCGAGAGCGCCTCGCTTGCAACCGCGCCGTCAAGCAGCGCGCCGAGAAAGTAGCCCGAAAACGTATCGCCCGCCGCGGTGGTATCGAGCGCGCGCACACGGTACGCGCCGCAGCGCGTTTCATGGCCGTCCCGCAGGCAGACCGAACCGCGCCTGCCGAGCGTGAGCAGCACGTTGAGCTTCGGATACGCCTTCTGCAGCGCGGGCAGGATATCCGCTTCCCGCTCGCAGCCCGCGACGAACGCGCCCTCGATCTCGTTGACGACAAGCCAGTCAAGCTCGCCAAGCGGGTAGCCGAGCACGTCCGCGTTGGCCGGCGCGGCGTTGAGCGCCACGGCAAGGCCGCGCCGATGCGCGCGGGAGATGATTTCGCCGACGAGGTTCGTCTCGTTTTGCAGCAGCACGAGTCCGTCGCGGCCGAACGCGTCGAGCGCGCGGTCGATATAGTCGATCGTGAGCGCGCGGTTTGCGCCGCCGAAAAGGAGGATGCAGTTCTGCCCCGCGTCGTCAACCTGTATGATCGCGTGGCCGGAAACGTCCTCTGTGTGCTCGGCCGGCGAAAGATCCACGCCGTTTTCCACGAGCTTTTGGTAGAGCATATCCCCGTCGCGCCCGATGAGGCCCGCATGGCTGACCTTCGCCCCCGCGCGCGCCGCCGCGATGGATTGATTGAGCCCCTTGCCGCCGCAGTTGACGATCAGCGAGCGGCTCGATTTCGTTTCGCCCGGCCGCACAAACGCGTCTACGCGGTAGACGTAGTCGATATTCAGAGAGCCGAAGTTGAGGATGTTTGCCAAAGGAAGCGCACCTCCGCCACATTGATTTTCCCAATGGATATGATATCATAAATATGGGTTCCGCCGCCACAGGACGATCGATCGGTTTCGGCGCATCAAGCGAAAGCAGGTATCGTATATGGATTTTTTACAGCCGCACATCCGCCTCGCTTCCAGCCACGGCGCGCGCTGCGCCCTTTTGCCCGGCGATCCCGGGCGGCTCGAGCGCATCAAGCCCTTTCTTACGGACTATGAGGAGCTTGCTTACAACCGCGAGTTTCGCAGCGCGGCCGGTTCCTACAAAGGTGTGCGCGTGCTCGCCGTGTCCACGGGCGTCGGCGGCGCTTCCGCCGCAATCGCCGTGGAAGAGCTTGTTCAGCTCGGCGTCACAAGCTTCATCCGCATCGGCAGCTGCGGCGCCCTGCAGCCCCGCGTAAAGCTCGGCGATCTCGTGCTCGTCTCGGGCGCGGTGCGCGAGGACGGCGCGAGCCGCATGTACGTTGAGGAAGCCTTCCCCGCCGTGCCGGACGCGGAATTGCTCTTTGCCTGCGCGCAGGCCGCAAAGGAAGGGGGCTATCCCCATCACATCGGCGTCACGCGCAGCCACGACAGCTTCTATACCGACCATGAGGACGATCTGCACGCACGCTGGTCGAAGCGCGGCGTGCTCGGCAGCGACATGGAGACCGCCGCCCTCTACGTTGTCGGAAGGCTGCGCGGCGCGGCCTGCATGAGCATACTCAACAACGTCGTCGCCTGCGGCGAAAACACCTCCGAAAGCATCGGCTCCTATGTCGACGGCGAGGACGCGAGCGCGCGCGGCGAGGAAAACGAAATCCGCGTGGCGCTCGAGGCATTCGTCCGCACGATCGGATAACGCATCCATTCCAAGGCCCCATGCCTATGGCAGACGGCTTTCGCTTGCGCGAAAGCCGTCTGCGTTTTTGGAGAATTGTTCGGAACTTCGCTTTTTCAGGGCTTTACGCCCGCGCCGGTTCCCAAAGGGCGGCGGCCCTCTCGCGGAGTTCCGGGCGGCGCTTTAAATACATCCCCCGCCTATTCCCCGTAGCGGCGCATGAGCGCGAACACGCGGCGCTTGAATTCCTCGCGGTCGACGCCTGTGACGACGAACGCGTTGTGCTCCATCTGCTTGTCGCTGTAGAGGTCGGTCACGGTTTTCCCGCGCGTGAGGATGCCCTTCGTCTCCACGCGCACGCCCGCGGGCTCGGTGGTAAAATACGAATCGTCCTCTGCATAGAGCAGCGTCACGGGATCGTGCATGCACATGCCCGGCAGCGGGGGGTCGAACCCCTCGGAGTAGGCGAGCACGCCCTGCACGACGTCGCGGGCAAACCTCGCCTGTTTTGAGCCGAGCGCGCCGAGTTCGTCGAGTTCCGCGGCGGTCAGATACGCCGGTATCGTTACGTCGAGCCCGCACATGCAGACCGGCGCGCCGCAGGCAAACACCATGTCCGCCGCCTCGGGGTCTACGTAGATGTTGAACTCCGCCGCCGGGGTCACGTTGCCTCCGACCGCCGCACCGCCCATGATCACGATGCGCCGCAAAAGCTTTGGCAGGTCGTGATACTTCGCAAGCGCGAGGCCAAGGTTCGTGAGCGGGCCGATGGCGACAATCGTCAGTTCGCCCTCGTATTTTCTGGCGTATTCGTAGATCGCATCCCAGGCCCTAATCGCCTCGGGCTTGCGCTTCGGCTCCGGCACGTCGAGGTCGCCGAGGCCGTTCTGCCCGTGCACATAGTGGGCCGTGACCGGCTCGCAGAACATCGGCCGCTCCGCCCCGCGGTAGACCGGCACGTCGATGCCCGCAAGCTCGAGCATACGCAGGGCGTTCTTTGTGGTCTTGTCGATCTCCACGTTGCCCGCCACGCTCGTAACCGCCACAAGTTCGAGGCGTTCGAGGTGCCGAGCGAGCAGGATCGCGATCGCGTCGTCGACGCCCGTATCGCAGTCGAGTAAAAACGGCGCCTTTGCCATACGCCTACGCCCCCTTTCCGTAGCTGCGCGCGGCCGCGGCGAGCAGGTCGACAAACCCTTCGCGGTCGATATCGAGTATGCAATGCACGTTCGGCGCGCGCTTCTTTGCGCCATGCCAGTCCGCCACCGTCGCGCCCCGGCAGTAATCGCCGGTCAGCTCGATTTCGATATAGAGATCGCGCACCGTCATAAGCTCGGGCTTGACAAGCGCCGCCACCGCCACGGCGTCGTGCACGGGCGCGCCCTCGTAGCCAAGGCTGCGGTGGAACCCGTAGAAGAAGTCGAGCCACTCGGCCACGATCTGTGCAACGGGGTTGCCCAGCGCACGGACACGCTCGAAATCCCCGGGAAATACCATCGCTTTCTCGGTGACGTCAAGCCCGGCCATCGTAATCGGCAGCCCCGAGCGGAACACGATATCCGCCGCCTCGGGATCGACGAGGATGTTGAACTCGGCGGCCGGCGTCCAGTTGCCGTAGGCCGCCCCGCCGCCCATGAGGTAGATGTGGCGAATCTTCGGCTTGAGGTGCGGGTAAAGCAGCAGCAGCGCCGCGACGTTCGTCAGCGGC
Source organism: uncultured Oscillospiraceae bacterium (assembly GCA_964393095.1). GTDB lineage: Bacteria > Bacillota > Clostridia > Christensenellales > CAG-138 > UBA7703. The sequence continues at coordinate 962 of CAYMSL010000047.1, read as the reverse complement.
CCCGTGGGGATCAGCGCCACAGGCTCGCCGCTCTCCTCGAGTACCTTGGCCATGAGCGCGCAGGCATCCATGTCCACGGGCTTGTCCTTCGGCTCCGGCAGCGCCGGGCCGTCAAGGCCGGACTGGCCATGTACGGTCGGCGCGATGATCGGCTCGGCAAGAAGCGGCCTCGCGCGTCCCTGCGCAAGCGGCGCCTCGAGGCCGATGAGCGTCATGATGCGGCCGGCGTTGTAGGTCGTCTTTTGAATCGTCTGGTTGCCGCAGACCGAGGTCACCGCCCGAATATCGAGCGTGGGGCTGGCGTTTGCCAGCACCCACGCGATCGCGTCGTCATGACCCGGGTCCCCGTCGAGGATGACCGGGATTCGATGGCTCATTTCTGCACCTCTTGCCTAGCTCTGTGTTTCTTCGTGCGTTGCAGCACGCTCGCGGCGTAGATGACAAGGCCGAGTATCGTCACCACGTACGGAATCACCGACACAAGGTAGCTCGACACGCCCTGCAGGCCGCTGACCTTCGTGCGGAGCGCCTGCGCAAGGCCGAAGAGCAGCGAGGAAAGCATCGCCCCCACCGGCTCGCCGCGCCCCATGGCCTGCGCGGCCAGCGCGATGAAGCCGCGGCCCGCGACCATGCCGGAGTTCCAGCCCTGCGAGTAATACATCGACATAAACGCGCCGCCAAGCCCCGCCAGCGCGCCCGAAAGGGCGATGGCGATGTACTTGATGCGCAGCACGCTCACGCCGACGCTCGAGGCCGCGTTCGGGTTTTCGCCCACGGCGCGGATGTTGAGGCCAAGCGGCGTCTTGTAGAGCAGCAGCCAGATCAGATACACGAGCAGGAACGCGATATAGGTCAGAATCGCGTGGCCCGAGAGCACGTCGCCGAGGATCGGAATGTCCTTGATCAGCGGGATGCTGACCGTCGGGATCAGGATGTTCGGGCTGACCAGCGCGCCCGTGTTG
>CAYMSL010000046.1:2445-13164 GCA_964393095.1 uncultured Oscillospiraceae bacterium | reverse complement strand
TGTGGCGATGAGATAAAAAGCACAGCGAAAGGAATTTTGATTTATGAAGGGAAACCACAAGCTGATCGAAGTTTTGAACGCCCTGCTGGCGGACGAGCTGACCGCGATCAACCAATACATCGTCCATGCGGAGATGTGTGAGGATTGGGGCTACGGCAAGCTGCACGAAGGCTTTGAAAAACGGGCGATCGATGAGATGAAGCATGCCGAAAAGCTTATCGGGCGCATCCTCTTCCTCGAGGGCGTTCCGATTGTGACCGATCTCAACAAGATTCACATCGGCGCCGACGTGCCCGCTCAGGTCGAGAACGACCGCGTTGCCGAGGCCGGCGCCATCAAGGCCTACAACGAAGCCATTGTGCTCGCGGGCGAGTTGCTCGACTACGCAACGCGCGATCTCCTCACAGGGATTCTCAACGACGAGGATCGCCACATGGACATGCTCGAAGAAATGCAGGATCAGATGGACCAGATGACGCTGCCCATTTTCCTTGGCATGCAGATCGGCTAATCGGCGTCCGCCGCCCGGATCTTTTCAAGGACGGACAAGCCGGCTCTACGCAGACAAGAGCGGCCGCGCGGTTGAACCGCGCGGCCGCCTTTTTGTTGCCCGTTGCAGATCTGCTTTAAGAACGCCGCGTTCGCACGATACAAACCCTGCGCCGCTTTTTTCAGGTTATGCTACGGCTTTTCCCGAACACAAGACCCACCGCACGGTTGTTTTGGACGTGCCATAGCAGCACCGCGGCTCTGATCAGCAAGATCACAAGCCCGCCGCCGAAACGGATCGCTCCTTTGGCCCGAATTCTACGGGACGTCCGCGCAGAAAGGCCCGTACGGGCTTTCCAACGATCTTCCAGATCGTTGGAAAGCCTGCGGGCGACCCCTGCCGCTTAGCCGTCCGGGAGGATCGGAGCGGACGGCTAAGGGCGCTTCCCTGTTAAGCGAAAGGGTGTAACGGTCCGCGGCAGCCGCGCCGCGCGTCAGCCTTTGACGCTGCCGAGCGTTATGCCGCCGATGATGTATTTGGAGAGGAAGATGTAGATGATGAGCAGCGGGATGATGGCCATGAAGATCATAATGTACACCTGACCTAGGTCGAACTTCATGTAATCGGCGCTACGCAGTTGGTAGATCAGTATCGGGATGGTCTTATTCTTGGCCGAGTTGATGATGAGCGACGGCGTGAAGTAGTTGTTCCAGCTCGTCACGAAGGAGAAGATGGCCTGCACCGCCATTGCCGGTTTGATGATGGGCAGCACGATGCGATTGAACGTGCGCAGCTCGTTGGACCCGTCCACCCGCGCCGCATCCACGATCTCGAGCGGCAAAACGCTCTCCATGTAAGACTTCATGTAGTAGAACACGATGGGCGCCGCGATAGAAGGCAAAATCAGCGGATAGAACGTATCCATCATGCCGAGCTTCGTGACAAGGCGGATAAAACCGAGCGCCGACACCTGTGTGGGCACCATCATAATCAGCATGATGAAGGTGAACGCGGCTTTCTTGAACTTGAAGTTGTAAGCAAAGACGCCGTAGGCCGTCATGGCGGAGAAATACGAGGTCAGCAGCGCCGCGCTGGAGGAGATGATCAGGCTGTTGAGCAGGCCGCGCAGCACAAGCACATTCCTATCCGCAAGCAGCGTCTTAAGGTTTTTGAATAGGTAGTTGCTCGGAACAAGCGAGAGCTCCGACATGATCGACGAATGCGGCCGCGAAGCGTTCACGAACAGGAAATAGAAAGAAAACAGGCACAGCACCGTCAAGAGCACGAGCACGATGTAGCAGATCGTGCGGCTCAGCGCCAGAAACGCTTTATTCTTCCTGCCGGCAATATCGTTTCTCATGCCTTCGCCTCCCCGCGCCTTGCGCGCCCGCTCTCTTTTTTCGTCCTCTTTTTATCGGATACGTTGTCCCTGCCGCCCATCAGCGAGCGGTAAACCAGCACGCTGAGGATCGCCGTGAAGATGAAGATCAGCACCGAAACCGCGCCGGAAAGCCCGTAGTCCTTGCTTGTGAGCAGGCGGCTGAGGTACATGATGAGCGTCATGGTCGTACGGTTCGGCGAGCCAAGCGCCTTGGATATGACCTGCGGCACGTCGAACATCTGCACGCCGCCGATCATCGAAGTGATGAGCACGTAGACGAGAATCGGCATGAGCAGCGGCAGCGTAATTTTAAAGAAGACCTGCAGCGGCTTCGCACCGTCTATCTGCGCGGATTCAAACAGCTGCGGGTCGATGCCCATAATGCCGGCCATGGTGAGTATGGTGGTGTTGCCGAACCACATGAGGAAGTTCATAAAGCCTATGATACCGCGCGCGGTCACCATGGTATCGAAAAAGAGTATCGGCGTGTCGATGAGGTTCAATTTCTCAAGCATCTGGTTGATGGGCCCCACAGGCGAAAAGAGCATGAAAAACAACATGGCAAACGCCGAAGCCATGATAAGGTTAGGCATATAAATAACCGTTTTAAAAAACGGCTGGCATTTCAAGTTCAACCGATAGCTCGTAAACCACACGGCAAGCAGCAGCGACATAAGTATCTGCGGAATAAACCCAATCAGCCAGATGATCAGCGTGTTGAGGGCGAATTTGGGCAGCTCCCCGTTCGTGATAATAGTCGCATAGTTGTCGAAGCCCACGAAGTTTGGCCCTATCTGCTGCAACCCTACGCGGTAGTTCTCAAAGAAGCTGTTGTAGATCGTGGAGATCAGCGGAATGAGCTGGAAGATGAAAAACACAACGAAAAACGGCGCGATGAACAGATAGCCCCACTTGGCGTAACTGACGGATTTGATCCTCGGGACGCCAGTTTTGCGCGGCATACGCGATACCTCCCCTTTTCAAACGAGAGCCGCACACCGCGGCGGAGCTTTTTATGCTCCGCCGCGGTACGCGATTGCTTGTTTACTCGCCTCTGGTCAGGTTGGGATACGTCTCGATCGCACCCGTAAAGAAGTTGTCGTAGGCCTCTGCCTCCGTGATGTTGCCAAGGAAATAACCCTTGAACGACTCGGGCAGGGGCTCGTTGAGCAGCTGGTCATACATGGTGATGTTGCTCATGTCGATGCTCTGCGCGCTGTCGAGCAGAACCGCGATGTGGTTCTGGTTGCCGAGGAACGCATACTCGAAGCCGCCGGCGGCGAGCTCTTCCATAGCCGCCACGTTGTTCGTAAAGTCGCCGTACTTGTTCGTGATGGCAAGCAGCGTGTCCTTATCGCAGGTCATCCTGAGCATGACTTCGCGGGTCAGGTTGAAGTTGTCGGAACCGGCCGCGGCGCAGAGCCACGTGCCGCCCCAGAAGTAGCCCTGCGGCCCCTTGACGATGCCCCAGTCACCAAAGCTGCCATTGCCGACTTCCTCCGCCGCGTCCGCATTCGCAAGCGCCGCGGGCTTGAGGCAGAAGTCGATGAACCAGCCGGGCCCGAAGTAGCACATGGCCTTGCCGCCTACCTTGGACTCGTTGAAGCTCTCGGCGTCCCAGATGCCGTAGGGCAGCGTGTAGCCGTTTTTGAGGTGCTTGTCGGCCTGCGCAATCCACTGCTTGATGGCGGGATCGACGACGATCTCACTATTTGCGTTTACCCAGGGGGCGGACACGTTGTTGGAGAACACACGGTAGTCCGCAACATAGCTCGAGGTCATGTAATAGCCCTTGGCCTTGGCCTGCGCGGCCACGTCGTCGAACTTCTCCCAGGTGTCGAGATAGGTCTGGACCGTATCGGGATCGTCCGTGCCGAGCACGTCTTTGGCGATGGAACGGCGATAGATCAGGGCGCCCGGGCAAGCCTGCCAGGAAAGGCCCTTAAGATTTCCGTTTGCATCGGTGCAGATGTCTTTGGTATACTGGTACATATCTGCAGTGTCCGCTTCGGTAAGGGCGATATCGCCGTAGACGTTCGCCGCGAAGTCGCTGTTGATGTACTTGAGCGCGTAGTCCGCCTCGATGAGGAAGAGGTCAACCTTATCGTCGGCCGCGGCGCCCTCCTGCGCGAGCAGAGCTTCGTCGAGCTTGGCCTGGTATGCGCCGCCGTCGCTGGGCGTGATGATCCAATTGACCGTGACGCCTTCGGGAATGAGGCCCGCCTCATCAAAGTAGGTCGTGAAGCGATCTTGGAACTCGGTGTTCCAGCAGTAGATGTTGTACACCTTTCCGGTGTCCGGGACGGCCGCGGCTTCTGCGGTGCCCGCGGCTTCACCCGCAGGCGCGCTCGCCGCATCACCCGCAGGCGCGCTCGCGCCATCGGTTCCGGCGGTGGGGGCCGTCGTGCCGGTGCATCCTACAAAGGAAAAAATAAGGATGGAGACCAGCAGAAGCGAGAACAGCTTTTTCATGTTTTCCTCCTTGTTTTCAACACGCGTCATACGACGGCGCGTGTTGTTTTATTCAAAGGCGTCAGCCTTTAAACCGCTTTGACGGTGTCGCCAAGCAAAAGGGTGCCGGGAACGATGACCTGTGTGGGCACAAACGTTTTTGGGTTTTCGATGGCGTCGACAAGCTGCGTGGCCGACTCGCGACCAATGGTCTCCGCGTCCTGCCGGAACGTCGTAAGCCGGGGACGCAGCGCCTGCGAAAGCAGGATGCCGTCGTAGCCGACGACGCTGATATCCTCCGGGATGCAAAGCCCCTGCCGTTCGAGTTCCGTCATGCCGCCGAGAAAGGAGAAATCGTCCGGGTAGAGAATGCAGGTTGGACGGTTCCTCAGCGCGAGCAGTTCACGGGTCATCAGTCCGCTCTGCCTGGGGTCGTGATAGACCGCGGCTTTGACGTATTCATCCGGAACCTGAACGCCGAGCGCGCGGCAGCTCTTATAAAAAGTACCGAGGCGCTTCTGGGTGACGGCCGTGTCCTCCCCGTGGATAAACGCGATTTGCCTGTGGCCTCTTTCGTAGACGGCGCGTACGATCTCCTCCATGCTGCCGATGTTGTCCGAGAGGATGGCGGTGCGGTTGTTGAACACATGATCCACCGTCACCACGGGGATATCGCTCTCCACGAGCCGGATCACGTCCGGGTCCGCGAAGTCTACCGAGGCGATGGCCACGCCGTCGCAGTTGCGGTAGCGCGCGTGCTCGTAGTAGTCCATTTTGAAGTGGCCGATATCCTTGCTGATAAAGGTGATGTCGTAGCCCAACTCCTCCGCGCGCACCTTGAGGCTGTTGAGCACAGCCGAAAAGTATTCGTGCGCGAGTCCGCTCTGCGTCCTGTCGACAAAAAGCACGCCGATGTTGTAGGAGCGCGCGGTGCGCAGCGCGCGTGCCGCGGCGTTCGGAAGATAGCCCATATCGCGCGCCGCCATCCGCACGAGCTCGGCCGTTTCCATGCCGATGTCCGCGGAGTTGTTAAGCGCCTTGCTTACCGTGGCGGGTGAAACGCCGCATTTGTTGGCGACATCCTTCATCGTTACCATAATCAACAATCAACCACTATCAATTATTAATCGATTGAGTCATTCCAAGTGCTGTTTTTGATGCGCAGTGCGGATATTTTTTCTAAATCGATTTCGCAGGCCTATTATATTATGTGCTTCCAACCTTGTCAAGCACTCTTTTTCTATACGGTTTTGTTCCAATAAACCGCGCAATCATCAATTTTGAAGGTTGACTTCGGCAAATTTCTGAAAATACTTTGACAAGCGACGCCATTATGAGTATGATATCCGTAATCCACTATAACGATTTCGCAAGCATTGTTACTTTGATTTTTGAGGTACAACTTACATGCGGTACGGCCACTTTGACGACGCTGCCCGGGAATATGTGATTGAAACGCCCGCCACGCCCCTGCCGTGGATCAACTATCTGGGGAACGACGGCTTTTACAGCCTCATCTCGAACACCTGCGGCGGGTATTCCTTCTATCGCGACGCCAAGCTCAGGCGCCTCACGCGCTTTCGCTACAACAACGTGCCCGCCGACCTTGGCGGAAGGTGCTACTATATTAAAAACGGAGATGCCGTATGGAACCCCGGCTTTTTGCCGTCGCAGACGCCGCTGGATCGGTATGTCTGCCGCCACGGGCTGGGCTATTCCGTCTTTGAGGCCGAAAAGGACGGTCTTGCGGCGGCGCTCACCTGCTTTGTGCCCCTGAAAGACAGCTGTGAAATCGATTCGCTCGTGCTGCGCAACACAACAAACAGGGAACAGCGCTTCCAGCTCTACAGCGCCATAGAATGGTGCCTGTGGAATGCGGTGGACGACGCCGCGAACTTCCAGCGCAACTATAACCTGGGCGAGGTCGAGGTGTGCGGCAGCGCCCTCTACCACGTCACCGAATACCGCGAGCGGCGCGACCATTACGCATTTTTCAGCGTCAACCGCACCGTCGACGGCTTCGATACCGACAGGGAACGTTTCCTCGGCCGCTTCGGGTCATGGGCGTCGCCCGAGGCGGTAATGCGCGGCCTAAGTTACAACAGCGTAGCCTCCGGCTGGGCGCCGATCGCGAGCCACCGCATCGACCTTGTTCTCGCTCCGGGCGAGGAGCAATGCCTGATCTTCCTTCTCGGATACGTAGAAAACCCCGGCGAGAAGTTCGAAGCCCCCGGCGTCGCCAACAAGGCGCGCGCGCGGGCGCTGATGGAACAGTACCAAACGCGCGCGCAGGTAGACGAAGCGTTTAAGGCACTCGCGGCCTATTGGGGCGAACTGCTCTCCCGCTTCCACGTCGAAAGCGGCGATGAGAAGCTCGACCGCATGATGAACATCTGGAACCAGTACCAGTGTATGGTTACGTTCAATTTGAGCCGCAGCGCCAGCTATTTCGAGAGCGGCACGGGCCGCGGCATGGGCTTTCGCGACAGCTGCCAGGACGTGCTGGGCTTTACGCACCTGATCCCCGAACGGGCCCGCGAGCGCATTTTGGACATCGCGGCGATCCAGTTTAAAGACGGAAGCACCTATCACCAATACCAGCCTCTCTCGAAGCGCGGCAACGCGGACATCGGCATCGGCTTCAACGACGATCCGCTGTGGCTTGTGCTGTGCACGGCGGCCTATGTGCGCGAAACCGGCGATGCGGGCATCCTCCTCGAGCCTGTGGCGTACGACAACGCGCCCGGCAGCGAGGAACCGCTCTTCGAGCACCTGCGCAGCAGCATGAACCATACCATTCGCAACAAGGGGCCGCACGGTCTGCCGCTCATCGGGCGTGCGGACTGGAACGACTGCCTCAACCTCAACTGCTTCTCCGAGGAGCCGAGCGAGAGCTTTCAGACCTGCGCAAACTTCGAGAGCGGCAAGGCGGAGAGCGTGTTCATCGCGGGGCTGTTTGTCTACGCCGCCGCCGAATACGCGAGGCTCTGCCGCTTCTTTCAAAACGACGCGGAGGCCGTGCGCATCGAAGCCGAGGCCGCGGCGATGTCCGCAGCCGCCGTACGCGACGGCTGGGACGGGGAATGGTTTCTGCGCGCCTACGACGCTTTCGGTAACAAGGTTGGTAGCCATTCCTGTGAAGAAGGGCAGATCTATATAGAGCCGCAGGGTTTCTGCGTGATGGCCGGCATCGGCGAGGCCGAGGGCCTCGGCGCGCGGGCGCTCGACGCGACACGGCGCCGCCTTGTCAACGATTACGGCGTGGAGCTGCTCTCCCCCTGCTACACCCGCTACTATAAGGAGTTGGGCGAGATTTCAAGCTATCCGCCGGGTTATAAAGAAAACGGCTCGGTCTTCTGCCACAACAACCCCTGGATCGCGCTGGCCTACGCGCGGCTCAACGACGGCGAGGGCGCGTACGAAACCTACATGCGCAACTGCCCCGCGCATCTCGAAGCCGTGAGCGAGATTCACCGTACGGAGCCGTACGCCTACTGCCAGACCATCGCGGGACGCAGCGCGCCGCGCTACGGCGAGGCAAAGAACAGCTGGCTCACCGGCACGGCCGCCTGGTCGTTCGTTGCCGCAAGCCAGGGAATCCTCGGCATCGTACCAGACTACGAGGGTCTCGCCGTTCGCCCCTGCCTGCCCGAAGGCATCAAGGGATATACCGTGCGGCGGATGTTCCGAGGGACGCTCTACGAGATCACCGTTTTCAACCGCGGCGGAAAGCGCCTGCGTCTAACGGTAGACGGTGCGCCCGTCGACGGCTGCCTCATCCGCCACAAGCCGGGCCGCGCGCGCTGCACGGTCGTGGCAGCGCTTGAATAAAAGCGCTTCTTCCGGCCGTACCGGATCACGGCACCGCCTGTGTTCCGTTTCGGCGCCGGCGATTGCACGGGTGCGGCCCCGCAAGTAGTTCGCGCTCTTTTGCTAATACGTCGAAGAACTCCCGGGATCGGGCGGCGTCGTAAGCTTTCTTGCCGCCGCGACGATAAACATGATGAGCGGAAAAAGCACGGTGCACGGAAAGGAGAATACCGGCGCATACTGCGCGCCCCAAATCGCGTGTATCACCGCCGAATCCACCTTGACGTAAGCGAATACCAAGGCGATGCTGCCAATCGGCAGTATGAGCGCGTTGTGGCGCTCAAGGCGCAGAAGCTGTGCGATCCCTTTTGTCGTGACGTAGTAAAGCACGCCGGTCTTGAGAAAGAGCACAGCCGTGGAATTGATCGCGATGAGCAGCTCGATGCGTGTCAGGAACTCTCCGATGTTGATCAGTCGGACCGCTTCGAAAGAATTGTCGCCATAAATATTCGAAGCGGCTCCGAGAACGAGCGTATTGCGCAGCACGATCGTCAGTATCAGCAGCGCCGCGATGGCGGCGCCCGCCACCCAGGAGCGTGTCAGCCTCCGGTTGTCTTTGATCAACGGCACGACCATGAGCAGCGAAACAACCTCGAGAAACGGAAGTTCCACGATGATTTGCGACGCCTGCACATACCGTATCAAGGGCTGATCAAACAGCGGAAGCAGATTGGAAAAATCCATATTCCCGAGCAGCAACGACGTCGTGATCACCACCACGGCAGCCACCATTACCGCTATAATCAGGCTCAGCTTTGCAATCGCGGCGATTCCCCTATGGGCCGCGAACGCAGAAACCAGCGTGAATATGACCATAAACAACATATCGGGCGTATCCGGCATGATGTAACCGGTGTAAAACCCTGCGGCGTCATTGATATTGAAGGTAAGCAGCAGAAAAAAATACACAACATAGATCAGCGATACGACTTTACCGATGACCTTGCCGAATATGATGTCGTTCATTTCGATGAGGCTTTTGCCGGGAAAGCGTTTGGCCAAATGCGCGTAAATCATGAGGAACGGCAAGCATATGACAAACCCGGCGATCACAACCATCCAGGTGTCGTGCGCGGTAACGCCGTCGATCATCGTAATCAGCAGCAACGAGCCCAGCACAAAGCTGACACTCAGCGGCGTAAGCTGTGATGTTTTAATGCCATCGTTCATCGTTTTCCCTCTTTTACCCGGGATAATGCAGCCCGATTTGATCGAGCCATCCCATGATCACCATGATGGGGCCGGGTATTTTCACATTTGCCGCGAGCATGAGCAAAAGCGTGAGACCGACCGCGGAAAAAACGCAGAACCAGACAAGCTCCTTTATCCTCTTTTCCCGCGCCAATCTTGGGATTTCGATTAAAGCGGTCAGACTGAAAAATGCAATGATCGCTAGCGTCATGCCGTTATCCCCGTGCCCGTCATACCTTCCTTATTCCCCATTCTGCTTTTCCCACGCCGGTCTTTCGAGAGAACCTACCGACTTGAGCATAACGTCGGCGCTGATGTCCAGCGTTATCTCGCCGAACAGCCTTTCCCAATCCGGTTCCATTTTACGCCAGCTTTCCTTTTCATGCTTGCGAACCACCTCGCCGAAACCGAACACATCCGCTTTGAGCGACGCCGCTTTTCGATAAGCCTGCGTAATTTCGCCATGGATCGCCTCGCTCACCAGCGTCTCGAGCTCTCCGATGCGCCCGGGGTCTGCAAGATTCTCTTTGCAGGTCTGCTCCGCAAGCTTAACCGACGCGGAAATCTCTATCTTCATGGTCACGCTGCCATCGGAAATGACCGGCGTTACCTTGCTTTTGGCATCGAGCACTTCGAACGAAGCGATGCCATCCGCGATTGCGACGCTGATCACCGCGCTTTGAATCTCTCCCAAAGCCCAGAGCAGGCCGCGCGTTTCATCCTTGCTGAGTTCCCCCACCATTTTGTCCGCCTTGAATACCGCCATTCCGCTCACCGCGGCGATCCGTTTCCCTTCTCTTTCCTCAATTCGCACGATCGGGGCAATCAGCGAAGAGGTGGGGCTTTGCATGGCCTTTACGTAATCCAGCAATATGATCTCTTTGGATTGCGAGTTGATCGCCTGCCCCTCCACGAGTCTCGAGATGTGCGTCGCGGGGAGCATTTCCATTTGCGGTTTCACGCCGAGCATCTCGCTCGCGGTCGTTTCCGATACCACGATTTTGGCGGTAGGGCGCGTTTCCTTGGCGCGTGTAAAAAAGTCAAGGGCCGGTGCGATGCCCTTTTGCGCCATTGCGCGGCCGATCACAAAAACCTGCGTATGCGCCACGTACAGCCTGCCCGATACCATATGCGTATACCCGCGCATGGCTTCGAAGGTGTTCTTTTCGGAGCTGTCAAGATTATAATACGGGCCTTCGGAATCGGACGAGGACGCCCCGCCCTCCTGCGACGAAGGGATCTTTTCGGGCAGGACGATCTGGGCGGTAAGCTTGATGTTGTCGGGGTCTTTTATGTCGCTGTCCATGCCGAAGCCCATCACGATGACGAGCTCGTT
>CAYMSL010000046.1:0-2435 GCA_964393095.1 uncultured Oscillospiraceae bacterium | reverse complement strand
CTGCAGCATCAACACCGCGAGGGCGGCACAGGCAAGCGTCTTGAGCTTTCTTCGCAAAGCGCATCAGCCCCCTTTCCGTTCGGAAAACGTTTCGCGCGGCCTACGGCGCACGTCATTCTGCGACGCCGGCGTAAACGGGCGTTTCACCATCGTCCAGAGCGGCATGCGCGCAAAGCTGTCTTTCATACCCTGCCGATTAAACGGCGTAATCGGCGAAAGATAGAACACGCCGAACGATTTCAGCGAAACAAGATAGACCAGCACGAACAAAAGGCCCATGATGATCCCGAAGCCGCCGAGGAACCCGGCAAGCAGCAGAAATATATAGCGCAGCAGCGATAGGGAGTCCGTTTGCGCGGGCACCACGAAGCTGGATATGGCGGTGATCGATACCACGATGATCATAAACGGGCCGATAAGCCCCGCCGAAACCGCAGATTGGCCGATGACGAGCGCGCCGACGATGCTGATTGCGCTGCCGATCGGCTTGGGCAGGCGAATCCCCGCTTCCTTGAGTATATCGAAGAGGACCATCATGATCAGCGCTTCCACCATTGCGGGAAAAGGAACCCCCGAAAGCCCCGCGGCTATCGTAAAGAGCAGCTTCGTCGGAAGGAGTTCCTGGTGAAACGTTGTGACGGCGACATACAGCGCGGGCGCGAGGATCGTAATGAGAAAGCTGAACACGCGGATGAGCCGCAGCGCAAACGCGTAATACGTGCGGATATAGTAGTCCTCGGGCGATTGGAAGAACTCGATGTACACAGCGGGTACGGTCAGCACAAAGGGCGAACCATCCACGAAGACCGCCGCGCGGCCTTCGAGCAGCCTGCTTGCGATCGTATCCGGCCGCTCGCTGTTGTTCACGGTCGCAAAAATAGAGTATGGCGTGTCCTCGATATACGCCTCGATATAACCCGAATCGAGCACGGAGTCGGTGCTGATGGCATTGAGCCGCTTCTTGAGCTCGTCGATTAAGCCGGGCCTGACGATGCCTTCGATATAGGCGATGCAGATGTCCGTGTTGGTCTGCCGCCCGATCTTCATCGACTCCAAGCGCAAGTTGGCGTTTTTAATCTTGCGGCGCAGCATCGAGGTGTTGGTGCGCAGCGTCTCGGTAAATCCCTCTCTTGGCCCCCGCACCACCGTTTCGGTCTGCGGCTCGTCAACGCCGCGCTTCTCCCACTTTCTTAGGCCGATGGAGAGCGCTTCTTCCGCCTTGTCGACGAGCAGTATGACCTCGCCGGAAAACAGGTTGCCCAAAGCATCGTCGAGCGTACCGAGCACTTTCACTTCGCTCGCGGACAAATACTCCCGACCCAGGCCGGCGATGTCGAAGGTGCCGGCATGCTCGAGCTTCGTCTTGAGCCTTGCCTGATACATCAGGGGCTTGAGGATACTGAGGTTGACGTTCTCCTGGTTGACGAGGCCGTCGATTAAAATCAGCGCGCCGCGCGGCCCCTTGGGCGCGTCCATCTGAAATTCCTTGATGACGATATCCGGGCTGTTTCCGAGCCGCTGCCGAAAAAGCGCGAGGTTTTGATCCAGCGAAACGTCGAAGCCTTGAAGAGCGGGCTTCGTCTCGGCCTGTTCGCGCTGTTCCGCTTCTGTTTTTATCTTCAATGTTCTGAGTATTTTTTTAAAATACTCCAGCATGGCGCTTTCCCCTTCAAATACTGCGCTTTTACCGGCCTTAGTCTATCAACAATAAAAATTGAATATGCAAACCGCTTTCGAGGCGGCGTCCCTCCCGGCAGCCGAAACACCGCGCAAAATGCCGCGCCGCAAATACGCAAGGATAGCATGCCTCGAATTGCTCGCCGCACCTTGCGCCGCTTTCTTTTTGTCTGCAGGCTTTTGATCGGTATACCGTTTTACGCGTACCCTGCATGTCAAAACAAAGAGAAAAAGTTAGGTAACTCCTAATCTTTTGTTGGTGCGGCAGATGGGACTTATTCGCGGCCTGTCAGCCACGCGAGCTTGCCGTCCCGGCTGCGCTCTTGGGCTTATGCCGCGAATCCGGCCCCTAAAATCGCAGCACTGCTGCGATTTTGCGGCGGCTAAGCCGCCGCCGGGGCTTCAAGTCCCTTTAAACGTATAGGCCAAAGCAAAGGGCACCCATAAATGGGTGCCCTTTGCTTTGGTGCGGCAGATGGGACTTATTCGCGGCCTGTCAGCCACGCGAGCTTGCCGTCCCGGCTGCGCTCTTGGGCTTATGCCGCGAATCCGGCCCCTAAAATCGCAGCACTGCTGCGATTTTGCGGCGGCTAAGCCGCCGCCGGGGCTTCAAGTCCCTTTAAACGTATAGGCCAAAGCAAAGGGCACCCATAAATGGGTGCCCTTTGCTTTGGTGCGGCAGATGGGACTTGAACCCATACGCCTGCGCACACGCCCCTCAAACGTGCCTGTCTGCCAATTCCAGCACTGCCGCGCAC
>CAYMSL010000045.1:12038-13229 GCA_964393095.1 uncultured Oscillospiraceae bacterium | reverse complement strand
TTTCGTTTGCCGCACGGGAGGCGGAAACGTAGGCTTTCAGCAGCGGCGCGTCGAGCTCCACCATGCGCGCGTCGGAGCGCGCGTTGCGGTAGTTGACGTAAACATCCACATGCCCGCGCGAGAGACGCTTGGCAAGCAGAGTGCGAATCGTGTCCTCGAGGAAGGAAAGATGCCGCGGTAGCCGCATCGACACGTCGAAGTAGCGGTGGTTGACGCTCTTGAGCTCGACGCTGATCTCGCGCCCGTCGCGGGCGGCGACACCCTTGCCAAATCCTGTCATGCTGTACATCGTTTCAATCCCCCAAGCTGCAATTTTAAATTATAGCATGTCAGACACGATCCGACAAGCGATAGATTTCATCCGCGTGTGGTTCCTCAAGCGGCAGGCCGTCGCAGCTGCTTTGCGCGCCTTCGACCGCATGGCCGATGATCGCGGCGGAAATGCCCGCCCGCGAGAGGGCCGCAAGCATGCGCGCGCCGTCGCTTGCTGCGATGAGCAGACCGCCGCTGCCGAGCAGGCGCAGCGGGTCTAGCCCGAGCGCGCGGCAGATCGCATCCGTATCGGGACGCACAAGGATGCGGGAGGAGTCGATCGCGACCGCGCAGCCGCCGGCAAACGCAAGCTCCCACGCCGCGCCGAGTACGCCGCCCTCGGTGACGTCGTGCATCGCGGTGGCGCCGTTTTGCATGGCAACGGCGCTCTCCGGCACGACGCTGAGATCGCCGGCAAGCGCGCGTGCCGAGGCGAGCAATTTCTCGGGTACGCCCAAAAGCAGGTGCGCGTAGTCCTCGGCGAGGATGGCGGTGCCTTCGACGGCGGCGGACTTCGTGAGCACCACGGCGTCGCCGGGGCGCATGCCGGGCAGGGCGTTTTCGCGCGGGCGCAGCGCGATGACGCAGGCGCTGGTTACGGGCCGCGTGACCGCGTCGGTTACCTCGGTGTGGCCGCCAAGTATGTCTACGCGGGCGATGCGCGCCGCTTGGGCAATGTCGTCCGCGATGCGGCCGAGCTCTTCGTGGGTACCGTCCGGCGGCATCAGCAGGGTTACAAGCAGCCCCACAGGTTCCGCCCCGGCGGCGGCCGCGTCGTTGCAGGATACGTGCACCGTCAGCCGCCCAAGATGCGCGACGCTTGCCGAGGTGATCGGGTCGCAGCTTAGTACGACGAGCCGCCCATCCGGGTCGAGCAAG